>NZ_CP108116.1:0-438907 GCF_045206365.1 Streptomyces sp. NBC_00212
ACATCGCTGCGCGATGTGCAAGCGAACCCCCGCGCTGCGCGCGGGGGTTGCGCTCCCGCTCCGCGGGAGCGCTGGCGGTTCGCTGCGCTCTCCGCTCAACCCGAGTGCTGCGCACTCGGGTTGGCACCCCCCTGCGCTGCGCTTCGGGGGTGGGGCTGCTGCGCAGCCTGGCCCGGACTGCGTTCGGGCTGTGCGGTTCTTCGCTGCGCTCCGAACCGCGGGCCTCACGCTGCGCGCGAGGCGGTGAGCCGCGCTCCGCGCGGCTTGGGCTGGCAGCAAGGAGGGGTCCGGGGTGATCGGTCGTCAGCTTCTGAGGCCTTGGTAGCGGGGGTGTCCTGCTGCTTCACTCTGAGATTTTCCCGGCGGGCATCCACGGTTTCGGGGAGGGCGCGGGGGCCTGCACAGCACTGCGGAGCATCTCTTTCAGCGTTTTCGGTGGGCCTGCTTCTCCTCCTGAGAGTGCATCAACCGGCCTACTGACACCCGTATATGGCACTCACGGTTCCGCTGCTTGAGGAGCACCACCCAGGCCCCGTCCGGGGTGAGGAAAGCATGGCGGGCCGGCTCGTCTCCGGGCTGAGCGTGCCGGGCGAGGACTCCCGGCAGGTAATGCAGGGCTGCGTCCTTGGCTGCCGCGGTGGCTTGCTCCTGGTCGCCGTTGATGTGGTGAGTGCCTGCCAGCATCCATCGGTGCAGTTTCAGTTCCACGCCGTCGGCGCGTTCGGTCTCTCTGGTGTCCTCTTCGATGAGGACGTACCACTGGTCGGTCATGATCGAATCCTACCTACTGTCGGTGACTGGAAGCGCCTGATGATTTTTGATGCAGCATGTACTGTTGGCAAAAGTCGGTTACATGGTTCAGGCCCGGGAGCGGGATGTGGCTAGCGGGATGTGGCTAGATGCCTGTCTATGAATACTATCCGGATGAATTGGCGCTGCTCGATGTGGTCAGGCGGGCCCGCGGGCTCGCGCTGAACCGAGTGAGGGAGTACCGGCGGGCTGCCCAGGACTGTGAAGGGCACGCACGTCATGCCCCTGCGGAGCCGCGAAGGCCGAACGAACGGGACATCGCCTCGTGCCGGCGCCTCGAATGGGCTGGATCGTTCGAGTCATGGAGGAGCAGCGGCTGGCCGTGTACCTCCCGGACGAGGACCGGAGAGTGACTTGCCGTGAAGAACTGCGGGTGCAGCGTGTGCCTGTAGAGGCTGCCGTGGGCGAGCGTTTCGGTGACGGGCTGCCGGCCGAGGTGCTGCGGTACCGCGTCTACCGGATCACGGCCCAACCCGTCGCCTCTGTAAGAGATCAGCCGCTGATCCGCTGTGTCTTCGCCGGCTCTGAGGGTGCGGCCGTCGAGCACCCCCAGGCCACGTTCAGCCGGTCTGCCAGCCTCTACGAGGACTGCGGCTACCGGATCATTTCCGTCGATCAGGTCCTTCCCGAACCGGGGGCATTTCCTTGATCCAGCTCCGAGAACATCAAGTAGACCAGAAGTCGAGTTTCCGAAAGTGGGTGGGATTCCCTGCAAGATCACCGGTTCCCCCTCAGGGGGCCCGGGGCACGATCGTCTCCGCGACCGGCTCGGGCAAGACGATCACGGCCGCCTCGTGCGCGCTGGACTGCTTCCCCAGCAGTCGGATCCTCGTGACCGTGCCCACCTTGGACCTGCTCGCACAAACCGCCCAGGCATGGCGCCTGGTGGGCCACCGAGCCCCGATGGTCGCGGTGTGCTCGCTGGAGAACGACCCGGTGCTCAACTCACTGGGAGTGCGCACCACTACCAACCCGATCCAGCTCGCACTGTGGGCCGGGTCCGGGCCAGTCATCGTGCTCGCCACTTACGCCTCCCTTGTGGACCGTGAGGACATCGACGCACCCGAGGGCCAGCGGAAGGTCCGCGGGCCACTGGAGGCCGCCCTGGCGGGCGGAGACCGGTTGTACGGACAGCGCATGAGCGGCTTCGACCTCGCGATCGTGGATGAGGCGCACGGAACCGCTGGTGATCTTGGGCGGCCGTGGGCGGCGATCCACGACAACCAGCGGATCCCCGCCGACTTCCGGCTCTACCTGACCGCGACGCCGCGCATCCTCGCTGCGGCCCGGCCGCAGAAGGGCGCGGACGGCCAAGAGGCGGAGATCGCGACCATGGCCGACGACCCGAACGGCACCTACGGCGCGTGGCTCGCCGAGCTCGGGCTCTCGGAGGCGATCGAGCGGGAGATCCTCGCCGGGTTCGAGATCGACGTGCTGGAGATCCGCGATCCCTCGCCGGTCCTCGGGGAGTCGGAGGAGGCGCGGCGTGGCCGGCGCCTGGCGCTCCTGCAGACCGCCCTGTTGGAGCACGCGGCGGCGTACAACCTGCGTACGGTCATGACGTTCCACCAGAAGGTTGAAGAGGCAGCCGCGTTCGCGGAGAAGCTGCCGAAGACCGCTGCCGAGCTGTACGTCAACGACGCCACCGACGACGACCTGGCCGCCGCCGACAAGCTGCCGAAGTCCTCCATCGACGCGGAGTTCTACGAGCTGGAGGCCGGCCGCCACGTACCCCCGGACCGGGTCTGGTCGGCCTGGCTGTGCGGCGACCACCTCGTGTCCGAGCGGCGGGAGGTCCTACGGCAGTTCGCCAACGGCATCGACGCGGCCGGGCACCGGGTCCACCGCGCGTTCCTCGCGTCCGTTCGCGTTCTCGGTGAAGGCGTGGACATCACCGGCGAGCGGGGCGTGGAAGCCGTCTGCTTCGCGGACACCCGCGGCTCGCAGGTCGAGATCGTCCAGAACATCGGCCGGGCACTGCGGCTCAACAAGGACGGCTCCACCAAGGTCGCCAGGATCATCGTGCCGGTGTTCCTGGAGCCGAACGAGGACCCCACCGACATGGTCGCCAGCGCCTCCTTCCGCCCCCTCGTAGCCGTCCTCCAGGGCCTGCGCTCGCACGATGAACGACTTGTTGAGCAGCTCGCCTCCCGTGCCCTCACCAGCGGCAAGCGCAAGGTCCACGTCCAGCGCGACAAGGACGGCCAGATCGTCGGGGCCGACGGCGAGAGCGACGACGGCGGGGGCCAGGAGGAGAACGACGACACACAGGCCGCCGCCGAAGCAGCCCTGCTCCACTTCTCCAACCCGCGCGACGCCACCACCATCGCCGCGTTCCTGCGCACACGGGTCTACCGCCCGGAGTCCCTGGTGTGGCTGGAGGGCTACCAAGCCCTCATCCGCTGGCGGAAGGAGAACGCGATCACCGGCCTCTACGCCGTTCCCTACGACGTCGAGGTCGAAGTCGGGGTCACGAAGGCATTTCCGCTTGGGCGATGGGTCCACCAGCAGCGGAAGGCCCTGCGGGCCGGGGAGCTGGAAGAGCGGCGCAAGACCCTGCTGGACGCCCCGGAGGCCGGGATGGTCTGGGAGCCCGGCGAAGAGGCGTGGGAGACCAAACTCGCCGCGCTGCGCTCCTACCGGCAGGCCACGGGCCACCTTGCTCCCCGCCAAGACCAGGTCTGGGGCGAGGGCGACGGCGAGGCGATGGTGCCCATCGGTCAGCACATCGCCAATCTGCGCCGCAAGGGCGGCCTCGGGAAGGACCAGGAGCGGGCGGCGCAGCGCGCCAAGCAGCTAGCCGCGATCGACCCGGACTGGAACTGCCCCTGGCCACTGGACTGGCAGCGCCACTACCGCGTCCTCGCCGACCTGGTCGACGCCGACGGCAGCCTGCCCGAGATCCAGCCGGGCGTGCTGATGGACGGCGACGACATCGGGCGGTGGCTCCAGCGGCAGTCCCAGGCGGGCACCTGGGCGCAGCTGTCGACCGAGCAGCAGGAGCGGCTGTCCAAGCTGGGCGTACAGCCCGTCCAGACGCCGTCTCCCGCCCCTGCGGCCACGCGTACGACGAAGGGCCCGAACAAGGCACAGGCGACGTTCCAGCGCGGCCTGGTGGCCCTCGCGCAGTGGGTGGAGCGGGAAGGCGTCCACCGGCCTGTCCCGCGCGGCCACGGTGAGCCGATCGTGGTCGACGGCGAGACGGAGCCAGTGATCGTGAAACTGGGCGTATGGGTCTCCAACACCAGGACCCGCCGCGACAAGCTCGCACAGGAGCAGCGCGCTGCCCTCGCGGGACTGGGAGTCGAGTGGGCATGAGTGCTGCTTGATCGGTGCGCAGACCTCTCGGGTCCGTAACCAGGTGTGGCTCGCAGATGGTTACGAGAAGCGGGGCCGACGGACTGGGGTGGCATGAGCGGCGAGAGTCAGGCACCGGCAGCAGTTGGGAGGCTCGCGTTGCCGCGCGGTGTGCTGCGCGTGGGGCCGCTGCAGGGCGAGATGACGCAGTCGTTCCTGACGCGGCTGGCGGCGCGCTACGGCATGGGGTTCGGGGACCTGCTGGCGGCGGTCCTCGATGTGGACGGGCTGCCGAACTCGATGGGCAGGGCACGGCTGGACAGTGAGATCTATCTGAACCAGGAGGCCCGGGACCGGGTAGCACAGCTGTGTCGCGTCCCGCAGGATCGTCTGCTGCGGGCGCTGCCTGCCTGGGCTCAGGAGGAGCCCCGTCGACGGTTCGCTACAGGGCCAGCAGCGCAGTTTCACCACACCGCGGAGAAGGTGCGGTGCTGGGGGCCGGCTTGCCCTGGATGCACGGCGCGGCGTACCGGAATGAGGGAGACCGCTCGCCTGTATCTGGGGCCGCAGCAGCGGGTATGCCTGTCTCATCGCCGGTGGCTGATGCATGTACCGGGCACGGCGGGCCGGGTGGTGGACCTGGCCGGGTGCGGGCAAGTGCTGGACGCCCAGCGCTGTCACGTGAGGCTGCTGCGTCGTTCCGCGCTGGCGTCGGATGCGTTTGAGGTGGCGCGGGCGGTGACCTCGTCGTGGTGGTGGCAGACGTGGCCGCAGGAGCATATGTGGTCGGCGCGGCTGCGGAGCCTGGACAGTGCTGGCTTGGACCAGGATGCGTGGCGGGTTGTGGCTCGGGAACTGGTGGTCTATCCGGAGACCGTTGCCCTGGCCACGCTGCTTGCCAGTGACGGCTTCCGGCGCCGTGTGGTGGCCGATGCGCAGGGCCATGTTCCCTTTCGCCTGGCTGATCTGCCGTCGCTTTTGACTACTGTTGCGGGCTGTGTGCGGAGGCCCTGGTACGTGGAGCAGCTGGCGCAGGAGACGTCAGGTCCTCTCTTTGCGTGGGCGTATCAGTGCGTGCGGGCGCAGGGCGGGACAAGGGCTGCGGAACAGGCGATGTGGGCGGTAGCTCCGGCGCACCGTCAGCGCCCTCTGGTGGACGAACTCGCGGTACGGGCGCGTGTGGGGTCCGGCGGCCGTAGTGCGGGGGGTAAGCGGCGGCGCGGACACAGCCGGCAGGCTGACGAAGCCTTCGCGGCTGGCCTGGTGCATGCCAGCCGCTACGTGCGCGAACACGGCAACCTTGCAGTCCCGCAGGACACCGTGGTCGATTCCTATCGGCTTGGGGAATGGCTGAGCAACGTCCAGGCCAGAGCGTGGGCGATAGCGCCGGACCGTGCACAGGCTCTCGCGGTTTTGGACCCGTGGTGGAACGTCCCCTGGTCGGTGCAGTGGCAGCGCTCGTACTACCGGGCGCGCGATCACGCCGCAGTCGCCGGCCCGCCCGATGCGGCCACGGGATTCCCCGGCACGCAGATCCTCAACGGCGAGTGGCTGTATCTGCAGTGCACCCGCTACAGCACTCTCCATCCTGAGCAGCAGCGTCTGCTGGCGGACATCGGGATCACGGCCGAGGCGGCCTGCACCGCTCTGCCGCGGCGGGTCCCCGTCCAGGCCGGCTTCGAAACGGGGCTGACGCACGCCAGGTCTTACGTCGCCGAGCACGGTCACCTGGCCGTCTCGGGCAAGGACGCGATGTACCAGGGGTATCCGCTGAGATCGTGGCTCGTGCACCAGCGCCGCAGGGCCCGCGAGAACCGGGAACCCACGGAGCACTCCCGCGCACTCGACGCCGTCGATCCCTGGTGGAATCCGCCCTGGGCGCTGACATGGCAGCGCTTCTACGCACAGGCCCGGCGGCTGGTGGAGAGCCGGGGCGGGCTCGATGTGGGGGGCGGCTTTCCTGGAGTCGAAGCAGATCTCGCCCTGTGGTTGTCGCGGCAGTGCGCCGCATATCGGCGTTTGGACCCCGGTCAGCAGCGCCTGCTGGCAGACATCGGCATCACGGCCGAGGAAGCCGCAAAAGTGCAGGGCGGGACGGGGGCACCCCAGGCCGTGAACGAGCAGGTTGCTGCTGCCGGTCTGTGGGCTTTGGACGGCATGACCCATGCTCGTTGCTTCGCCGCGGTACACGGGCACCTTGCGGTTGCCTCCGAGTACGTGCACGACGGGTTTGCCCTGGGCCGCTGGCTGGTGGAGCAGCGCCGCCAGGACCGTCGGCACGCTCAGGCCACCGAAGGCATGTGGCTGCGTGGCCGACTGCTGGCCGAACTGGATCCCTGGTGGAACCCGCCCTGGCCCTATCCCTGGCAGCGGAGTTACCAGCGGGCCCGTAAGCGATGGCGGAAAGGCCAGCTGAAAGTGCCCGGCCCGCATCGCGGCAGGGACGAGGACGAGGTCACAGTGTGGCTGCACCGTCAGTGCGTCCGGCACGACGTTCTGCAACTCGATCAGCAGAGTCTCCTCGCGGACATCGGCATCACCTCTGTCGTCGCCCGCGCAGTGACCGAAGCCGATCGAAGCCCCACCCGCGTAGACACAGGGCTCGCCCACGCACATAGCTATGCCGCCGAACACGGGCACCTCGCCGTGGCCGAACGGACCCGCCACAACGGCTATCCCCTCGGTAGCTGGCTCCTACGCCAGCGACACCGCGTGGCTGACGGGCGCACCGATCCGGCCCGGATTGCCGCGCTGAACGCCCTTGACCCGCATTGGAATCCGCCCTGGCCCCTGGCGTGGCAGCGCGCCTACCACCGGGCACACGCCGCCCCGGCCAGCGGCAACCTGACCGTGGCCCAGCGTCGCTGGTTCACCACCCAGACAAGGCTGTGGGACAGCCTCCATCCCACCCAGCAAGAGCTCCTGGCCGCCCTCGGCGCCGCGCCCGCCACCGAACCCGTACCAGCTCATACAACCGCGCACCGCTATCCACCAGGCGAAGGCCTCCCTCACGCCCGTGCCTATGCCGCCGCTCACGGCCACCTCGCCGTGTTCAAACACGCCCAGCACCACGGCTTCGCCCTGGGGCACTGGCTCATCCAGCAGCGGCGCAAAGCCCGCACCGGCCTCCTGTCCGCCCTCACCCTGCAAGAACTCACCATCCTCGACCCCTGGTGGAACCCGCCCTGGCCCTTCGCCTGGCAACGCAAGTACCACCAGCACCGCACCCTCCACACCACAGGCCAGTCCCTCCCGCCCGAACTTCAGCGCTGGGCCCGCAAACAAACCGTCCTCTGGCACCAACTCCACCCCCACCAACAGGCGCTGCTGAGCACCATCGATATCCGCCCTGAGACTCCGAGTTGGCAAGGCGCCTTGCGTGGAGCGTGACGGTGAGACTTCCGAGAGTGATCACGTAGGGCTAGTCTTTCCTCCTTGTAGGCGAGGGGGCTATATGCGGTACGAGCAGCGCGCCTATGCGCGGGTTAAGTTCCTTGAGCTCATGGCGGAGTTGTACGAGAACGAGTTCGAAGACTTCTTCCACCGGCTCATGTGCTCGAGGTACCCAGACTTCCTGGATGTGCGCACCGCAGGCAGTCTGGGCGATATGTCGGCAGACGGTCTCACACTGCATTCCCGCAAGTTGTATGCCTGCTACGCCCCGCAGACGGTGAAGCCGAGCAAGGTTCGCAAGAAGTTCCACGGCGACCTGGCCGGTGCGCTCGCCAAGCGCAGCGGGCAGTTCAACACGTTCGTGTTCGTGCACAACGATCGACGCGGTGTTCACCCCGAAGTGACAGCAATGCTGTCCGAGGCGGCCACCAGCACGCCGGCCCTGCTGTTTGAGCAGATGGGTAGCCGTCGCTTGTGGCACGAGTGCATGCAACTGGACCAGGTGATAGCGGAAGACGTCCTCCGATGCGAGATCCCGATCAAGGAGATGACGTTCGGAATCGGGATGGATGATCTTGAGCCTCTCCTGAAACAGCTTCAGGAACTCCGGACTTCCTCTGACCCGCTCATGCCTCTGCCAGACGTGCGCATCGAGAAACTGGACTTCAACCGGCTTGAAGGCGAAGCACGCGAGGACCTGCTCCGCGGGATGCGGCAGGCCCACCTCGTGGACGCCTTCTACGCGGGCAATATGCGGGAGCTGGAACACGATGAGGTCGCGCGGGGCTTCCGCGTGTACTACGAGCAGGTTCGCAGACACTGGGCCGATCCTGAAGACGTGCTGTGGCAGCTGCAGATGTACGTGCTGGGCAACGCGCAGCCGCAGCCCAAGGTGCTGCGTGCCGCCCTCGTTGTACTCGCGCATTTCTTCGGGCGGTGTGACATTTTCGAAGCGCCTCCAACTGGCTGGCAGCCCGGGATCGGGATATCGGCATGATCACTCCTACGAAGGGCATTGCGCCTGACCGGTGCCTGCTCGCCGTCGGCGCCCAGGTCCTGCTGCAGTTGGACGAACCGCGGTCTGTCAGTCAGACATGGGCCCGGCTGAAGACCTGGCGGGCCGGTCACGGCCACGCCTCGCCCGTATCGTTCGGCTGGTTCGTCCTGGCACTGGACGTGCTCTACAGCACGGGAGCCATAGAGCTGGACCAGGACATCCTCGTTGCAAGGAGCATGCATGCTGCGCCGCTTGAGCGCTGACGACGGGCGCTTCAAAGAGGTGTCCTTCGTCGAGGGCCTGAACCTGATCGTCGCCTCCACCACCGCCTCCTCCGCAGACACTGACAGCCGCAACAGCGCCGGCAAGTCCAGCCTGATCGAGCTGATCCACTTCCTGCTCGGGGCCCGGGCCACAAACACCACGCTCGCCATGAACAAGGCGCTGCGGCACATCACGTTCAACCTTGAACTGGACTGGCCCGGCCTGAGCAGTCCGCTCAAGGTCCGCCGCAGCGGCCAGCGTGCCGGCTTCGTGACGCTCGACGAGGACGTGACCGGGACGGACGACGGTGCCATGTTTCCCCGCACTGGCGCCGTAGAGCTGCCCGTGGAGCGGTGGACACAATTGATCGAGCGGGACCTCTTCGGTCTGCGCGGTGACCATCCAGGCGTAAGCGGAAGGGTGCTGCTCTCCTTCCTCGCCCGGCGTATTTCGTCGCACGGCTTCAACGAGCCGACCCGTACGTTCTCCCGGCAGTCCGCCCCGGAAGCCGCCTCCAACCTCGCCTATCTGCTGGGCCTGGACTGGCAGCTCGTCGACGAGTACAGACAGCTGGCCGCCCGCAAGGCAACACGTACCCAGCTGAAGAAAGCGGTCGATGACCCCGTGTGGGGGCGCATCGTGGGTTCCACCGCAGACCTCAGAGGCCAGATCACCCTGGCCAAGGCACAGGTGGAGCGGCTCCGTGCACAGGTTGCAGCCTTTCAGGTCGTCCCCGAATACGAACGCCTCAAGGACAGAGCGGACCAGGTCAGCCGACGTATCAAGCAGCTGGCGCAGGAGGATGTGATCGACCAGCACAACCTCGAAGAGCTCCAGGCAGCCGTCACCGAGACCACCGACGTCGAAGTCGACTACCTCGAGCCCGTCTACCGAGAACTCGGCGTCGTCCTCAACGATCAGGTGCGCCGGCGGTTCGAGGACGTGAAGACGTTCCACCACTCAGTGGTCCGCAACCGCCAACGCTTCCTGGAAGAAGAGGTCGCCGAGCTCACCGAGCGGCTTCAGTCGCGCCGCTCGGAGCGGGCACGCTTGGGCGAGGACCAGGCCCGCCTCCTTCGAGAGCTTGCCGAGGGAGGAGCGTTGGAGGCTCTGACGACCCTGCAGACGGCCCTCGGGCGTGAAGAGGCCGCGCTCCAGGCTCTGCGTCACCGCTTCGAAGCGGCTCAGACCCTCGAAGCGAGCGCCCGGCAGATCACCGCGAAGAGCGTGGAACTGCAGCAGGCGGTCGACACCGATCTCCAGGAGCGCCGTCGGCAGACCGACGAAGCCATCCTGCTGTTCTCCCACTACGCCCAGCGCCTCTATGGGGAAGGGCGCGAGGCCTACCTCGCCATCGAGGCCGGCCGCAACAGCCTGACCATCACCCCGCGCATCGACAGCGACGGCAGCCGTGGCATCAGCAACATGGTCATCTTCTGTTTCGATCTGACCCTCGCGGTCCTGGCACACCGCCACGGCCGTGGCCCCGACTTCCTCATCCACGACAGCCACCTCTACGACGGCGTCGACGACCGGCAAGTCGCTGCTGCCCTGAAGCTCGCCGCCGAAGTCACCGTGGAGGAGGACCTGCAGTACATCGTCACGATCAACACCGACAGCCTGGGTATGGCCGCACAGCGCGGCTTCGATCCCGAGCCCTACATCCGCAACCCCCGCCTCACCGACGAACACGAAACCGGCGGTCTCTTCGGATTCCGCTTCAAAACGGCTGGCAAGAGATAGACCAGCGTTGCCCCATCCCGGCGGAGCCTTTGTGGTCGGGTAGCCGGGTCACGTGGCCGTGACCCGGCTACCCGACCACAGCCTTGTGTGACTGAGCACTTGATTTGGCGAGTTGAGTAAAGCCGCTCGCTCGCGTGCATGAAGCCGGGTGATGGGGCTCCGCGTTCATCATCCTGACTTTCGCTGCCGGACTGCACCGGTACTGAACCAGTGCACCAACGTTGCAGCCAGATGGACCGCCATCTGCGCTTCGTCTTGACGCTGCGGGCGGAAGGTGGGGCCGCCAGCATGTCGAGCAACGTGCCCCTTCCAGAGCAGACCGATCAGCTCGGTCAGAGGAGCAACAGAGCCGTCGTTTGTTCCCTCGATCGCAAGTTCCCACTTGTCACTAGCATCCCTGAGGTGTGCATGAACTTTGCCAAGGGTCTCTTTCGTACCTTTCGGCAGCACGACCGGGATGGCCGCAGCCTCAGCGGCTCGGATCGCCTCGTCGTATGCCTTCGACGGATCTGGGTGCCGCCCGTACGTAGCGATCCATGCCGCCCGAAGATGCGTTCCGGTGTCCATGCTCATTGCCTGCTCGGCAGCGATAGCCACCGTGGCGTCGACTCGGCGCTGCAAGCACCGCTGACGCCAATCGACCTCAAAAGCCGAGCCAGCGTCCATGAGCATTTCGTCGAGCCTCTCGACCGCTGCTGCCTTGCTTCCCTTCGGCCAAGAGAAGTCCGGGAGCCAGTCGGCCAGACCGGCTTCCCTCGTGGGTTCAGGGCCTGCGACATCAAGCTCCCACCACAGCCCCTTGTCGAGGTGTAGCACCACGTCGACAACATCAAGTAGCAGTGAGAGATCGCTGGCAGCAACGGCCTCGACAAGCTGCTCGGGATCTGGAGTGTCGAGAGCAATGCGCATCTGCAGAGCAACTCGTCCTGTGAGCTTCGGATGGTCGGCGAGGTACTCGGCAATCCAAGTTTTCAGCGGGCGAATCAGATGATCCGGTACCTCTTCGAACAGAGCCTGTTCCCGCGTCGAGATGTGGCGGCGCGATAAGGGCTGCCAGTCGACATTATTCGGATCTGTCACGAAAACCCCCAAGTGGTCGTTTTTTCGAATGCCACTGTGGCATCGACGAGACGGTCTGCGCGCGGGTTTTCGGCGCTAACTCGCGCGGTTACTCGCCAACTGAAGCGCTCAGTCACAGCCTTGTGACTGACAGGACTCGCTGTTCAAGGTCTACAGGTCGAACTTGAGCGCCAAGAACCCGGCGGCGGTTGTTGCTTGGTGAACCCCTGGCTTGGCAGCAGCGTAAAACCCAGAGCTGGGCGAGGCTCGCGCAGTTGGCCAGCTCGCTTCGATGCTGGTGGGTGTAAGCCGTACCGCCTCCGCAGTAGCGTCTCCCCAGCTGACGTCGTACCAACTGGCGGAAGGACTCCGTGAGTCGACTTACGGAGCCACGGGTAATGCAGTGGCGGCCCATCCCCGCGGGCGCGGGGATGGGCCGCCACTTCAACGAGTCGTCCGGCCTTCTCGCATGAAGGCCTCATGGAGGCTTGGTCTACAAAGACTCTCCCGTCTGTGGGCGCGCGACGCGCTGTCGTGTCAGCACCGTGGCCCGCCGGTGGTGTGGTCCAAGTGCGCCAGGAAGTCCTCAATCTCACGCACGAGAGCTTGCGTTGCTTCAGACAGCCCGACTCCGGCTTCCCCCAAAGCCGAGTCGACCCTGTCTGTAGCTACACGGATACCGGCTGACCGGCATACAAAGCCACTCACGAATGATCTGAAAGCTTCCTCAGCGCGTTCTTTCTCGTGCCCACAGCATGTCGATAGCTCTTCTTCACTTTCGACATCGAGGATATGAAGATAGTCCCGAGCATCTTCGTCACCCTTGAGAGCTGCCCTTTCCCACCAGCTTCGCGCTACATTATCCCTGTCCAGGAGCTCAAGGATTTCTGCCACACGCCGTGTTTCTTGCGGTGTCGCGGAATCATCGATTTCCTTTTTCAGGAGAGCGTGCAGTTCACGGACCGCGCCGATTCGATGGGTTCCGTTTCTGTGGTCTTCCAGGCAGGGGGCGGGGGCCGGGGGCCAGCCCGAAGGCTGGCCCCCCTCCGCCTGGACAGGGTCCTCGCTGATCCGAGAGCCCTTTGAAAATGCCTGCTCAGAGCCTTCGAGCAGGAGCCAGAGGGCGAGGAGCCGGATGGTTCCCCGCTCCTCGGGCTGGTGCGTCCAAGCGGACAGGTATGTCATGCGGTGGCCTCCT
Source organism: Streptomyces sp. NBC_00212 (assembly GCF_045206365.1). Lineage (NCBI taxonomy): Bacteria > Bacillati > Actinomycetota > Actinomycetes > Kitasatosporales > Streptomycetaceae > Streptomyces > Streptomyces sp. NBC_00212. The sequence continues at coordinate 12,762 of NZ_CP108116.1, forward strand.
CGCTGTGCTCGTTGATGGACTTCTTCAGGTTGTTGGCGGCGGCTTTAATGTAGCGCTTCACCGACTCCTCCTTTATCTGGAGGCGCTGCGCAACCACTGCAGGGCTGAGGTCCTGCAGAACACACAGGGTGATAACCTCGCGCTGCCGTTCAGGAAGGCTGGAGACGAGTTCGCCAATTCCTTCCTTAATCATTTCGTAGGCGGCCTCGGGGATTCCGATGCCTGATTCCGTTTCGGGCAGTTCATGAACCGGTACCGTGACCATCCGCTTGTTCCGACGGAACTGGTCAATGACCGCCCTCTTCACTGCGATGCGGCCGTAGGCGGTGAGCGACCCATCCTGTGCAGAGATCGTCGCCCACCGCCGGTACATGTTCAGGTAGACGTCCTGCACAGCATCTTCTGCGCTGTGCAGGTCGCCCGCCTCGACCCGGGCCAGTCGGGAGAACGCCTCGATGGTCTCGAGGACGAAGGACTCGAAGTCCGCTCCCGGTACGGCCTCGCTCACGCGGCCTCCTGCGTGGCGATGGCCCGGTGGCCTGCCGGCTCGGCTGCGTCCTTGCGGAACAGCCAAGCCGGCCGTCCCTGCTCGAAGCGGGCCGCGGCGCCGCCGTCGGGCAGGGACTGCGCCATCGCGACCATGGTGGCACGCTGCTCGCGCTCCGCCCGGGTCTCGATGTGCGCCTTCACAAGCATCTCCACGACGCCCTTGGCTCGGCGCATCGCGAAGAACAGCAGGAGCAGCAGGGGAACCCCGCCCGCTCCTGCCCAGTACGACCAAGTCATCGACCAGGCCTCCCAGTAGAAACGAACTCGTTGATAAAGGCCCAAGGGCCTTCACTTCCTTACACGCCGCCGGAGGCCAGATCCGGATGCCGAAGACCAAGATCTTTTCCCAACTCCCCCTGCCTCCCGGCCTGTCGCATCGTCTTCGCAGGTCACAGGGGTAGCAAGAGGTGACAGGGGAAACGGTCTGAAGGGTCCCGTCGAGTGGAAGTGACGGCGCCGGGGAGAACGGGGCGCCTGGGCATCCGCTGCAAAAGCGCCCGCCGAGACGGCGGACACGAGACCGTGGTGGAGTGACCCATCACCCCGGCCTGCTGCGGACCGCTCCCCTGCCGAGGGAGACGACCTCGTCGCTGATCTGCCGCATCGCGAGCCGTTACGGGATGGAAGCGAAGGTGTTGCGGTCGTGCTGGCAGTGGCGCAACTACCCGCCCGGGCACGACGGAGGAGGCACGCGGGCCGACGCCGAGGTGCTGCTGAACGCGCCCGGACGGCAGCTCCTGGCAGGCCTGTGCGGCGTCGAGGAAGACGTCCTGGCGCGGGCGTTGCCCTCCTGGAGGCAGGAGGACTCCAAGCTGTCGGCCGGAAAGAACGGGGTGCCGGCGGCGGCGTGGCGGACCGGCGGCGCGGTTGCCGGGCCGGTCGCCTTCGGCTGCCGCCTGTGCGCGGCCCGGCGTACGGGGACGGCCGTGCGGGTGGTGCGGTACGCGCCGCGATGGGAGCGGGTGTGCGCCCGGCACCGGCGGTGGCTCCTGGACGCGGACGCCGACCAGCCTCTTGAGCACCTGGACGCGCGGAGTGTGCCGGAAGTGGCCGCGGCGCAGCGGCGGTGGACGGGCGTGGCGCGGCGGGCAGCACGGGCCGGAGCAGATCCGGAGAAAGTGTTCGCTCTGGCTTATGCGGTGGTCGCCCGGTGGTGGGAGCAGGCCCTGCACTGGGATCGGGAGACCATCTGGCCGCGGCGGCTGCACCAGGTCGCGGGCGGCAACGCCGGGACGGAGCTGGAGCGGTGGCGGATCGTGGGTCGGGACGCGGTCGTCTTCCCCGAGGTGGTGGCCGTGGCCGACGCACTGCTGGACCGGCCATGGCCGAGCTGGCGTGGCGCGACAGCGGGGCCGGGCGTCCGCGGCCGCTGCCCGCCGACGGGGCGTTCTGCCGCCGGCTGGGCGAGCGGGTCGGGCGGGGGTGGCTGGGGCCGCTGGCTGCCACCGACTACGGCGGCCCGCTGACCTCGTGGATGGGCGCCGTCATCCGCATCCGCCGCGGCGCGGGGGGCCCGCCCGGCTACGGCAACGATCCGTGGTGGCTGAGGCAGGAGCACCAGCCCGCCACCATGGCCGGACACTTGCGCGTCCTGTCCAAGGAACGCAGCTCGCCCGGTTCGGGCACCACGTGGCGCTCTACGGTGCCGGCCGAGCAGCGGGCACTGATCACCAGCCTGGTCAACGACGCCGAAGAGCAGCTGACCCAGTTGCGCGGTGTCCAGTACGGCAAGACCGCCGACGCCACGCAGCAGTTGCTGGGCAACCTCGGCCATGCCGCCACCCTGATCGACCAGGCCGTACGGGAGACCACAGCAGCAGCCCTCGCGGCCGGGATGGCCCTGGAGGATCTGGCGCGCTGGGCCCGCCTGCCGGCCGACGCCCTGGCCGAAGCACTCCCGGCCCACCGCAACAGGCAGCCGGGAAGGAGCGGTGAGCAAGTGTCAGGAGGCAGGCAAGGTGTGGACGGATCGTGATCCGCAGGGCATACCTCATCGCCCGGCACTCGTGATCAAAATCCGTGAAGCCGCCCGCCGCACAGGCAGGACGGGCTTGACTGGGGCGCGTGGGCAGCAAGGACACAGCGGCCGCAGCAGGTGGCCGCTCACAGCACATACAGACGGACACCGGATCCGAGTGGGAAACGGTCTTCGTCGACCCCATCGGGCAGGTGGTGCAGCAGCGGTGGGCGGACGCGGTTCTCGCGGTGTCCTTCGAGGAGCTGGAGCCGGTGTCGGCGTTCCCGGTGGTGCCGGGGCGGCGGTGGGGTCCTGGGCAGTGGTGGTCAGCCACGACCGGCCGGCATGTGGCGTGCGGGTCGGCCGCGATGCGGGCGCAGCTGATGGTGCTGGACCGCGACCCCGAGGTGGTCGGCCTGGCCGGGCGGCCGGTCCGTCTGCTGTGGCGGGACGCGCGCGGCCAGGTCCGCTCGTGGGTGCCGCAGCTCTTCGCCCGCCACCGCGACGGCACCGCCCTGCTGGCCGACTGCCCCAGCCACCCGGAGGCCGGCGGCGAGCGGGCGCAGCGGGCCGCGACGGTCCTTCAGGCGGCGTGCGCGCAGACCGCCTGGAGCTACCGGCGCCTCGAGCCGCTGGAGAAGACTCTTTCGGCGAACCTGAAATGGCTAGCCGGCTACCGCCACCCCCGCAACGCCGGCCGTCCCCCTCTCGCGGCTGCCGTACGTGAGGTGTTCGCCCAGCCGCGGCCTCTGATCGAGGGCGCCAAAGCGGTAGGCGACCCGATCGAAGTCCTGCCCGCCGTCTTCCACGCCCTGTGGCACGGACACCTCACCACACCCCTGGACGTACCGCTGAACGAGCGGGCCCTCGTCAGCACCGGCGCCGGCGGTGCGAACGGCTGCGGCGGCCCGGGCAGCGGGGATGGACGGTGAGCGTGCGGCGTGGCGGACGGCCGGTGCTGCAGGTCGGAGCGCACGTCCGCTTCCGTGACCGGACCTGGCAGGTCATCGCTGTGGCGGGGCAGCAGGTCCACCTCGCCGGTGAGACAGGCGAAGACGAGACGGTCGTGGCCGGGCACCTGTTCGCCGACCTGTCCTTCGCCATCGTGGGCGCCGAGATGCCCCAGGCCGTGACGCAGTGGGGTCTGTTCGAAACCGCGCCCGAGGACGCGCGGCGCAAGGCGCTGGCCTGGCAGCGGCACATCCGTGAGGTGGAGTCCGGCCTGCCCGGCGGGACGGACAGCGACGGGGTGCCCCGGGCCGAGTACGACCCCGACCGGTTCACGCTCGCGCAGCGCGAGGAGGCCAAGGCGGCGGAGCTGACCGCGATCGGCTTCGGCCCTGTCTCCCGGACCACGGTGCAGCGCATGCGCCTGGCCTACCGCAAGCAGGGACTGTGGGGGCTAGTCGACCACCGCACCACCCGCCGCCCCAGCCCGACCGGGCGCACCGATGAACGCGTCATCGCCGCCATCGAGGAAGCGCTGCGCCGCCAGCGCGGCCGTTCCAAGGGCACCGTCAAAGGCCTGACGCCCCTGGTCGCGCAGATCCTGGAGGACCGGTACGGCCGCGTCACAGTGCCCGCCCCTTCCCAGGCCACCTTCTACCGGCTCGTCCACCAACTCGCCGGTCCCGCCGAACACCCCCACCGCCCCGCCCGTACTCTCCCCTCCCCCACCGGCGGACGGGCGTTCACCCCGACCGTGGCGCTGCGGCCGGGCGAGCAGGTGCAGGTCGACACCACCCGGCTGGACGTCCTGGCCGTCTTCGACGACGGCACCACCGGCCGGCCCGAACTCACCATCGCCGTCGACGTCGCCACCCGCGCCATCCTCGCCGCCGTCCTGCGCCCCGCCGGCACCAAGGCCGTCGACGCCGCCCTGCTGCTCGCGGAGATGGCCGTGCCGCACCCGGCCCGCCCCTCCTGGCCCGAAGCGCTGCGCCTCGCCCACACCCAACTCCCCCAGCTACAGCGGCTGATGGGCCTGGACGAACGCCTTCAGGGCGCAGCCGCCCGGCCGGTCGTGGTGCCCGAGACGATCGTCGTGGACCGGGGCAAGGTCTACCTGTCCACGGCGTTCAGCGCCGCCTGCGAGACCCTCGGCATCAGCGTCCAGCCCACCCCGCCCCACGCCCCCGCCGCCAAAGGCATCGTCGAGCGCACCTTCGGCACCATCAACGCCCTGCTGTGCCAGCACCTGCCCGGCTACACCGGCTCCAACGTCACCCGCCGCGGACCGGACGCCGAAACCGAGGCCTGCTTCAGCGTCGCGCAGCTGCAGGACCTGCTGGACGAATGGCTGATCCACTACCACCACCGCCCCCACGAAGGCCTGCGCCACCCCACCCTGCCCAAGAAGGCCCTGACCCCGAACCAGATGTGGGCCGCGCTGGTCGCCGTGGCCGGCTATGTGCCACTCCCCCTGAGCGGCAGCGACTACCTCGAACTGCTGCCGGTGCGCTGGCAGGCCATCACCGAACGCGGCATCCGCGTCGACCACCGCACCTACGACCACGATGTCCTCGCCCCCTACCGCGGCCAGCCCTCCCCTGTCACCGCGCGCGGCGGCAAATGGGAAGTCCACACCAACCCCCACGACGCCCGCCAGGTATGGATCCGCCTGCCCGACGGACACCTGACAGAGATCCCGTGGATCCACCGCGACCACATCCACCAGCCGTTCAACAGCGCCACCTGGCAGCACATCAAAACCATCACCGCCCGCCACAGCGACCGCGACACCCACGAAGCCGACCTCGCCGACGCCCTCGACCAGCTCATGCGCCGCGCCCACACCGGCACCGCCACCCCCGGCGAGCAACGCCTCCTCACCCGCACCGCACCGCTGAAAACACCCCTGCCCACGGCCGGCACCCGCACGCCCCACGCCCCGGCCCCGCAGGCCGACGGCTCGGACGACGACAGCCTCGATGACCTCGACGGCCTGCCCGACGACGCGGAGCAGGCCAACGGCGAGAACGACCCCGGCGACAACAACGCCGCCGTCCCGTACACCGGACTCGGCCTCTACGACCCCGCCCAGGAAGCCCTCAACTGGTGACCACCCGCCCGCACATCACCACCGCCAGCCACTCCCCCAGCCCGGCAGGCCAGCCCGTCCGCACCACAGCCGACACCCCGTGGGTCGACGCCCACGACGGCGAACCGCAGTGGCCGATCACCACCTGGCAGGGCTGGCAGCACTTCGCCACCACTCCGCCCCTCGCCCCGCCCCAGCCCGGCGACGCGCCTCGCAGCACGGAAGAACGCCTCGCCTACCACTCCGCGTTCGTCACCGTCCGCACCCCCGCCATCGACACCCTCGCCACCCAGGTCCGCACCCTGATGCTGCTCGGCCGTCACCAACAGACCACCGCCCGCCCCTCACTGATCGTCACCGGCCCCGCCGCGGCCGGGAAAACGACCGCCCTCCTCGAAGTCGGACGCACCTGCCACCTCGCCCACACCCGCAAGAACCCGGCCCCGCCCGGACGTGCCCACGAGCAGGTACCGGTCGCGTACCTGCTGGTGCCGCCCGGAGCCACCGCCAAGACCCTCGCCACCGAATTCGCCCGCTACCTCGGCATCCCCATCACCACCCGCATGACCCAGACCCAGATCACCGAGGCCGTCTGCCACACCTACACCCAAGCCGGCGTCCGCCTGGTCCTGATCGACGAGATCCACCGCCTCAACCCGCGCACGACCACCGGCGCCGAAGCCGCCGACCTCCTCAAAGACCTCACCGAGCGCATCAGAGCGACCTTCGTCTACACCGGCATCGACGTCGCCTCAACCCCGCTGTTCTCCGGCGTACGCGGGGCCCAACTCGCCGGCCGCGCCAGCCTCATCACCTGCGGGCCCCTCCCCGCCCGCCACGGAAACACCCGCCCCTTCACCGACCTCATCACCGACATGGAGAACGCCCTCGACCTGACCCAGCACACACCCGACACACTCCCCCGCCACGCCTCCTACCTCCACCAGCGCACCGCCGGCCGTATCGGAAGCCTCGCCCGCCTCATCCGTCAAGCCGCCATCACCGCCATTTGTGACGGCACCGAACGCATCACCAAGAAAGCCCTCGAAGCCATCCAGCTCGACCACCTCGCCGAAGAAGCAAGCCGACCCCGTACCCGCCGAACAGCGACAACGACATGATGCGGACGTGAAGAAGACGACGGGTACACCGGCCCAGGAGGAGTTGGCTGCTGTCTGCGGCCAGGTATGGGACGTCCTGATCGCCGCCCGCGCCGGCTACTTGGCCACCGTCTCAGCGCACTACGACGAGGTCTTCCACGACGTCGTACAGCGAACCGAACGTGCAGGCAGCCTCGGCAAGACGGACATCGCAGCCCTGGTGGTCTGGAAACGGCTCTCCGCACAGACTCGGTGGGTGACAGAGCTGATGTCCCTACCGGACACCCACGTACGAGCCGTCACCGAGCGGGCCGTCACCGCCGTCCGCGACACCGCCCTCACCCGCGGCGAGGCCGCCCGCGCAGGCCGCGGCATCATCTGGGAACTGCCCGGCTTCCGCACCGGCGACGCCCTCGCCTCAGCCATCCTCACCGCAGCAGCACCACAGCGGATGGCCGTCTACGACCGCCGCGTCCAACACGCCCTCGACACCCTCGGCCTCACCCTCACATCCACACCCGGACGCTACGGCCGCTACCTCCAACTCCTCGACGACCTCCTGCACCACGGCGCAACACGAGCCGACGGCTGGACCGCACGCGACATCGACACCGCCCTGTACTGGACCGGCAGACCCGACCCCGCGCCAAGCCGCTGACCAGCACAACTCGCACCGGTCCTCTAGATGCCGGAAGCCCTCGGCACGGCAGGGGCCGCTCTGCCGACCGCTCTGCTGGTGGGTTGGTTCAGGACGGGCCGGGCTGGTCATCGGTGTCCGTGAGCAGGGGTGCGAATTGGTAGTGCCCGCGATAGGTGGCTCGGTTGATGATGTCGCGGGCCAGTTCCTGGTGGTCAGGAGAGGCAAGTCCGGCCAGCAGAACGGCGCGGATGTCGCTCTCCCTGATCCGTGGGGCGTAGTCGTACATGTCCAGCGTGGTGACCCATCGGTGCATCAGTTCCAGGACTGGTCCGAGGTAGTCGGTGGCTGCTTCGGCCAGGAAAGAGTAGATGCGCCGGTCACGGCCGAGGCTTCCGGTCGTCTCGAGGACAACGCTCAGCTGTTCCAGGCGCCAGATGACCGGGAAACCATCATTGCGGGCCAGCGGGCCGATCAGGGCGTGGATCTCCTCGGGTTGCGGTGCAGGTCCATGCGCGCTGTCGTCCCGAGCGGTCAGGCGCCAAATCCACCACTGCATGATGCGGTCGCGGGTATCCGGTGGCAGGTCGCGGTCATGGACGACCTCGCTCAAGAACGAAGCGAGCTGAACTCCAGTCACGGGTGAGGAGTACAGGTAGTCAGCCATGGTGCTCTCGTCGTCCAGTCCGAGCAGACCTGCCAGATAGATAGCCATGAGGTGATCACCCAGCCTCCGGTGCAAGTCCCGGTGATCCTGACCGTCCACTGCGGGTGTGCGTGCTGCGGTGCGGTAGACGTCCATGAGGAGGCTCACGACGGACTCGGTGAGCGACGACATGCTGCTCAGGTAAGCCATCCAGCTGGCACGGCCCAGTGCGGTGTCGAGGTTGAACAGGACCTCGATTCGGCGTCGCATCCAGGCCGGGTCGAGGGCATCGAGTCGGGTGATCAAGGATCCGACGGTCCGTCCGACGGGGCTGGCGCCCGGGGCAGCGGGCGTGCCAGCCGCGTCCAGCAGCAGGGTGTCCAAGGCGGTGAACAGCACCTGGAAGGCTGCGCCGTGTTCACGACGCCGCAGTGCCCACGCGACGGCGGCTCGCAAGGCTGTTTCCAAGCTCTCGTCCCAAACAGACTGCTGGTCGCCGTCAAGGTCGTCTTCTGGTGACCTGGCGGCGCTCCAGACCGACTCGAGTACGTCCCATAGTGCGTCGCCGAGCAGGGTGGGAATCTGCTGGGTGCTCTGCAGCGCCAGTCCCGCCAGCACAAACCGGGCGACGGCCAGGTGCAGGGTGCCGGTGTCGGAGGTATGAGGACGGCTGATAGCCGACTGTACGAGCGGGAGGATGGCGGCCCAGTTGAGTTGCTGGCCGACCTGAATAGCCGTACGGAATCCGTGGAGGACGGCGGCGAGATGATCATCGGCCAACTCGGCGAACTGCGCGGCGTCTACCTGGTAGATGAGGGCCTGGCTGGTCACGGCGGCTTGCAGCTGACTGCAGAAGGCCTCGGCGTTCGTGCCGAACCGGGTTGGTGTGGGCTGGAACTGCCGGGCGTGGCTGATCAGTTCGGTGGCAGTCATCGCAGCCAGGTTCTCCGGCGAGCCCTCCTCTTCGGTCGCCGACCAGGCCAGGGGCTGGGGAATCGTGTCCAACGACGGTGCCAGACCGAGGCTCTCGCACAACTCTCGGTAGCGCCGCAGCTGCTGCTCGGGCAGGACATCGGCCAGTGCGGCATAACGGTCTCGCTGCCAGGCACCCGCCCACTGCTCGACGTACTGCTCCGGCAGCTCCGCACCACCGGAAGTGCTACGGAACCGCTCCACGAACCGTTCGGTGTCCGGCCCGGCGTCGATGACGGCCAGCACCCGTTCGAGAACGGGCGGCCTCAGCGAGCTGGCGTGGGCACGGGCCAAGAGTGCCCACTCACGCTGTGACCGGGCGGCGGTGATCTGGTCGGGGTCCGTCAGGATGCTCTCCACCGCGTCCGGGGCGTTGGCACCGTGACGCTGGAGAATATGCAGGCGGAGCCTGCGGAAGACCAGCCACGGCTGGGACTCCAGGATGGAAAGGACCCGGCGGATGTCTGTGGCCGCCAGGTGGTCTGCCGTGTCGCGGACCGCCTCGGTGAACAAGGCACGGTCGTCTGAGCGCATCCCCCCGTGGCCCGGGTCCAGCACCGGGTACCACACGCCGGACAGGTCCTCCCCGCCAGCGCGGTCAGGGTCCATCCCGGTGGTAAGGAGCGTGCTTGCCAGGCTGTCGGTCAGCACCTCCAACCAAGCCGCCCCCAGGTGACGGGCCAAGGTGGTGTTGTGCGAGCGCAGAATCTCCTGGAGATCGTAGTCGTCGATCCGGCCACCGTGCTGAGCCGCCTGCAGAAGCGCGGCCATCACCGCCAGAGCCTGCTCGGTGTGACCGCCCTGGGCGCAGTGGACCGCGAGTTGGGCGTAACGGTCCGGGGCGATCAGGTAGGCGCCACGGATCGCTTCCACCGCCCGCGGCACCAGACGCGCCGCGTCCGCGGGGGGCAGCAGGAGTGCCACCTCCGCAAGATCGAGGTTGACCCGCGGGTTATCCGTCGAGGGGATCTGCTCGGCGATTGCTGCCACGCCTGCCGGGGCAACGCTGGTCATCCGCACCAGATACGTTGAGGCCGGCCAGGCGGGAAAGACCACCGTGCGCGCTTCATCGTCAGTTTCCGGTGCCGGCGGCGTACTGAAAAACCCGTGCTCGCGCAGGTGCGGCAGCCACCGAGGGGCGTCCAGCAGTCCGAAAAAGCGTTCCTGGGTCAGGTAGTCCTGAGGGAAGGCATTCAGGAGCAGCTTCACATGGGCGTTGCCCGGCTCACGGACGGCAGCCAGGGTCTCCAGACGCTGCAGCACGGTGACGTAGCGGGTCTCGAAGCGGTCGAGCACCACATCGAGCATGTCCTCCAGTTCGGCCAGGCGCACACGGACCGCTGCGTCCATCGGCGTCTGCTCCATACGGACCCGGTGCGCGTAACCGTGCAGTTTCGTCGCCTCTGCCAGCCAGACGACGCCCGCGGGGCTGTCGGTCGGGATGCCCAGCCAGTCCAGCACACCCTTCACCTCGAACAGGTGCCGTCGCTCCTTGGTCGGGTCATTCCGGGTGGCATCGGGCAGAAGGACCTCGCGTAGGGAACTCTCCAGCTCTCGGAACAGGTGCGAGACCAGCATCCCGGTCGAACGCAGCGGCAGATCCTCATCCAACAGGGTGCAGATATCGGCGTACCAGCCCGCGGGCCCGGGCCCGAACCGGCGCAAACGCCTCAGAATCCGCTGCCGCCTATCAAGGTCGACCGGGCCGGGGCGTTGCCCGGACAACCGCTCCAGAAGAACCTCACGGTCCTGCGCCTGTGGCACCGGTGCCACCCCCTATCGGCCGGCCCAGACCAGCGCCCCGACCAGAGAGCTGACCGTCCCAAGGACACGCCGGACTACACCCTGATCGTTCCACAGCCACCCCGTCCTCCCGGCCTCGATGACCGACCTACTCCCCGGCCCCACCCGCCAGCGACCGGCCATCCCAACCACACAGCAAGCCCCTGACCAGCACGAACACGCACCGTTCCATTAGGTACAAGAAACCATCCCCAACACCACACCAGCCTTATCAACAGACACCCAACAACCGCAGGTCAGAAGCCTCTGACCATCGCCGGAGGGACCCCAGAAGCACCCTTCCCTCTTCTCAAAAAATCATCAACACCACAGCTCACACCCAACCCACCACACCAACTGCGAACCCCTCAATCACAACCCAGAGCGGGCCGCCGTACGCGCGGCGCAGCTCACCGCGATCGACAAGGACTGGGACTGCCCGTGGCCGCTGGACTGGTGTTGAGCGCCACTACCGCGTCCTCGCGGACCTGGTCGACGCCGACGGCAGCCTCCCCGAGATCCAGCCCGGCGTGCTGATGGACGGTGACGACATCGGCAAGTGGCTGGAGCAGCAGAAACAGCCGGGCACCTGGGCGCAGTTGTCGACCGAGCAGCAGGAGCGACTGTCCCAGCTGGACGTCCAGCCCGCCCAGGCACCGTCTCCCACCCCCGCGGCCAGGCGTGCGGCGAAGGGCCCGAGCAAGGCTCAACAGGCGTTCCAGCGAGGCCTGCTGGCCCTCGCCCAGTGGGTGGAACGGGAAGGAGCGGACCGGCCAGTGCCACGCGGCCACAGCGAAGAGATCAGGGTCGACGGCGAGGCGGAGCCGATGGCCGTGAAGCTCGGCGTATGGATCTCCAACACCAAAACCCGGCGCCACAAACTCACCCAGGAGCAGCTGGACGCACTCGCGCAGCTGGGAGTCGAATGGGCGTAGTTCGATTCGCAGGCTGTGCGACTGGGCTCGGCTCAGAGCCTAGGCGATGGCATTCTTCGTTCATGCGGATTCCTGTGGAAGTGCGCCCCGACTTCATCGAGAAGGTTGCCCGTCGCACCGACCCTCTGGGGGCTGTTGAGGAGCTTGTTTGGAACAGCCTCGATGCCGACGCCACCGAGGTCTGGGTGAACCTGGAGTTTGACGATCTCGGCGGGGTGTCGGCTGTCGTGGTGACTGACAACGGCCAGGGCATTCCCTCTTCCTCCGTTGAGACGGCATTCAAGGGGATGGGAGGTTCGTGGAAGCGGGGTGCTGCCGGCACCGAAAGCGGCAGGCAGCTTCATGGCCGGCACGGGTACGGCCGTTTCAGGGTGCTGGCCCTCGGGTCGAGTGCCAGTTGGACTTCCGTTTCGGACGGACCGGACGGCCGGTCCAAGGTCGTCATCCGTTTCCAGGACGGCGACAGCGACTTCGACGTCGATGATCGCGGTCGAGCCGATTCCGAGGGCACGGGAACGATCGTCCGCCTGACCGGCCACGCCCAGCGCAAAGAGCGGCTGACCCTGCAGTCCATGAAGGGGGAGCTGACGGGGCGGCTGGCGATGTATTTGAGCACCCGATGGCGGAAGTCTGGTGGTGCGGCGAACTGCTCGATCTGAGCGAGGTCATCCGCCACCAGTACGAGGAACCGCTCAAGCTCGGCTCTGAGGCGGAAGGCCCTGGGCCCGTGCTGCGGATCGTGGAGTGGAAGACGAAGCCTCCGCGAAGAGAGCTGCTTGTCTGCGACGCGGTGGGGGTGCATCGGATCACCCTCCGGGCCGGTATCCAGGCCCCTGACTTCGACTTCACCGCGTACGTCCTGTGGGACAAGTTCGCGGGTCTCACCGACCACGACATGCTGGAAGGCGAGTTCGAACACTCCGATTCCCCGCTGGGTCGCACGGTGGAGGCAGCGCGCGTGAGGCTGCGGTCGTACTTCCGCGAACGTGAGCGCGACCGGGCGAAGGAACTGATCGCACAGTGGATCGAGGAAGGGGTATACCCCTACACCGGTGAGCCGACCGTGCCGGTGGATGTCGCCGAGAGAGAGGCATTCGACTCCGTAGCCACTCTGGTCAGCCGGCACCTGCAGGGATCCCGGCAAGCCCGACGCACTCAGCTGGTACTGCTGCGTGAGGCGCTGCGTCGTCAGCCCCACGCCATGCCCAAGGTTCTCGACGAGCTGTTTGGACTGAGCGGGGCGCAGAAGGAGCGCCTGGAGGATCTCGTCGAGCGGACGCCGCTGACGAACCTTGTCGCGGCCAATGCCCAGGCCGTCGACCGCATCGACTTCCTCGGCATGCTGCGGTCGCTGCTGTTCGAGCCCCAGTCCCGCACCGTCATGCGGGAAGTCGACCAGCTCCACCGCATGCTGGAGAAGGAGTTGTGGGTTTTCGGCGACGAGTACGCCAGCGCCGTCTCCGAGGTCGGCTTGACCGAGGCTCTGGAGCGGGCTCTGGGCCGAAGCCCTGGTGTGCCCCGCCAGCAGGTGCGGCGCGCGGACGGCCGCGGCGGCCGTCTGGACCTGATGTTCTCCGCCGTAGCCGGCGCCGGCCAGAACAAGCGCCATCTGGTTGTCGAACTCAAAAGGCCCAGCGTGACCCTGGCTGAGAAGGAAGTGGCGCAGGTCCGCTCCTACGCCTTCACCGTGAGCAAGGACGAACGCTACAGCCACGACGACCGTACCAAATGGGACTTCTGGCTCATCGGCAACACCATCGATGACGTCGTACGGTGGATGATCGAGAGCTACGGAGAAGGCAGCGGCCTCATCCAAAATGACGGCCGGATCAGCATCCGCGTCGTCACCTGGGGCGAGATCCTCGACGCTTGTGAGAGCCAGCTGAAAAAGCAGCAGGAACGCCTGAACTACGCCTCTAGTCAGGCTCGTAGTGCCGAATACGCCAAACGCGCCCATGCAGACGCCAACGTCCTGCACCTCCTCACCTCCCACAACGACACGGCCTGACGCTTTTGAACAGCGCACCGAGGGCACAGACGGAACAAGAGGTGGCTGTGCGGCGAGGTCCTGCAGGACGCCTGCGTAGTCGGAGCGGGACCCCAAGCGCTGCGCGCTTGGGAAGTGAACCGCTTCGCCGGGCGGGACCGGCTCTTCGGGCCATCCATTAGACACGGCAGGTGCGGGCGTCTCCGGCTCCGGCCGGAGCCGGAGACGCCCCGGGCTGGTTTGGGGCGGGCCCGGAGCATCTCGCTGCACAGGCCGGCCTCCGGGTGGATGCCGACCTGCACCGAGGTCCGTTGCTGTGATGGCGTTCATGCGCGATGTGCCGTGCACGGAGTAGCGGCGTGGTCAAGGCAGCTTGAGGAGTTCTTTGCGCATGGCGTCGTTCAGCCTGCGGTATGTGCCGCGGCCCGACAGCCACTCACCTTGCTCAGCGCCATGGTGTCTGTCTTCCGTGGCATACATATGAGCCTCAGCTGCGCCGGAGACGTCTTGGCCGCAGATCAGGAACAAAGCGTCGGCAGCATCCCGCCAGCCGAGTTCCGCCTCCTGCGTCTGCTCGGTGAGTTCGGTGGGGATCGGTGCACCACTCCCCTGTTGCTCCAGAGCAGTCCGCTGGAGTTTTCGAAGCTGGTGGACAAAACGGTTCCAGGCGGACCAGTAGCGCGCGTAGGTTTCGCGCCGGTCTTGGCGCAGTTGTTGGTCCCGCTCCTTGCGGCCCTGGTCGTCTGCGGCCTGTCTCTGCCATCTGTGGGTCAAGACCGCCGTTGTGAGGGCCACGGCACTGGTGAGGAGAATGCCCCCAAGAGCACCAGCAAGGGTGAACCACGCAGCTGTTGTGTCAGCCGCCATTTCGGCAGCCGCGATACTCATGGGTATTTGGTGGGTCATAAGAGCGTCCCGATCAGCTCGGCACCTTCCGGCGCTGAGTATGACGCTTTCGGGCTTCCCTGCACCAACGCGGTCACCGGGGGCGCCCGATGACGTCGATCGAGCAGGTCGCCACTCTTGCAACGTTCGGATCGGTATGGGCTGTGCTCGCCGTCGGCCACAACCTCGCGGACCACGTGTTCGGTCAGAGTGACCACCAGGCAGGGAGCAAGGCGGCACCGTCGCCGACGGCGTGAGCCCGAGGCGGGGCTGGGGCGCGTGCCTGGGGCACGTCGCCCAGTACCACCTGGTGATGGCCGTGGTACTCGGCTTGGTGTGGGCCATTCTCCCGCTCCAGATGTCCTGGACCGGCCTGGCGGCGGGGCTCGCCGTGTCGGCGGTGACGCACGCGTTCTTCGATCGCCGGTGGCCGGTGGGCTGGCTGTTGGAGCACATCGGGTCGAAGGGCTTCGCGGAGCTGAAGGCTGCGGGGATGAACGGCATGTATTTGACCGATCAGGCCCTGCAACAGACCGCGCTTCTCGTCTCCGCTCTCCTGATTACCCTCCTGTGAGCTGGGGGTTCTGGTGAGGAACTGCGGGAAGTCCGAGAGGGACCGGGCCGGTTCGCTCGAAGCGGCGTGCTTGTTCTCTCTTACTGCGCAGGAAGGTGAGGGTGAGGTCGAGGCCGTCGATCTCACCTCGCCAGTCCTCGGCGACGGCGCGTTCACGGCGGGCGAGGAGGTCCTCTTCCAGTTCGTCCAGGCGGGGGAGCATCTTCGGGTTGATGCTCAGCATCGGGCAGCGGATCCTGCATCCGCTGCCCGATGCTGCGGATCGTTCCCCGACAACGGCCCCGACTGGTGGAGATTATCCGCAACCTATCCGAACGCATCGCGGAAGCACGGACGAATGGGTGGCTCGGTGAAGTTCAAGGACTCCAAGTCAGCCGCACCAAGGCCAAGGAGAAACTCGTCGCTCTCGATCGCAGCCTGGAACGCATACGCAACAACGGCCGAAGTGGACCCACCGACCTCGGCATGCCCGTAATCACCAGGCCGCAATGACGTCACTGCTTATTGCGATACTGGCGAACGCTGGCAAGCTTAAGTGAACGACGCTACCCTTTCTGGCATGTGGCCTGCGACAGGCTGGGAAGATAGCGACACGACTCGAGCCTGGACGGTGATGGGTCGCATTAGAGAGCATCAGCAGATCCAGCGCAGGGAAGCTAAGGCTACTCGACGGCGCCTAGCGAGAAAGCATCGGCGAAAGCTCGCTCGGACCCAAGGGGGCATATCGGATTCAACTCGTGCCCGAATGCAGCAAGAATACGAGGATGCTGTCAATATGACCTGGCGTGGTGGCTCCATCGCCCTCGCCTTCCTGTTTGCCCCTCCGGACTGTGATGCCATGCGGATGCTCGATATGCGTGGCGAGTACTTCGATCTGCGGACCGGTAACACATGGGATCTATTCTTCCCTGGCTACTACAGGTCGACGCAAGGATATAGCTTTGAAAGCCAGACCGGAGCCCGTCCTGTTGGCCAAACCTACGCGGATAACTGGTATTTCAATGCCGGAGATTTCAACGAGTTGCGCAAACGCATCGGGCAGTCGTCAGAGCGTCGCTGGGAATATTCCGGTGGGACTGACCTTGTGCTCGTCAATGGCTACCTTCCTGACCGTGGTGATCCCACGATTGACTGGGCATCCACAATCTCAGGGCAGGTAACCGAACAAGCCACGGGTGCTAGAACGTTGACACTGGGCGAGATTGTCGAGCGTATGACCCGGGACTTGGAGGAAGCTATGGAGGATCCGGCATATGGAGTCAGCGGCGTCACAGACAGAACGCCACCGTCAAAGGATCACACCGCAGTACGTGACTTTGCGCTCAACGCTCTCGCGGGGATTGCCTCAGCGATCGGCGCTCGGGCTATAGGTGTCTGAGCAGTCACACCGACAAACAACACAGTCCGTGTTCTCAAGCGGCGTGAGATCTGCCCAGCTCAACTACCTCACGCCATTCGTAGTTCGGATAACGATGACCGCGCGAGGCAGTCGGTCAACCACGCCCAGATCGAACGCGGCCGCCAGGCCCGCGAGGAGTACGAGCGCACCAGCGAACTCGCGCCTGCCATCAGGCACTTTGAGCGGACGGCGGAGTTCTTGGACCTGGTCGGGGCCTGCCACGCGTTCGTGGCCACGACCAACCGGGTCGTTCCCGGCCTGCGCGGACGCACCCTGTCCGGCGACGAACAGGCCGTCCTTGGCGAGAACGTCGCCCGGGTGCGCGCCGCGCTCGAGTGGATCGAGCACGCCGCTCAAACCGGCGACGTGGACGTGGATGCGGCCCTGGCCCGGCTCCTGCGAGGCCAGTAGCCATGGCGCGCTCCAGAAGGGAGCGCGACCGGCGCCGCTCACCCACGGCCGCACGGCACGCGGACGCGATCCGCCTGGCGTTGATGGAGGTCGCCCCGGCCGGGCTGAAGAAGTCCCGGCTGACGGCGGTCACCGAACTGTCCAGGTCGCAGATCGTGCGGGGGCTGGCCGCCTACCACGAACTCGCCGGTGAGAAGGGGTGGCCGCCGCTGCCGTGGTCGTTCAAGGCGGGCTACCACTTCTGCGAGGACGCAGTAGAGCTGGAGGCGTGGGAGAGGGACTGGGCCGAGGTGAAGTCCACGCAGATCACCAGCGTGATCAACGGGATCCTGGCCAGGCATGCCCGGCTCTTCCCCAAGAGCCGCTGGGTGGCCTACTTCAGCGCCCAGATGAACGCCGTTCAGAGTTCCCTCGACATGATCGCCCACCCACGGAACCAGTAACCCACAAGAGAGGAGGTGGTCCGCCGTGAAGAAGGCCAAGGGGCCGGTCCGGTCCGCCCGTCCGCGGATCCCCTCCGGGCCGGCCCTTTGGCCTTCTCACCTGCGTGCTTCCCGCTATCCCTCGGACATGAGCGACGCGGAATGGGCGCTGATCGAGCCGCTGTTGCCGACTCCGGCCTGCAAGACCCTCACGGGCGGCGCGCCCGAGAAGTGGCCACGCCGGGAGATCGTCGACGGCATCCGCTATCTGGTTGATAACGGCATAGAGTGGCGCAGTATGCCCGTCGACTACCCGCCCTGGCGCACGATTTACGGGTTCGCGAGGAGATGGGCCGCCGCCGGCGTCCTGTGCGTCATCCGTGACCAGCTCCGCCGCCGCATCCGTCTCGCCGCGGGCAAGACACCCCAGACGGCGTCAGTGATCGTGGACAGTCAGTCGGTCAAGGCGTCCGAGACCGTGAGCAAAGCGACCCGGGGGTGGGACGGCGGAAAAAGATCAATGGCAGGAAGCGGCACCTGATCTGCGACCACCGCAGCCTCGTCCTGCTGGTCATGGTCACCCCGGCCAATGCCCA
This sequence comes from Streptomyces sp. NBC_00212, assembly GCF_045206365.1. Taxonomy (NCBI): domain Bacteria; kingdom Bacillati; phylum Actinomycetota; class Actinomycetes; order Kitasatosporales; family Streptomycetaceae; genus Streptomyces; species Streptomyces sp. NBC_00212. The sequence goes on from NZ_CP108116.1 coordinate 30,654, forward strand.
GGACTCCCTGGTCGCACGGGAGTTGCTGTTCCGCCTCGCGCTGATGCACCCGGAGATCGCGATCGGCTGGGCCGACTCCGCCTACGCCAAGAACGGGCTCATTCCCTGGGCGAAGAAGTACCTCGACATCACCGTCAAGACGGTCCTGTGGGGCTCGAAAAGTCATTGCGGCAGGTCAAGCTACGTACCGGTACTCGTTGATGGTGCCGCCGAGGAGCCGGGTGCGGAGGAGTCTGCGGCCTTGTAGGTCGGTCACGGTGGCGGGATGCTCCAGGGCGTTCGGTGGTCGCTGATCGCGGGCCCGATGGGGCCGGTGCCCGTTGTAATGGTCCTGGTACTCGGACAAGATGCGGTCGGCGTGGGCTTCGTTGAGGATCAGGACGTGGTCGAGGGCTTCGCGGCGGATAGTGCCGATTACGCGTTCGCAGTGGGCGTTCATCCGGGGCGCGCGGGGCGCGCTGAGTAGAACGTCTATGCCCTCGGCCTCGAAGACGGCATCGAAGGGCGCGGTGTACTTGGTGTCGCGGTCGCGCAGCAGGAAGCGCAGTGACTCGATGCGGGTGTCGAGATCGGCGGCGAGGTTGCGTGCCTGCTGGGCTGCCCACGCGCCGGTGGGATGGGTGGTGACGCCGGTGATGTGCAGGCGCCGGGTGCCGAGTTCGAGGAAGGCCATCGCGTACAGGCGCGCGCCGAGCGCGGTGTCGACGTGGAAGAAGTCCGCGGCGACGATTCCTTCGGCCTGGGCGGTGAGGAACTCTCGCCAGCTGGGGCCGGAGCGGCGCGGGGCGGGGGCGATGCCCGCGGCGTTGAGGATCTCCCAGACGGTGGACGGGGCGATCGGATGCCCCAGCCACGCGAGCTCGCCCTGGATCCGTCGATGGCCCCACTGCGGGTTCTCGTTCGCCATCCGCAGCACCAGCTTCTTGAGTGCGGCCGCGGTGGGCGGGCGTCCGGTGTGAGCGCGGCGGGCGGAGTAGTCCCACTTCTTGACGATCAGCCTGCGGTGCCAGGCCAACAGCGTTTTGGGGGTGACGGAGAAGGCGTCGGCCCAGCGGCGACGCGGGATGAGCGAGGACAGGGCCGCGAGCCAGAACCGATCGGCGGGCTCGTAACGGACCGGTCCCTTCAACTGCCGCCGCAGGACGGCGTTCTCGTGCCGCAGCACCAGCAGCTCGGCGTCCTTCGCAGTCTCCCGGCGCAGCACGACAGAGGGGAGGGCGAGCAGGGCGCGGGTGACCCGGTACAGCAGCAACACGATCATCCGGGCAGCATCCCAGCCACCGCTGTCACGGCCCGAAGCGGGAGCTGACCCGCAGCGATGACTTTCCGAGCCCCACAGGGTCTGAGCCGCCGGCATGACCGACTCGGCGGGGTCATCCACGAGTACCGACACGTCGCTTGAGCTGCCCAATGAAGATTTCGGCAGGCGCGGTGTCGATCACGGAGGCGGCCGGTTCGGGCTTGCGGCCCTCCTTTACCCGAGCCAGTCCGGTGAGGTCGTAGTTGAGTCGGGCGACGATTCCCTCGTCGCGCCAGGCCGTGTTGTAGGCGTGGACGGTGCTGTGGTTTGGGACGTCGTGCGGAGGTATTTCCAGGGGATCCTTGGTGTCCGGCTCCACCGCGGCACTTGTGGTGAAGCCGGAGGCCGGCACGGTGAACCGGCTCAACAGGCTCGGTTCGGGACCCCGGTCCAGGACGGCGCGTGTTCCTGGGCCCTGCGGTACACCGAATACACCACGAGGGCCCGGCGCAGCCGGAACAGCGCCCTGTGCAGGTACGCGGCCCGGTCCTCGGGGTGCTGGCTCGCCACCAGGAAGAGGGCGGCGAAGGCGCCGAGGCTCAGGGACAGCGAGACGAGTTCACGGGTGAGTACGAGCTCGGTGCCGGGGATCCGCCAGTAGAGGTGTGCGGCACTCCCGGTCAGTTCCACCGTTTCGGACGCACCGATCAGGATCACGCCCACGATGATCAGGCTCAGCGACACGACGACGGCGCTGCCCAGCAGGGAGCTGACGAGGAGCATGAAGTATCCGGCCCGCACCGCGCGCCGCCCGCCGGCGGTGTCCGGCTGGACGATGGGGAACGGCGCGGCCCCGCGCCGCACGAGGTCGTGCAGCGCGTCGCTGTCGATGCCCTTCAGGAGTGCCTCCTGGTCCGCCTCCGTCCGTGCTTCGATGTCGCGCCAGTAGTCGAGACGGGCCAGGAAGGCCAGTCCGATACCGAGGAAGAGCGCCTCGAAGAGGGCGAATCGCAGACCGAAGCCCCGCGCCAGAAGCCGCCACCCGTCGCCGGTTGCGAAGACCACGACCACGGCGGCCACCAGAGGCGGAGCGGTCCGGACACCTCCCCCGACGACGTTCCACAGGCTCTTGACGATCGAGACCGTGAAGCGCGACACGAACGCCGCGGCCAACGGCAGGATCGTCAGGGCCTTGTAGGCACGGGTGGAGTCGCGGACGTACGCGCTCTCCAGCAGACGGGACAGCCACCGCTCGATGCGGCCGGTGCGACCCGGTGACATCGAGCGGCGCAGCATCGCCAGCGTCTGCCCCGGCGCATCCGCCGCCGTACCGCGCCAGGCCCTGTCGTACCGCCTCAACCACCGGTAGTGCGCCCCGACGAAGAACGGCATGCCCTTGCCAAAGACGTACTGCGCCGCCTCGTTCATCTCCCGCAGATACAGCGCGGGCGGCATGCCCACATTGCGCTGTCCCATCATCGCCCTCCCCTTGCTGTGCGTCGGATGCTTCACGCCCCGCCGGCCGACGGAGGCAGCGGGGGCCGCCGCTTCTCCGACGGCGGCTCCGCCTGGAGCACAGCCCAGCCCTTCGCGGGACGCAGTCACACCGCTTTGCCCACCGCACGCTGACACCCGGGTATCGAACATCGCGGGTGCAGCCGGAACGTCGAGCCGTACCCACACTTTTCGGGACGCGAGCACACCGGACGTTCACCGCGCCCGAAGGCGGTTACCTCCCTCGCACCCAGCATCTCGATGACGACCGTCTTCCGTGAAGGACTTGCGATCAACATTCCCGGCCTGCCGCTGATCGGGATCAGCAGGGTTTCGTCCGGTCGGTACCTTGGCCAACGCCGGTGCGGGAGAGTACCGGCGGCGGCCACAAGTACGGGAACGGCGCGGCTCCCCTCCGCGACGTTCCCGCGCCCGGACGTCCTCTCCGGCGATCCGGGGTGCCAGCAGACAGCCCCGGAACGCTCCGGCCCCATCGGTCCGGTTCGGGACAACGCCCCTTCCGGCACGAAGACTTGGCCGACCGGCGCGGGAGAGGAGTACGGCCGCCATAATCTTCGAGCCTGCCTCAACTCTCCTCGCTGTACCTCCGGTTGGGCAGGGGCCGAGCGGGGCCGACTGGTGGGCCGGTTGGCCTGTTCCCGAGGGCCGGCTGGCCGGTTGTGGAATGGCGGCCGATCCGGGTGCCGACCGTCGGCCGTCTCCGGTGTCAGTGCAAGGTGGCGCGTGGGACGGTGGTGCGGTTGACGGCGACATTGAACCGGGCGGGATCGAGCCGGCCGGTGTTCAGGGCGTCGACGAGGGCGGTGGCGGCGGCTTCGCCCTGGGGGGCGTCGCGAGCCGAACACAGCAGCAGGTCCGTCCCGGCGGCCACCGCCCGCTGGCCCGCGGTGCCGACGGCGTTCAGGGCGCCTGCCTCCAGGGCGTCGGTGACGGTGACGCCGGTGAAGCCGAGGCGGGTGTGCAGTTCCTGGCGGACGACCGTGGTGCGAGGCCGGGGAAGTGCCTGGCCGCGGGGCCCGGCCCGGGGTGTTCAGGCGCGGGTGGCGCGGTGTTCGGTGGTGGCGCTCACCGAGCCGGGATCGGTCTGGATGTAGACGAAGCTGTCCCCCGAGGCTGCGGGGTAGATGTCGAAGTGCAGGGCGCCCGCGATGGTGAGGGTGCCGGTGCAGTCCGGGGCGACAGTATAGGTACCGGTGAAGTGGCTGCCACGGGTGACCGTGCCGTTCGCGCTGAACGTGTTCGTGCCCTGCACCGCACCGCTGCCGTCGAAGTGTTCGGTGCCCGCGAACGCGCCCGGTGTGGCCTGACCGCCCGCAACGGTCCAGCCCTCACCGGCGAAGAGATACGTGCCCGTCAGCGTGGCCGTGCTGCAGGACTGCTGGACCGCGGGATGCGCGGGCGCGCCGCTGGCACCGGCGGAGCCGGTGAGGGCCAGTGTGCCGACCGCGCCGAGGGCGCAGGCCGAGGCCACGGCCAGGCTACGACGGTGTGAGCCGATCCAGCTGAAGTACGAGCGTGACATGGATGGTTCTCCCTCCCCAAGCGCCGTCCCGCCCGGCTTGAACGTGCAGCCGGCGGCGAACAGCGCGATGACCAAGACGAGCAGACCGGCGAAGCACCAGACGAAGACCGAACCCCCACATCAAGGCCACGCCCCGACACGAGCCGCTCCCCTCCCCCGGGGCCGGACTGCCCATGAGGACCGTCAAAACCCCCGGTGCCGCGTCGCCCTGCGAGAGTTCCACCAAATCCGGCATCCCAGGAAGACGAGTACACGCCACGACCCGGCACTCGCCGCACCCCCCTCACCGCCCGCGCCGGTGCACATCAAACCGCCCACCACGCTACGCCCCGCCCCTCGCGCCGGACCCTGAACCGCTGTACACGGCGAACAGCCCCTGGTACGACGCGATCCGTAGCGCGTCAGCCGCATCCGTACGAGATGCCCTGTCCGGGAACCTCGTGCCGCAGTCTGCTCAACGGGCCCAGGACGTAAACCGGTTCAGCTGGGGCAGGCGCATCCCGGCGCAGCCCCGGGGAATACGCACTCCCGACAGCGGCAGCCCCTGACCGTCACCCAACGGCTGTGGCACGGCCGGGCGCAACACCAGTCCCCGGCTCTCCATGACTGTCATCCCGAGGCGAAGATCCCCTTACCGTGCCCCATCAGCCCGCTCGGCGCACTTGGGGTCGGCGAGCTGCTCGGGCAGGCGTGGCAAGCTGCAACCTAGACCGCTTCATTCGAATCGGATGATGGCTGGTTCAGTCGTCCGGGCTGAGCGCAGAGGGGCTGATAAGTCCTGGCCCGCGGCCCGGCCAGATCCAAGTCCGCTGTTGTGCACCAAGGTTGTGCTTTGGGCGCGCGAGTACTGCTCCTGTTCGGCAGCGCGGTGGGATGCTGGGTGTGAGTGCCCGGGACGGCCGCCGCCCCGGCTGAAGGAGCGCGGCGGCCTGATGCGCGGGGAACGGTGAGCTCCCCTCCAACGTCCCCTGCGCGAGGCGCCCTTCCGGCGGCGGGGATGCGGGAATCCCTGCCCTGAAGTCACCGGACGGGCATGGTCTGGAGCCGCCGTGTCGGTGCTGCGGCTCCAGCTGGCCTGTCTGTCCTGGTGTGTGTGCCGCCTCGGGGTCCGGGAGAACAGCTACAGCGTGCAGTCACCCGTCGGAGCACTGACAGCGGGTGGACTGCACCCCTCTGTAAGCAACGTAGGGCGGATACGCCGACGCCGGAACTGTGCCCCATGACTTTCGGCCATGTAATCGTGGTGACCGTCGTTCGCCACCATTTCCCCCGCCATCTCTCGCCGCTTCTCGACGCAGATCCCCACCACTGTTCCTGCGCGGAGAAGCGGCTGCCTGGGCCCCTGTTGGCCGGTTACAGCCTCACCAACGCCGCCCGCTCCGCACCGGGTTGCCAGCAGGAGCACCTGGAGGCACCTGGAAACGCCCGCAGCCAGTGCCCCATGGTCGAGGGCCACGACCACCAGCCTCGACCGGCGGGGGAAGTGGTGGTCGCGCCGGCCCCTGATAGCGCTGGCCGATGACCCTATCGGGCAGGAGCGAGGCCGCGCGGGCTGCTGGAGCCAGCACCGCTCACACGGATGAATCAGCGACTGCCTGCACGTTTCTGCACCCACGTGCCTCTCTACCGTGGGTCGGTGTCACTCCAGACCCCGGTGGCTGTCTGAGCCAGCCACGCCCCGTCGATGCGGGGCCTGTTCAACCGGGGGACGGTCATGGCCGACGAAACTCAACCTACGCACGTGGAACAGGTCCCGGCAGCACAGGGGAGCGCACGCACCTACACCCTGGACGGTTTCACCGTGGTGGAGCTCCACGGCGAGCTCGATGTGTGCTCGGCTCCCGCAGTCCGGGAACACTTGGACGCAGCAACCTCAACCGCGGGTGCCCGCATGATCATTGACCTGCGGCCCGCCCTCTTCCTCGACTGCACAACCCTCACGTTGATCTGCCGCGCCCGCCACCGGGCCCTGCACACCGGCGGCACCATCGGGCTGGTCTGCACACACCCGTGGCACCTGCGGCTACTACGGGCAACAGGGCTCTGCACGGTTCTCCGCCCGGCCGCCACGGTGGAAGAGGCCGTGACGCACGAACCGCACCATGAGGACTGACGCGTTCAAGGGGGCACTCGTCCCCCTCCCGCGGTGGGCGAGCTCATCTTTGTGGTCAGTGCCTGGTCACCGGCCTGTTCGGCGAGCCTGAGGCCGACCGATCATCCGGCAGCGGGTGTGGTGCGGTGAGACGGGCCTGGAGGCGGTCGCGTACGGCCGGCCATTCGTGGTGGAGCAGGGAGTAGAGGGCGGAGTCGCGGATGCCGCCGTCGGTGGCCTTGAAGTGGGCGCGGCGGGTGCCTTCGTGGTGGGCGCCGAGGCGTTCGATGGCCCGGCGTGAGCGCTGGTTCCGGGTGTCGGTGTGCAGGGAGACGCGGTGGACCTGCCAGGTGTCGAAGGGGAGGTGGAGCAGGAAGAGTTTGGCCTCGGTGTTGATGCCGGTGCGCTGGGCTGCGGGGGTGAGCCAGGTGGAGCCGATCTGGGCGGCGTCGGGGATGCCGTCGGGGTTGAGGTGGCCGGGGCGCGGCGGCCAGACCCCCGCGTTCCAGTACTCCAGCTCGCGCAGCCGGCTCGTGCCCACGACCTGTCCGTCCGCGGTGGAGACCAGCGTGTAGGTGACGGCCAGACCGAGTTCTCCGTCTTCCAGAGCGCGGTCGATGTAGCGGTGCACTGCGACCCGGTCGGCGGGAACGTAGGTGTACTGGAACGTGGTCCGGTCCGCAACTGCCGCTTGCAGCAGTCCGTCGGCGTGCGCGGGGGCCATGGGCTCCAGCCGGACCAGCCGGCCGTGCAACCGAATCGCATCTGGCATAACGGCAGTATCGGGCGAAGTACCATCGCGATGCCTCTGAACTCACCACTGCACACCAGCCACATCGCGCTGCGGTGACCCTCTGGGGCTCGAAAAGTCACTGCGGCAGGTCAGGCTACGTACCGGTACTCGATGCTGCACAGGCGTCTCGCGCGTGACTACGAGACCAGACCGGCGAGTTCGGTGGCATGGATCCACGGGTCCATGACCGACGTCATGCTCCGCCGTCTCACCCGCACCACCACCGCGACCTGGCGCGACCCGCCCGACCAGCGGCCGGCGCCCTCCAAAGAGCAGGAGCGCCGATGAAGCATCTCCTGGACAAGATCGAGGCTCGGCAGCAGCTGGTCCGCGAGACGGCCGGGAAGCTGTGTGAGCAGATCGCACTTCTCACCGAACAGTTCGCCGCCGCCGAACGCACCCTGGAACGCCTGGGCATCACCCGCGCAACCATGCTGGAACTGGCCGCCGAGGACGGCATCGAGCCGCCCGAGCCGCTGCCGCCCGGCTACCGCGAGGTCCTCGCCGCCTTCGAACAGGCCGGACACGGGCTCCGCGCCAGGGAGATCTGCGAAATCCTGGGCATCGGCACCGAACCGCGGCACACCGAGAGCGTCCGCGCCAAGCTCAGAGGCCTGGTCGACCGCGACATCCTCACCGAGGCCGAACCCGGCCTGTTCATCCCCGCCCAGCCCGCACCTGCCACCCCGGACCCCAACTCACCCTGAAATCCGGCGAACCATCACAGAACGCCCATGTCGATCCTGAAGAGGACCCCACACACCCAGGAGAGATCCAGAAGCGGCACGCGCCACGGGAGCTGGTGCTCCTGCCGACCGAAGTTCGGCAGGAGCACCAGCCGCTCGACTGAAACGCGCCTAGCAGCCCAGGTTGGTTTGGATCGCGGTTGCGGAGGTGCGGAGTTGCTGGGCCTGGTCGGTGGGGATCTTCTTGCCGTCCTGGGCGTTGACCTCGTTGATGAAGTCGGTGAGGGCGGTGCAGGCGGCGGCGGTCTGGTTGTTGTTGACCGCGGTGAGGGCGTCCTGGAGTTTGGCGTCCAGGCTGTTTTGAGTACCGGCCGGCAGGCCGAAGCTGTCGACCAGGGCATGCAGGGCGGTGATCTGGTCGGCAGGGCTTGCGGTGACGGTGACGGTCGGGCCGGTCGCGGTGGCCTCGCCGTCGAACTGGTAGCGCACGGCGAAGCTCCCGGCCGGGGTGCCGGCGTTCACCCGCAGGGTCAGGGACCCGGACACGGTGGTGCCGACGGGGACGGGGCCGGTGGGGACGATGTAGCCGAGACCGGCGAGCGTGGCGCAGGGGCCGGCGACGGGCCCGTTGCAGGACACCACGGTGGTGAAGGAGTCCAAGCTGCCCAGCGAGCTGCTGCCGGCGAAGAACCCCATGCCGGAGCGCGAGGAGTCGAAGTCCCGGGTGGCGGTGAAGCTGATGGTGAAGGTGCCGCCCGCCGGGACACTGGCGGAGGACACCGACATGGTGGAGGAGGCCTGCGCGGGCCCGGCCAGGGTGAACAGGCCGGCCGCCGCGAGCACGAACGAGCAGGCCAGCGTGGTGAACCGGCGGCGCATCCCCTTGCGCGGCCGGCGGGTCACAGTGGATGTCCGAAGGGATCCCAGGGTGGACGAAGGCATGAGCGCACTCCCGTTCCTGTTCCCCGCGTCATCCCGCGGCCCGGAACCCGGGCGGGTCCCTGTCCATCCGCGGCAACGCGGTCTTCCCACAGACGAGCGAGGCCACCCGGATGAGACCGGCAAACCCTCATGGGTGCGGCTCTTCTGGAGTGACGAAGTTCCCGCATCCTGCGGTGACCTCGGCCGCGTCGGCCACGCCACCCACACGAGGTCCCGGACGCCTGGTCGGCGAGGGCATAGGTCTGCTGAACCGTGCAGGTCAAACCCGTGTCTTGCGGCTGTGGAGCGTGGTCACTCCAAACGCGCCGCACTCTTCGGACTTCGGCCCAGCCGCACATCGCGGTCATGTTGGCGCCGAGAGCGAGGAGCCCGCTGGGTACCAGGACCGCGCCAAGTCACGCCGCGCTCTGGCCCGAGCGGTCGTGCACCAGGGTGGCCACGCCGACCACGATGATCGCGGTGAACAGGATGTTGGCGAGTTGACACACACGCCAGGACGTGGCGTCGACCAACCAGCTCTCCACGAGCATCCCCATCGCCAAGCCGCCGACAGAGACGCTGGCCATGACCTTGAAGGCCCGCTCCCGCGCCTTCGGCTCGGTGAAGGAGGCGGAGATCAGAGACAGCGATGATCGCAGCAGCAGCGCGGCAAAGATACCTTGCAGCACACAGGCCGTGGACAGCATCACGAAGTTGAAGGCAAAGCCACCGAGTGTGAAGCCCGCCGCGCTACCGATCAGGCTGATGATCAATGCCCGTTTGCGTCCCACCCGATCCGCGATCCGCCCCCCGAACAGGAGCAGCCCGGCGAATGGGACGGCATACACGAGGTCCATCAACCTCATCATGAAAATACTCAGGTGGAAGAAGCTCCGGACGGGCGACTCCAAGAGATTCAACGCGCCGACCAGCGCAAGCAGCTGCGCCAGCGTGATCACCACCAGCCCCCGCGAGCGCAGGGGATGCGGCCCCTGTACGTCGGCGGCAGCAACCGGAGGTGAGGCGTAGCGTGAGGCGGACGGCTCGGTGCTGGCGTACGGATTCGGCACCGGCGGCCCGAACCCCTGCGCGGGAACAAGGCCCACCGGCTCGACGGGGACCACCGGAGTTGTCGGAGCATGCGCGGACGGCAGAGGCGCCGGCTGATCGGTTCGGGGAGCCGGGACGGGCGGAGCAGCAGGTGGCTCGGGAGCGAAGTCCAGCAACTCGGCGGCATGGCGCCCGAGTTGGGCCAGTACCGTCCCGGGAAGCCATTCCTCCACCTGATCAGTCGACGTGCGTGCTGCCACCTGCTGGGGTGTGGGCCGCTCGGCGGGTGACTTGTGGAGGCACTCGTGTACGAGATCAACCAGCGACTCCGGTACACCGGTCAGATCCGCCTCCTCCTCCGCGATCCGGAAGAGGTGGGCATTGAGCCCGGTGTCCGCGGCGCCGAAGAGGAGGCGCCCCGTGGACGCGTACACCAGCAGGGCACCCAGGCAGAACACATCGCTGGCTGGAGCGAGTTCGAGGCCGCGCACCTGCTCGGGCGACATGAAGCCGGGCGAGCCGATCAGCATGCCGGTACGGGTGTGCAGGCTGTCCCCGGCGAGGCTGTCCAGAGCCCGCGCGATGCCGAAGTCGATGACGCGGGGCCCGTCGACGGTGACCAGCACATTGGACGGCTTGAGGTCACGATGGATGAGCCCCGCGTCATGCACGGCGTGCAGAGCAAGAGCGAGCCGGTTGGCCAGAACACGGACCGAGTGCTCGGGCAGCGGCCCGAAGTCCTTGGCGACCACGGTATGCAGATCGGGCCCCGGGATGTACTGGGTCGCCACCCACGGCACCTCGGCCTCGGTATCCGCATCAAGCACATCCGCAGTCCAGGCCCCGCCCACCCGCCGCGCCGCACCCACCTCACGCGCGAACCGCCGGCGGAATTCGCGGTGTTGGGCGAACTCGGCCTGAACGACCTTGACCGCAACGGTCCTTCCAATATCGGACCGCGCAAGATAGACGCGCCCCATACCACCCTCGCCAAGGCGGGCGATGAGGCGGTACGGGCCTATCCGGGCCGGGTCGTCGACGATCAGCTGGTCCACAAGCAGGAAGTTAGCGGACCTGACGGCCCTTCACCCCGTCTTCCGCACCATCACCACAGCCTGCGGGCTCAGGCCTCTGCGGACGGCACGATCCTCATCGAGGTCAAAGGGTGAGCTGCAATCTCGCGTAGAGGCGGAGGCAGTCGACTTCGCGCAGACGTTCCGGCTGGTCCCGGAAGGAGGCACCTACTGGATCGGGCAGGACACCTTCCTCCTGGCCTAGCGGACATGGGGTTGGCCGTCCAGTCCCCCCACGCCGGACCTCGGCTGGTGGGACTTCGTCGGCTGTCTCCCCGGTGCGGCGCCGCCAGCCTGAGCCCGGCGCCCGGGGCTCAACCCTTCGTGATGATCCGGCTGATGCCGAACGGTACTTCCTCAGCCAGCCGGAACAGCGGCTCCAGGACGCCCTGGTACACCGGGTCGGTGTGGGGCGGGCAGTGCTCCGTGAGCAGGCAGCCAGCGGCTTCGCCTTTGGTGCGGGGGTGGGCCGCCTCCTCGTCTGCGGCGATCTCCACCACGAACTCCATCGCGCCGTCCACGCCGTCGCGCACCCGCGCCCACCGCCGCGCCGTGTCCTCGCGCTCGTTCAGAATGCTGTGCTCGCGCTCAGGCAGGAGGTCGGCCACCGGCACCGACAGGGCCCCGTGCAACTGGCCCAGGGTCGGCTCCTGGCACAGCTCCCCCACCGTCGCGGCACTCAGCGGCGGCTTCGCCTCCGCGACACGCCGCAGCACGGCGACGCCCAGGACGACCGCCGCGGCCGTGTACCGCCAGGCGGTCAGCGCCACATGCCGCTCGTACGCCATCGCGCCGCTCGCGATCTCCTGGACGGCCTGCCCGTAGAACGGGAACATCGTGTGCGCCTCGTGCAGTTCGGCCACGTCACCGCCGCTCTGGAGCCGGTCCCAGAGCGCGCTCGCCGACAGCCACTCGTACCGGGCGGCCAAGAACGCTGCGTTCAGCGACCGCAGCGCCTCCAGCTCGACCGTCGCCAGCGGGCCGCGCTCATCGAACCGTGGAAACCGCATCGCCACTCCCCACCCCGGGTCCAGATCAGTCCCTGGCACGCTACCCGGCACTGCCGCAACGGGTGACAACTGCGAGCGGACACGCGTTGCCGCCCGGCCGGCTACCGATGGACACGGCCGATGGCTGCGAGCGCCGATGCTGCCACCGCCGGGCCTCCTCACCGAGTGCGTACCGTTGACGTGTTGGTCTCGTCGATGGAAGAAGCACCACGTGAGTGACCCTGTGCAGCAGTGGGACGACATACTCGCCGATCTCCTGGTGGAGTGTGGCCACTGCCGCGGCCCGATGTCCCCGCTCCCGGCCGGTGCCGACGAGCCACGCTATGAGTGTCTGCAAAGGATGCACCCGGCGTGCGCCGATGCGGCGATGCCCGCTCTCGAACTTGAGGAGCACGTGGCCTACGCCGTACTGGGCGAGATGGCCAAGCCCCCCGTGGTCCAGGCTCTGACCCAGGCCCTCCTCCACATCTTCGAGACGGACCTGCCACCCGCCGCAGAGAGGGAACACGCTGCGGTGAACGCCCTTGCCGCAGCGCCGGCCGACGAAGCCGAGGCCATCCGCCGCAACCTCAACCAATACATGGACGAGGACACCTTCAGCCCCCGCTGGCTGGCCGACTGGTGGAACCGGCGGGCCGCCCGCGCTCCCCACCACAAGCGGCAGCTGTGCCGCACGTTCTTCGCCAAGATCGAACTCCGCACCGGGCCCGCCCCCGAGCCCGCGGCCCTGCACGACGACCGGATCGTCCTGCACTGGAAAACCTGGGACAACCCGCCAGGCAGCACCGGACTTGGAGAGGCACCCTGATCCCCGCGCCGCGCCAAAGAAGGAAGGCAGAGGCGCCCTGACGGCGCGACATCACCCCGAGCTACCTGGCGCAGTCGGCCTGGCCCGTCACGACGTACGCCGTCCGGGCAGGCTCAGGCTCTCTCCCGCGCTGAGCGTGCCGCTTGCCGACGAGCTTCATTCGCAGCGCGTTCTTCGCCGGCCTGGTTCACCGCGGGGCTGGCGAGGACCAGGTTCGCGGCCTGATGAATCAGCATCCCGGCGTCCCGTGGTCGGTGATGGCGACCGGTTCCCGGGTGGCGCTGACCTCGCGCGCGATGGCGCCCAGGCAACGCGTGCTGACGAGACCAACGACCAGCAGATCCGCGTCAGCGTCATCCACCTCGGACGCGTGCGCTGAACGATGACATGCCCGAGGGGGCCTCCTGCGTGAGACCACCCCCTTCGGCGTTTCCAGACACGTTCCATCCGGGCGCCGGGCCGGTGAAACCACAGAACCACGCCGGAGGCAGGAGACCTGAGGTCCTCGAATTTCAGCCACAAATTGACGCCGATTTGGCCAGGGATGTAATTCACCGACATCTCCGGGCAGTCCGGAACCCGAGAATTCGCCGCGAAGCTCAAATGAACCTCAGATTTCAACCATGCCACCGAAAAGAGTGAAAGGATCTTGAACGTCCCCAAGGGGGGGACGATTTGAAAGGGGACTAATTCCATGCGCATACGTCGTGCTATTTCTGTGCTGGCTATTTCTGCGGCTGCGGTCATGGGCGGAGCGGCCGGGGCCAGCGCGGCTCCGACGCCGCCGGCCTACGGCTCATGCGACTACGACGGGCCGGCGGGTTGCACCACCTACTTCCAGCCGACGCGTTCGGCCTGCGATGCAGTGATGGGCTCCTGGAACTCCGGCTACCGCGGTGATGACTACTTCGCCTACAAGTACCGCCTGTGCGCGACGACGTTCGCCGGTGGTCTGGGCGGCCGAGGCTAACCACACGTCCCGGGCCGGACCCATTCCGGCCCGGGTCTGCGGCTGCACCGGTGCATATACCGGTGCAGCCGCAGACCCACTATTTTCAGCCTTTAGAACGACCGCTCACTGACGAGGAAAGGCGGAACTGTGGGTATAGTCATCGCACTGCTGATCGCTCTTGTGGCCGCCATCGCTACCACTACTGTTTTTCTCGGGCGCCGCGAACGGGCGCGCAGCGGACATCTGGACGATGCGGCGGGGATGCTGATCGAGCGTCAGCATACGGCCAGGGCCGCGGCTCTTCGCCGAACCTATTCCAGCAATGCCATCCACCATTCAGGCGGGCTGCCCGGTGACAACCCGTACAAGCACTACTCCTGAACGGGCCAGGAAGGCGGCCCGCTGTCTCATGGCCGTTTCCCTGGCCGGGCTGTTCGCCGCGATCTGCCCGGCCGACGCAGCACCCGCGCGGTCTTCGCCGCTCGCCTGGCCGCTCAGCGCCCTGCACGCGGACGCCGCCTGGCGCACCTCCACCGGCGCCGGGGTGATCGTCGCGCTGGTCGACAGCGGCGTCCAGGCCGATGCGGACCTGACCGGGCCCCGCCTGCAGGCAGTCGACTTCACCGGGTCCCAGACCCCGCAGACCGATGACGACCAGGTCCTCTCGCACGGGACCATGATGGCCGCGCTCATCAACGGCGCACGGGGCCTACCAGGTCTGGCCCCACAGTCGATTCTGCTGCCCCTCAAAGCCATCACACCCGGCCCCCGGGCCAGCGCCACAGGCGATGCCCAGGCCATCCGCTACGCCGCCGACCACGGAGCCAAAGTACTCAACCTGTCCTTCGGCCTGCCCAGCTCCCTCGATGCCTGGCAGGAGGCAGTGCAGTACGCAATCGACAAGGACGTCGTCGTGGTCGCCGCCGCCGGGAACTCAGGAACCCACCAGTCGCCGCTGAACTTCCCGGCCGCCTACCCCGGCGTGCTGGCAGTCAGCGCCACCGGCCCCGACGGACACCTGTGGAAAGGCTCCACCTGGGGCCCCGGCCTGGGAATCGCCGCACCCGGCGCCGACATGCCCCTCTACAGCCGAGGATGCAGCCGCACCGGCACCTCCTTCACCATCTGCAACGGCGACGGCGGCACCAGCGCCGCCACCGCCTACACCTCAGCCGCAGCAGCCCTGCTCCGCTCCGCACACCCCGACTGGAACGCCCCACGCGTCATCGCCCGCCTCCGCACCACCGCACGCCCCCCGCACCACGACCCCGACAGATACGGGGCAGGAACCCTCGCCCCCGACCTCGCACTCACCAACCCCTCTTCCGGGCCCACTGGCTAATCGCCATGGGAGGCGTGCATCCCCGGTTCAGGCATCAGTGCGCACCGGCATGGAAGTGGCATAGGAACGACCCAAGCCGGACTACCCCTCGGCCTCTTCGAAGCCTCCCCGGCACGGTGATCTCTCAGCATGGTCTGGCCTGTTCGAGGGAGGGCAACCGCAGGTAGTGCTCCCACCCTGGCGAGCGGTCGCCCGGGTACTGGCCGGGCGGGCGAGCGACGGGGGCAACCGGCCCGCCGAACCATCCAGTTCAACGCCCGGACCCCTCCAGTGTTACCCACCCACAAACCGAAAGCCGCACAGCATGCGGCGAATTGCCGCCTCTTCGAGCCGGTGAGAGCCGACGCACCACACGCTCACCGTGTGAGGCACGATGTGACTTTTGGACTAAACGGGCGCAGTTTATGACGTGTTATGCCTTTTCTCGCTCGAGGTGGTGTCCGGTGGATCAGGGTCGGACCAGGTCGCGGCGTCTGGTGCGGTGCATCGCAAGGCGCCGAAGCGTCTCATATCGGGGTCCCCCCTTGGCCCTTGAGGCCTTGGAGGGAGGAGCTATGAGAGATGTTTGGCAATGCGGCGAGGTGCCGTGCCAGACGCCGCGACCCCGGCCGTGACCCCCTGGGGCGGCAGGTTGCCCCACGGGGGGGGCCTGCCACCCCTCGCCGATCCACCGAATGGGAGCATGATCGTGATCAAGCAGATTCTCTCCGGAGCGGTTTTTGCCGTCGCCGCAACGATGGCCGTCGCCGTGCCCGCCTCCGCACAGGATGCCTCGGACTTCGGCACCCGCAACGGCAACACCGCCATCACCGGCGGCGCGGGCGGCATCCTCAACACCTACGGCGCCCCGCTCATCAACGCCGACCTGCGCTGCGCGATCCCGCTGCCCGAGGGCGAAGGCATCGGCGGACACGCCCTCGGCGGCCCCAAGGCCGCCTGCAACATCGCCCCCGTCAACCAGTACCAAGCCCCCCAGAAGCTCCTCTGACACTCCCGCGACCAACTGCCCCTGGCCCACGGCCCCCTGCCACGCAGGGGGCCGTGCGCACATCCGGGGACGGTGCGCACCGGAGCGCCGTTCCGCGTCGCACACCGAACAAGCCGCCCGGGACGGCCGGGACCACGACGTACTGCCACGACGTACTGGCCGGGGTATGGGGCTTCCACCAACAAGAGCCCACGCGAGCAGCCGGACGGACGGCAGTTCGCGCGGCTTGATGGGCCCGTAATGGGCCGGGCGGGGGAAGCCGGGTGACCGGGCTCGGCACCGCGCCGTTGAACCAGCGCAAGATCACGTGAGTGAGTACCGCCCAAGGGTCCCGGGGTCTGACCAGTCGCCCCGGGACCCGGCACACTCAGGAGCCCCACTCTTCGGGCCGGGGCGCAGGACTTGAGCGTCCGTGCCGGTGGCACCGGGAGGCCGCCGGCGGACCGCGAACACACCAGCCTCCACCACGTGTTGGTCTGAATGAGCGCACTCCGTGACGTTTTATGCATATTTCTCGTTCCAGGAACGACAGGTTCCGCACTCCCCCAGGGCGGACCTGTCCCCCCTTACTGACCCACCGAATTGGGAGCATGATCGTGTTCAAGCAGGTTCTCGCCGGAGCGGCCCTCGCCACAGGTGCAACGATGGCCGTCGCAGCCCCCGCCTCCGCGCAGGCCCCGGCCCCGGTCCCCCCGGCCAGCACCACCCCCACCAGCACGCTCCAGAGCCTGCTCGCCGCCGCCGCGGGCCCGACCGCCAGCGGCACCGGCGCCATGGGCAGCGCCGGCGCCAGCGACTTCGCGACCCGCAACGGCAACACCTCCATCGCCGGTGAGGCGGGCGGCATCGGCAACACCTACGGCGCCCCGTTCATCAACGTCGACCTGCGCTGCGCCGTGCCGCTGCCCGAGGGCGAGGGCATCGGCGGCCACCTCCTCGGCGGCCCCAAGGCCGCCTGCAACATCGCCCCCGTCGACCAGTACCAGGCCCCCCAGAAGCTCCTCTGACCCACCCTTCGGCGGAGCGGCGTACGGGCGGTCCCCCACCACAAAAACCGCTCCACGCTCAACGGACAGCAGCCCGCATCCCTCGCACTGGGCCGGGCGAGGGAAGCGGAGTGACCGGGACTGCACAGAGCCGTTGAACCCGGGGATCAGGTGAGTGCCCCAAGGGTCCCGAGGTCTGGACACGCCCCGGGACCCCGCACACGCCCGCCGGCCGGCCAGGGCCACCCGACCCACGCGTCCATGCCGGTGGCGCCGACGGTCGAGACATTGCTTTGGGGTGTGGCTCCTCTTGGGTGACCGCGATCAAGCTGCATGATCACGGTCGCATGATCGCGGTCACTCAAGTAGAGCCGCACCCTGCGCGTTTACGGCTCCGCCCGCGCCCCCGGAAGGCCCCCGGCGGACCGCGAAACCGCCAACCCCCACGCCTTACATGCCCGTCCTGGTCCAAATGGGCGCACTTGGTGACGTGTTGTGCACGCTCCTCGTTCCAGGAACGACAGCTCCCCGCCCCCAGGGCGGGCCCGTCACCCCTTAACGACCTTACTGACCCACCGAATTGGGAGCATCACCGTGATCAAGCAGGTTCTCGCCGGAGCGGCCCTCGCCACGGGCGCAACGATGGCCGTCGCCGCCCCCGCCTCGGCACAGGCCCCGGCCCCCCAGGCCCCGATCCTCCCCGCCAACGCCCTCACGAGCGTCTTCTCCACCGGCGCCGCGCAGGGCCCCACCGCGAACGGCACCGGCGCCTTCGGTACCAGCAACGGCGACACCGCCATCACCGGCGGGTCGGGCGGCATCCTCAACGGCCACGGCGCCTCGCAGGGCACCGTCGACCTGCGCTGCGCGGTCCCGCTGCCCGAAGGCGAGGGCATCGGCGGACACGGCCTCTCCACCATCAAGAACCAGTGCAACCTCGGACCCACCACCCTGTACCAGGCCCCGCAGAAGCTCCTCTGACACACCGCCCGGCATACGGATCTCCCCCCACCACAAGACCCGGCACGACCGGACGGACAGCAGCCCGCGCAACTCGCCGGGCCCGCCCCGGGCCGGATGGAGGAAGCGGAGTGACCGGGGCAGCGGAGCATCGTTGATCGGGTGCAAGATCACGACAGAGAGTGCCTCCCAAGGGTTCCGGGCCTCACAAGGCCCGGGACCCGGCACACTCCCGCCCGCCGGGCCGGACCGGGCACCGGACATACGCGTCGATACCTGCGCCATCGGCGGCCAACGACATTCGCCTTGAGGGTGCGGCTCTTGTTGAGTGACCGTGATCAGGCTGCGTCATCACGGTCACCCAAGAACAGCCGCACCCCACACCTGCGCGGAGCCGCTGCCCGCCCGCGGCCCGGGAAGCCACCGGCAGACCACGAACGCACCAGCCCCCCACCACATGTTGGTCTGAACGAGCACAATCTGTGACGTTTTGCGCACATTCCTCGTTCCAGGAACGACAGGCCCCTCACCTCCCTCAGGGCAGGCCTGCCACCCCTTACTGACCCACTGAATTGGGAGCATCACCGTGTTCAAGCAGGTTCTCGCCGGGGCGGCCTTCGCCACCGCCGCAACGATGGCCGTCGCCGCCCCCGCCTCGGCAAACACCCCGGTGCCCCAGGGCCACAAGACCGCCGCCGACGCGATCCAGAGCGTTCTTTCCGCCGCCGCGGGCCCGACCACGAGCGGCACCGGCACCGGCTGCAACTGCGGCACCGCCACCGGCACCACCGGCAACCCCACCGGAACCGTCACCAACCTCACCGGCACCACGGGGAACCTCACCACCAACCCCACCGGCGCCGTCACCAGCGCCGCCGGCAACCCCACGGGAACCCTCAGCAGTGCCGTCGGCAACCCCACCGGCGCCGTCAGTAACCTCACCGGCACCACGGGGAACCTCACCGGTGCCACTGGCGGCCTCACCGGCACCAGTGTGCCCGGCACCGGTGCGAGCGGCGACGGCGCCACGGACTTCTCGACCCGCAACGGCGACACCGTCATCACAGGCTCGGACGGGGAAGGCGCGGGCGGCATCCTCAACACCTACGGCGCCTCCCTCGCCAACGTCGACCTGCGCTGCGCGGTACCGCTGCCCGAAGGCGAAGGCATCGGCGGACACGGCCTCACCGGCCCCAAGGCCGCCTGCAACATCGCACCCGTCGACCAGTACGAAGCCCCCCAGAAGCTCCTCTGACCCCTCAACCGTTGTACGGGTCTAGGTCGTTTCTGATGGCTCTTGCTGGGTTGGGTGGATCAGCTCTGGTGCTGGGCATGCGCGTCGTATGGTGCGACGCCATGAACTGACTCATGCGCAGTGGTCGAAGATCGAGCCGTTGCTGCCGGTGAACGGCGGCCCGGGTGGGCAGTGGGCGGATCACCGAAGGGTGATCAACGGGGTGCTGTTCCGGGCCCGTACGGGGGTGCCGTGGCCGGACTTGCCTGAGCGGTACGGGCCTTGGCAGACCGTGTATGAGCGGCATCGCCGCTGGTCGGCGGACGGTACCTGGCAGCAGGTCCTGGCCGAGCTTCAGATCGAGGCTGATGCGGCCGACCCGGACGGGGTCCTGGCCCGGTCCGCGGGCCGGGAGGCGGAGTGGGCGGTGAACATTGACTCCACGTCCTGCCGGGCACATCAGCACGCGGCCGGGGCCCGGCACCGGCCCCCGCGCGACTTCCCGCAAAAGGGGGCGGTACGCGTGTGGACACCGATGGGCGTGAGGCGTTGGGGCGCTCACGGGGCGGACTGACCTGCAAGGTCCATCTGCTGGCAGACGACCGTGCCCGACCGCTGGTCTGGCTGACCTCGCCCGGCCAGCGGGGCGACAACCCCATGCTCGTCCCGGTGCTGGAGAAACTACGGATCGGGCGGCGCGGGCCAGGCCGTCCGCGCAGCCGTCCGGACCGATTGCGTGGCGACAAGGCGTACTCCAGCCGCGACACCCGCGCCTACCTGCGGCGGCGGCACATCAAAGCCACCATCGCGCAGCCCGACGACCAGCGTGAACACCGTCGCCGGCGAGGCCGGGCCGGCGGCCGGCCCCCGGCCTTCGACAAGGCCCAGTACCGCCGCCGCAGTGCCGCCGAGCGGTGCGTCAGCAAATGGAAGCAGTTCCGCGCGGTCGCCAGCAGGTACGACAAGCGCGACTACATCTTCAACGGCACCCTGACCGTCACCGCGATCGCCATCTGGCTCCGCGACACCGTTCAAGAGCCGTCAGAAACGCCCTAGTACTGCAACGGTGCTTGCCGTGACTGGTGGGCAGGTGTCATGGGCTGTGTCCGCGTCGTTTGTAGTGACTGCTGCGGGCCTGGTGTTGGCGTCGGCGTCGCCAGGTCGACCAGTGCAGAACGTGGTCGAGAGGCGGTGGTGGTCGGTGGGTGAGGCGGGTGATCAGGCGTCTGATCTCGGGAAGGCTGAGGTGGATGAGCTGGGAGGATCCGTTTCTGCTTTGTCCGTGTCGAGTTCGCGGGCCCGCAGGACGGTGAGGCAGGCGTGGGCGGCCATGGCCAGAGTCATGTGGCGGTGCCAGCCGGGGTAGCGGCGGACCTGGTAGTCGTCCAGACCGCACTCCTGCTTCGCACTCTGGAAGCACTCCTCAACCGCCCACCGGCTGCCCGCGATCCGGATCAGCTCGTCCAGAGTGGTGTCGGCGGGGCAGTAGGCGATGTAGTAGGAAATCTCCTCGGGTCGGCGGACGCTGCGGCGGGCGATGACCCAGTGCCGGCGGTCTTCGCGATGCCAGGGCCGGACCTCGACGCGGGCCCAGTCATAGATCCTCTGTCCGTGGGCACCCTGGCCGCATGAGCGGCGCTTCCACTTCTGCCGTGGCAGGCCCGGGAACAGGTCGTGGACGGGATGGTCGATGGACCAGCGGGTGACGACGGTGTCGTGCCGGGTGGTGGCCATGACATGGAAGACATCGGCCTGTTCCAGCTCGAAGCGCCAGCCCTTGCTGTAGCCGTAGGCGGCATCCGCCGTAACCCACCCGAACGGGATCCTGTCCGCAATCGCCCGGCGGACCATCGCCCGGGCCATGGCCACCTTCGTCTCGAAGACGACGCTGTCGTCGATGCCGGCCTGCCGGCACCTTTCCCGGTCGTCTGTCCACGACATGGGCAGATACAGACGGCGGTCGATCAGCGTGCGTCCGCGGCTGGTGGCGTAGGCGAGGAACACACCGATCTGGCTGTTCTCGGTGCGTCCGGGGGCTTGTCCGTGAATAACTGTCAGAGTTGACCTGCGGGACGGCCGTCAGTGGGACGCTGGAACGTGACTGTGCCTCCGCAAGTCCGCGTTTCCGCTGCCGAGTTGCACTGCAAGTTCGAGCAGGTTCTGCCGCATCTCGACGAGCGCCGTCGCCGGCTTTACCTCGCCAGCGAGGCCGTCTCGCTCGGTCATGGCGGAATCGCCCTGG
Source organism: Streptomyces sp. NBC_00212 (assembly GCF_045206365.1). NCBI lineage: Bacteria > Bacillati > Actinomycetota > Actinomycetes > Kitasatosporales > Streptomycetaceae > Streptomyces > Streptomyces sp. NBC_00212. The sequence goes on from NZ_CP108116.1 coordinate 52,068, forward strand.
TAGCTGCCGCCTCCCGAACCAGCACCGCCACCATCGCGCGCGGCATCACCGAACTGGAGACGCACGCGGCGCCGACGCACCGTATCCGGGCTCCGGGAGGCGGGCGCAAGCCGTTGACGGCCACCGACACCGGTCTGCTGCCGGCTCTGGAGATGCTGATCGAGCCGCATACCCGCGGCGATCCCGTCTCCCCGCTCCGCTGGACCACCCTGTCGCTGCGGAGCTTGGCCCGGGCCCTGTCCGCGCAGGGGCACCTGGTCGGCGCCACGACCGTCGGACGTCTGCTGCACGCGATGGGATATAGCCTGCAAGGCACGGCCAAAACCACTGAAGGCGCACGCCATCCGGAACGCGACGCTCAGTTCGCCCACATCAACGCCACCGCCGCCGCCTTCCATGACGACGGCCAGCCGGTGATCAGCGTCGACACCAAGGCCAAGGAGTGGATCGGCAACCGCGACCGGCCCGGCCGTGTCTGGCGCCCCGGCAAGGACCCGATCAAGGTGGACTGTCACTCCCACCTCTTCGATGACGACCAACCGACGGCCATTCCCTACGGGGTCTACGACCTGGCCACCAACACCGGCTGGGTCAACGTCGGGACCGATCATGACACCGCCGAGTTCGCCACCGAATCCATCCGCCGCTGGTGGCGCCGCCATGGGCGAGTGGACCATCCGGACGCGGACCGGTTGCTGATCACCGCGGACGCTGGCGGCTCGAACAATCCCCGCTACTGGACCTGGAAGAAGCAGTTGCACACCTTCGCCCGCGAGAGCGGACTGGAGATTACAGTGTGTCACTTTCCGCCGGGTACTCAATGCCGTTGTTTGAGCTACTGAAGCATCGCCGGGCTGAGGGTGATCATCTTCGCGGGGACCCGCCGGGTGGGGCCGTGCTGCTGTTTCTTGACCGAGGGCGAGTACTTCGAGTCCGGGCGCTTGAGGACCCGTGGCGCACTACGGTTGCGGCGAGGACCGGTGTCGAGCTTGCGGTGGACCTTGGCCTCCAGCATCGCCAGGAATGCTCCGACGGCCGCGACACCGTCCTTGGCCTGCCGGATCACGCTGCGCCGTACGTGCTTGAGGACCTTGACGAAGGAGATCCGGTGCGGGTCGATCCGCTCGCCGTCGGCGACCTGCATGATGATCCCGTTCAGGCAGTGGTGCACCACCAGATGTGCCCAGACCTCCTGGTGGACCAGCGCCGGAGTGGCCGAGCGCAACACCTGCGCGGGCCCACGCTGGAACGTCTTGACCTGCCGGTAGGCCGATTCCACCTCCCAGCGATCATGGTAGAGCGCGGCCAACTCCGCTGCTGGGTAGGCATCGACATCAAGCAGATCGGTCAGCAACTTGATCACCTCGCCGCCGTCGACCCGGTACTCGACGACTCTGACCGTCACCCCGCCCGGATGCGAGGCCCGCTGCCCGGCCAGGCTCATCCGCCCCAGATAGCTCCCGTCCGCCAGCACCTCAAGCGGCGGGGAGGCGACCGTCGACCGAGCCCGCAGCAGCAGATGCGCTCCGGCGCGGGTGTACTCCTTCCACAGCTCCACCCCGGGAAAGTTGCGGTCCATGATGACCAGCATCCCGGCCGCAGAGCAGGCCATCTGCACCGCCAACTCCCGCTCACCACCGTTGAAGCCTCCGATCCGGGCGTCGATCGAAGCGTGCGTGCCGGTCTCGGTCAGCGTCACCACCCGCACCTGCGGGAACCCGGCCGGCGCCCCGCGCGCGTCGCTCCACCCACCGAAGAACTCCCGGTTGGCCTTGTTGTCCGGCAGATCCAGTACGAAGCCGTCGACGGCGGCCAACCGCATCCCGCGCCAGAACGCCCTGCCCACCTGAGCGGGTGCGAGCGGTCCGCGCACCCGGCGGAACACCGCCTCCAACACCTCCGGCCCCAGGCGCTGTCGGGCACGGGTGAACGAGGCCCGGTTCGGGATCGTCTCGTCCATCCCCTCCAGCGCCCCGACCAGGTTCTCCGCGACATCGTCGTAGGAGTCCTGCGCGAACAGTGCCAGCGCGAGCGTGAAGTAGACCATGAACCGCGGCGACAGCGCCCCCGGCCTCACCCCGCCCCGGCCGCACTCGGCCAGCACGTCATCCACCAGCTCCGGCGTCACGCACGCCGTGAGCGCACCCAGCCGCACGTCATCGGATCGCCCTACCCACGGATGCATGACCTGTCAACGCCCGGCGGGCCCAACACATCCCCGCCACCGAACTGATGAACAGTCAAACAACGGCATTGGCCGGGTACTTCGAAGTGGAACAAGATCGAGCACCGGATGTTCTGCCATATCACGGCCAATTGGCGCGGTCGGCCGCTGACCAGCTACCAAGTCGTGCTCGAGACGATCGCCGCAACGACTACCGCGACCGGGCTGAGGATCGGCGCCGAGCTGGACACTGGCGACTACGCCCTCGGCACCACCGTCACGACCGCCGAGTTCCGTGCCCTGCCGATCACACCCGATGCGTTCCACGGCAACTGGAACTACACCCTGGCCCCGCATCCCCCAAGCCCTTCCGAAGAACCGGCGACTCGTCGGCCGATCGATCCCGCCGTGACCTTGATGCTTACCGATCCCACACTGACCGGCATGGCTCGCTCGGAGTTCGCCCACCTCGTGGCGGTCTCGGAACCGTACTGGGACGCCCTGGCCGAGGCAGCCTTCCGGCGTCGATTCCACCGCCCCCGGGGCTACCTCCATCCGCAGACCAGCAGCCTGGACCACTTCCACCGACTGCTTGCCGCACTCCTGCGCCGCCGCAAGGCCGCAACCAGCACCCTGATGGCCCAGATGCTGAGCGTCACACGCACCAACCTGTCCAACCAGTTCCAGGACGGCCACCGAATTCTCGACCTGCATCGCGTTGCCGTCACACCGATACCTGGCTCACCTGCGCGCACGCTCCAGCAACTGCAAACTCGTCCGACGTCCGTGGAGAACACCCCTACAGATCAACTCTGACAGTTATTCACGGACAAGCCCCGGAGGTTCCGGTGTACTGCCGCGACACACCTGCCGATGTGGTGCCCTTCTTGATGAATCCCGTGTCATCGACGATCAGCACGCCGTCTGGGCCGAGGTGTTCGGCGACGTATCCACGCACGTCGTCCCGCACCGCATCAGCATCCCACCGGGCACCGTTCAGCAGATGCTGCAGCCCCGCGGGATCACGATGGCCTGCGTACTCCGCCAGCTGCCAGCCGTTCTTCCGGCTCACCGGCGCCAGCAGCCCCCGCACGTAATCCCGCATCCGCCACCGCAGATCAGCCCGCCCGAACCGGCCCGCCACCCGAGCGAACACCGACTCCAACTCCGCTGCCCAGCAATCGACTTCACCCATCCCCACCATGACTGGACAACGAGAAGAACCAGCTCAGGACACGAATTCTCACTGGAGTACTAGACCCACACAACCCCACACGGCCAACCGAACGAACACCAGCTCCCCCAGCCCGCCGAACCCGGCACCGGCTCGGCGGGGGAAGCACGGTGACCGGGGCCGCGAAGAGGCGCTGCACCCGACGGAGACACACCAGGGTCCCGAGGCCTGAGCAGCCCCGGGACCCTGGTGCACGCGCCACTACGCCGTCCTGCGCGACCTCACCCAAGCCGACGGCGTTCTCCCCGCCATCGGCACCCAGCGTCACCTTCGACAGCGACGACCGGAGGCATCGAAAGCACCGCCGATGCTTCTCTGCTGTCCGCCATCAAGGCGGCCCAACGGCCCCACATCACCCACCCGGGCAACCCCAACGACGATCAGCGAAAGCGTCCAACGTCGAGAGGGTCAGCGTTCAGCCGACGTCGAGATGGGCATCAACTGCCAGCACGCATAGGTCCGCCTGGGTACCTGGAGGACTCGGCAGAACCTCGAGACGCTGAGCCCGGCATCGTTTCGTATCGTCTCGAGGTCGGAGAAGGGACCGCACGATAGTCCACACTCCGTCTCTTGCTTCTCAGCTGGACGTAAACCTCGCCCAGCGCGGCCTTCAGTTCCGCGATCTCTGCGATGAGTTGACGCTCACGTTCGGCATTTCTGCGGTCGGAGCCTTCGAGACCTTGCCGACCGGCTGCGATGAACTGCCGTTTCCAATTGCCCACCGACTGCTCAGAAACATTGGCCTGGCGAGCTGCTTGCGAGATGGATATCTCGCCGGAAATTACGCGCATCACGATTTCTAGCTTGTCATCCGGTGGCATCACGGGAGGGCGTGGCATGCCCCTCCTTCCGGCATTGCGGCCACCATAGGGCCGCGTATCAAAAGAACCTCACCGAAAAGAATCCGGTCAACCCACATGCTAGATATGCTAAATAGCGGAGCGCCGCCACGGAACGAATCACGTCCCATCTGCAGCTGCCCGCCGGGCGACCCGTTACCGCTCCGAGCGCATATCCAGTTTAACGTGCGCCGCATTCCTACTCCCCCGATGCTGCAAGGTAATCCAGTAATCCAGTACGTGTCGCGATTGCGATCAGGCGACGTGATGTGGCTGGTCAGGGCCACTCCCACGTCTCAATCCGGAACCTTGCATGAGTCCGCGATCCGTACCCGACGCATACTTCAGCACACGATACTCGGTCAGTATCTGCTGTCAATTCAGCGAATGCCTCCGCGGCACCCAAACTTCCTGCGCATGGTCAAATCGGACACCACGCTACATGCCCATTAGTCACGGCGAGCCCCGTCGCGTGCAGGCCTTGTAAAGGTTCGATGGTATTTTAAGTTTCACTTTGCTTCATTCTGCACTTACTTAAAATCTTCCTCAATCAAGGAACCCGACGGCGTCGAGTCGCTCGACGTGCTCGAGCGGTCCAGGAAGAGGTTGGTACAGCGTCTGGCTGTGCTCGCGCTGTGGTTACAGCGGTCGCTATATCAGGGGGTCCTGATGAAGGTGCTGGTTCTCCACCAGGTTGCGGTACGCCGCGCACCGTCCCATGAGTTCACTGTGCGTCCCGGAGTCCACTGTCGCTCCGGCGCTCATCAAGATGACTTGCTCGGCGTTCTGCACGGTGGACAAGCGATGTGCCACGACGATCACCGCGCGAGTTCGGGAGAGATCCTGGACAACGTCGCGGAGTCTCTTCTCGTTGAGGCTGTCGAGCTGAGATGTCGGCTCGTCCAGGATGACAAGTTGGGCCTTCGAGAGAAGCGCGCGTGCCAGCGCGAGCCGTTGGCGTTGGCCGCCCGACAGGTCTGCCGAGCGACCGATGACCGTATCCAGCCCGTCGGGAAGTCGCATGATTTCTTCGCGCAGTCCAACGGCTGTCAGCGCCTCGAATACCTGGCTGTCCTCGACGGGCTCGGTCTGGCCTATGAGCAGGTTCTGCCGGATGGTCCCCTCAAGCAGGGTGAATGCCTGGTCCACGTATGCGATGTGTCGGCGCAGCGTTGTCAGTGGCCACGCGGTCACGTCGTGTCCGAACACGCGGACGGTCCCGGAGTCCGGATGCATGAAACGGTCGATCAGTGCAAGGGCCGTGGATTTTCCCGCGCCTGACGGTCCTACGATCGCCGTGAGCCCCTGATGTGCTGCGGTGAAGGACAGGTCAAGCAAGACGGGGTTGCTGTGATAAGCGAAGGACACGCTGTCGAACTCGACACTGGGGGCATCAACGACGGGAGTCGGCTCGGGAACGGTCCCTGCCGAGTCGTCAGTTTCTTGGGGAAGGGACAGGAGCGTCTCGAAGCGACTCTTAGCGGCGAGCCCCGCCTGAAGCCTGCTGATGCCGGTCGCCAACATCGTTACAGGGCTGACTAGTTGGAGTAGGAAGAGAAGGAATGCGGCGAAAGCGGGGACGGACAGGGTACCGGCGGCGATACGTGCACCGCCGCCGATGATGACGCTCACCAGAGCTATCTGCTGGCCCAGTCCCATGACCGGTGTGATCATCGACTGGAGCCTTGCCCCGGCCAGTGAGGTCGTCATCAGGCCTGCGGCGTGTTCGAAGTGCCGCTGTGCCGAGATCTCTTCCGCTCGGTATGCCTTGATGGTGGTCAGAGACGACAGCAGGACAGTTAGGTACTGTGCAAGCTCTCCCAGCGCGGTCTGCTGCGCGATCACGTTGCGGCGGACGCGTAGCACCACGACGGTGATGGCCGCTCCGGCGGCGGCGAATGAGGCAACAGTCACCAGGACCAGGACCCAGTCCAGCCATGCCATGACCGCGAGGGTGGCCACGGTGGTCAACGCGGCGAGGGGGAGCTGCACCACGCCTACGTCGACGACGGATCGCAGCACGGCCGCATCGGAGGTGATGCGGGAGACCAGGTTGCCATGGCCTTCCGCTCTGACCACAGCCAATGGGAGTCCGAGAGCGTGACGGGTCGCCCGGTCGCGCAGCCTCAGGATGAGGCCCTCTCCCATCCGGCCCAGCAGGTAGCTTGCCGCGGCGGAGGACAGCGCCCCGGCCAGGGCCACGGACGCCATCCAAGCGATGGGTGAAATCCAGGAACGGTGGGCGGCGAAATCAGCGATGACTTGCTGGACGAGCATCGGAACGGCCAGCGATGCGGCTGCGGAAGCCACGGCCAGCACGGCGGCACCGCTCACTTGCAGCCGGTTGTCGTGCAGCAGATCGGCTCCGAGCCGCAGGCTGACTGAGCGTGCGAGATCCTTCATCGGCGCGCAACATTCTTGACCAGGTCCACGGCCGTCTGGAGGTCCAGAGCCGGCTCAGCCGCGCGCAGCGCACGGACGGCGTTCATTTCCGCCTTCGGGTCGACTCCGGCGTCGCGCAGAATCTGGAGCGTCCAGTCTCGGATGAGTTCGGAGTCCGTTTGTGAGGCCGTCCCCAACAGTTCGAGGGCGCGGCCCAGCCCGGCTGCTTCGCCCGGCTCGGCGTTGTCCAGGGCTCGCTGGATCGCGGCGCGGGCGGCATCGGTGTCACGGAGGACGACCAGGCGGATACCAGCACGGTGTCGGAACATTGCAGGCTCGTTTCTCTTGTTTTGGCGGGGATGCTTGGCGAGGTGGTCTTCTCACCAGGGATCGGTGAGGATGCCGTTGCCGCCTGTGTCGACGAGGGCGGGCAGCACACGGGCGTGTACCAGTAGTTCGGGGTGCCACCCGACGTATGCGGCGAAGTCATGCGCGTGGACGAGCAGGCGCAGGATGGCGGCGCGGCCTGTGCGGGCCGGATCGTCCAGCCTTCCTAGACCGTCCAGGAAGGCTGCTCGGGCTACTCCGAGGAATTCTCGGCGGAAGCTCTGGGCGGCGGCGAGGACGTGCAGCTCCAGCAACTCGCCCAAGAGCCAGCCGGCATCGAAGTCAGCAGGCCCGCGTGCGACGTCCTCCCCGACCAGTAGGGCTGCCGCGTCCGGTTGGGGCGCCAGGACGATCTGTCCCATGCTGGCTGCTCCGTGCAGTAGGGAGTCGTCGGGCGCGGGAGAGGTAAATTCGTGGCACCAGTGCATGGCCTCGTCCCAGCGCTTTGCGCCCAGAGATCGCCGTAGTTCCTCGTGCAGCGGGGCCGTGGCTCTCGGTCCGCTCCCGTTGCGCATCCAGGCCAGTGCCCGAGCCGGGCCGGAGGGCACTGCGGCCGTGGTGGCAGCGGGCCCGGCCGACTGAATCCGGCGCAGGAGCCCACCGGTTGCGGTCAGGAGGGTTGCGAGACGGTCCAGGTCGCTTCCGGTAGGTGTGCTCAGGGCAAGCCCGGCCACCGAAACGCTGCCTGGCACCGTATAGGAGACTCCGCCGTCGGATTCCTCATTGGCGAGAACGGCGTGTACCTGACCGTGTGAGAGGCCAGTCAGTACACGGCTGACCGCAGGGGACGGGCCATGCAGCGGCGAGGTGCGGTTTCGGCCGGGGAAACGCCGCCAGAGATGGTTTCCCTCTGTATCCGCGGTAATCAGCGTGCGCTGGTAGCCGGTCTCGAATTGGCGGATGATGCGCCCGGTCATGCCTGCCCCTCGGATCGCAAGGAACGGCTCAGTCGCTCCAGAGCGGCGATGCTCTGCGGCAGTGGTGCGGCCGGTGAGGCATCGTTCTTGCCAGTGGTAGCGGAGAGACCCTGTATGGGGGGAACGACAACGACGTTCGGCCGGGCGGCTAGTGTCTCCAAGTTGCGCAGGTAAGCCGACGAGGTGCATCCCCCGGGCGGCAGGGCGGGGGCGATTGCGATGGGTGCCTGTGTGCACTGAAGGGCGAGGAGTAGCGGAGTGTCAGCCATCCCCATGGCCAGGCGGGAGGTGAAGTGGAAGGTAGCAGGATGAACCAGCACGGCGTCAGCCCACTCGGTGAGTTCGACGTGGACGGCGGTGGCGACGCTGTCTGTCGGCCAGGCGTCGCTCAGCAGAGGTCCTCCACTCAGCGCCAGCACTGCTGCGGGTCCCACGAATTGCTGTGCTGATCGGGTGAGCATGGTCTTCAGCTCGAGTTGTGGGTATGAGGACTTGAGCCAGTGCGCCCACATCGGCATGAACATCACGCCCAGTGCGCCCGTTCCTACGTACAGCAGCCTGCGGGCGCCGAACTGCGGCGGTTGCTGTTCAAGTGGAACGGTGTTTTCGGCACTGTCAGGCCTGACGGTCATCAATGGTCTCCAGAATCTCGGTCAGGTCGCGCAGGCCTGCGCCCAGCCCTTCGGAGCGCGTCACTCCACAGACGTTGAGGATCACTTCGTCGACGCCTGCGTGGCGGTATGCATCCAGCCCGTCAGCGATCTCTTGCGGTGTTCCCGCGACGAAAACGCCGGCGTCGACGATGGCCTTCGCGCCGTCCTCCGGATGGTTCGGGTCAGCGGTGATCCCCGCCTGGCGGAGCATGTCGGTGTAATGCGGCAGGCTCAGGTGTCCGAAGGCGGCGTTGAATGCAGTGCGCTGGATGTCGCGCCCTGGCCGGGTGACTGCGACGTGGACCACTGAGGCGATGCGAGGCATCTGACGGTCTCGTGTACCGGCTCCGGTAGCGAGGCTGGGCACCAGGGCGTCCCTTATATACGGGGCCGGCGTGAGCCAGGTGATGGCTACATCGGCAACGCGGCCGGCTGCCCTTGCCATTGGGGGGCGCAGCACGCCCAGCCCTAGCTCCACTGGTACGGAGGCTGGAGGCCCAAGCTGCGCGTGGGTACTGAAGTTCACGCCGTCCTCGTCCACCCGTTCACCGGCCAGCAGGCGGCGCATGACAGAGAGGTACTCGGCGACGGCGCTCACTGGCTTCTCGTACGCCTCGCGCCTGACCATCCGCTGGAAGTCGGTACCGCCGGGACCGATCCCCGCGACGTAGGGAGCGCCCGAGAGTGCTGCTGCGGAGCGGGCCTGGAGGGCCGCATCGAGGGGGTGGCGCAGGGGTGCGAGAACGACGCTGCTCCCGAACGGTATCCGCAGCCCCATACCGGTCAAGGCGGCGAAGAGTTGGTGAGTGTCGAGGCCCATGCTCTGGCCGAGCCACAATCGGCCGCGTCCACGGGCCTGCAGCAGTCGTGCCATCGGAACGATCTCGCCCACGCTGGACGGCTGGAGCGGGTAGATGACACTCGTCTCGCGGGGGCGGAGAGGGGCGGCGAGCACGGCGGGTTGAGTCATCGCAGACTTCCTTGCGGGGATCGTTGGGACGGCTGCTGTCCGGCGGCGAGTCGGGCGCCGGACTCGCGGCGGGTGGTACCGCGCAGGATTGCGGGGGCGATGATGAACCCGGCGATCGCCCAGGCGGTAAGTACCCCGGCGGTCTGCCAGTGCTGCCAACTGTGCCCGGTTTCAGCGATCAGTGCGCTGTCTGGCATGGTCGCCGAACGGATGCCCTGTGCCAGCCACTTCAGCGGGAAGATCTCGGCGATCGTCTGCAGCCAGCTCGGCATGGAGGTGACGGGGAAGAACACGCCGGACACCGCCATCAGTGCGAAGACGGGCATCATGAGCAACGCGACAGCGCCACGGGCGTTGGGCAGCGAGGCGCCGATGGCTGTCCCGATCGGTACCACCGCCGCCAGTCCCAGGAACAGGACCCACCCCAGCGTCATCCACCCCTGGGCCGAGTGCGGCAGGCCCGAGCCGTTCACTCCCGCTCCGACGAAAAGCAGAGCCAAGGCGCTGGTGACGGCGATGACGGAGGTGTGCAGGGTCTTGGCCAGGACGTAGGCGGACGTCGCGTGGGGAATTCCGCGCAATCGCAGCAGAGTGCCATCCTGGCGTTCGGTTGCCATGATCTGCGGCAGGGTCGTCCACGCACTGGAGACGATCACGGCAGCAACCTCGCCGGCGAGCACCATCGTCGAGATGGGTATATCGCTGCCCTTGACGGTGCCGCTGCGCCACATGGCGACCGCTATGAATATCGCCACGTTGATCACGTGTGTCAGGCATTCGCGAACGCTGCGTACGGTCTGATGCAGTTCGATACCGCCCCGGTGCAGGCCGTTGGCTATGGATACGCGGGCGTTCACTGGTTGTCCTCCAGGTGGATCAGGCGAAGGTAGGTCTCCTCGAGCGACGGGCGACGTACTTCCAGGCCGGCAATGGGGGCCTCGGTTTGGCGATGGAGGTCGTAGACGAACTCCGACGGGTCGGGCGTATGCGTCCGGCGTTGGGTGCCGTCAGGTTCCGTCCAGCGCACTTCGGTTGTCGCACGGACGGCGGTTGCCAGTTCCTGCGTCGTGCCGCAGGCCACCAGTTGGCCGCCGACGAGGATGCCGGTGCGCGTGGCGAGCTTCTCCGCCTCGGCCAGGTCATGTGTGGTCAGCAGGATGGTCATGTCCTGTTCCCGGCTCAGCCGGCCGGCCACCTCGTGGAATGCCGCCCGGGCTTCAGGGTCGAACCCGGTGGTGGGCTCGTCGAGGAAGAGCAGCTCGGGGCGGCCGACGATGCCCAGCGCGACATCCAGCCGCCGACGCTGACCGCCGGAGAGCTTCTGCACTTCCTTCCCCGCCTCGTCGGTCAGGCCCACGAGGCCAAGCAGTTCCTCTGCACTGAGCGGGTCGGGGTAGTAGCGGGCGATGTGTTCCACCAATTCACCAACACGCCATTTGGCGTGGTCCTGCCACGCCTGCATGACGATGCCGATCCGAGCGCGCCAGGTGTCGTCCGCATGCGCGGGGTCCGTTCCGAGAACGGACACCTGGCCTGCCGATCGCAACCGGAGGCCTTCCAGAATCTCGATCGTCGTGGTCTTGCCGGCACCGTTCGGCCCCAGCAGCGCGAAGATCTCTCCGCGTTCGATGGTGAGGTCCAGATCCTGCAGGATGTCGCGTTTCCCGTAGCGCATGCACAGGCCGCTTACGGTAACCGCCGGCCTGGACGGGCCGCCCGCCTTCTGGACGGGCAGGGTTGACTCAGGCGAAGTAGTCATCAGTTGTTCCCTCAAGCTCATCGGCGAGAGCCGATCGGTCGCCGACCACCACGCCGCAGAAGGCTTCGGGCCGGTAGAACTCCGAGGCGGTTGCCCGGAGTTCTTCTGTGTCAATGGCATCCAGCAGCTTCGGAAAGGTGACCAGGCGTGCCGGGGGCTGGCCTAGGAGAAGCGCGGCCAGCAGACTGCCGGCCAGTCCGCTCTGGGAGGCCGTCGCCAGCATCGACATCCCCGCCAGGTAGCGGCGGGCCGCGTCTATCTCCACTCCAGTCACGGGGCGTTCCGACAACTGCCGTATCTGGTGCTGAATCTGTTTCAGTGCCGCCGCGGTGACTTCCGTGGCGGTGTCTGCCTCGATAGCGATCACCATCTGGTCGAGGTAGTCGCGGAACGAGGAGTCGACGCGGTACGCCAAGCCGAATTCTTCCCGCAGTGACATCACCAGGCGCGAGGAGAAGTACCCGCCGAAGACCACGTTGGCCAACGACAGGGACGGGAAGCGGGGATCGTCCCGGTGGGCGCCGGGTGCCAGGAGCCGGATCTGGGACTGGACGGCGCCGGGGCGGTCCACCAGCCGTAGCGAACCCGCGGGCAGCGGCCTCAGGAACGCCTGAGGCCCGTCCGCGGAGCCGGCCTCCCACTGCTCCATCTGTCGCGCTACCGTCTCGATGGCGTCTTCCAGGTCTATGTCTCCGACGATGACCAGATGGGCGCCGCCGGGCAGGACGGTCCGACGGTGCAGTTCACGTACCCTCTCGGCGGTCACTCGTGCGACATCGGCCAGTTCGGGAAGCGGGCGCAGCGCCGGCACATCTCCGTAGGCATGGTCGACAAGTGCTGAGGCTGCGATCGTCTGCGGCTGCGCCCGAGCCACCGTCACCTTCTGCGTCAGGCGTCGGCGTTCACGGTCGACGGCGTCCTCGCAATGGGCCGCACCGGCCATGAGCCCGCCGATCAGGTGGACCAGTTCCTCCAACCGGTCCGTGGGACAGGACGCGGACAGAGTCAGCCAGCGGCTGCGCCCGACGTCCAGGGTGCTTCCCGAGCGCTCCAACAGGTCGGCGATGTCGGCATGGGTCCTGTTTGCGTATCCGTGCAGCATGCTGGCAGCCAGGACTTCGGCGACGGCCGCCTCGTTTGCCGTCACGACCGGAAGCGGGACCGCCAATCGCAGTTCCGTCATGGGAACGGAGGGGCAGCGTGCCGCAACCACGCGCAGCCCCGAGGGAAGCGTTACATCTGCGAGGGGCGGGAGGCTCAGGTCCGGCACTGGGCCGAGCGGAGGTAGCCCGATGACGGTCATGCACGCTCTCCTGTAGGGGTCAAAGCCACGCGGGCCCGGGAATCGGGGGTCAGCGAGGCGGCCGCGCGGGCGATGTCGGCGTCGGTGATTGACGCCAGCACGCCGGGAAGGTCGCGGGGAAGCGCAGCCCGGTCGAACAGCAGGGCGCATGCCCCGGTCTGCCGGGTGAGGGACAGCAGGGAGTCACGGTTGCGGTGAGTCGCCGAGATGCTCATCGCGATGGCTCGCGCCAGTTCGCCCTCCCTGAGGCCGAACCGGGCGATGTCGTCCAGCTCGCTGTCCAGCTCCTCAGCGATCCGGTCGCTACCCGACGGGTCGGCGGGATGCGTGGCGACCACGAGGAATGTGTCGGGGTCACGGGCCTGGAGAGGGCCGAACAGCCCGCAGCCGGAGCTCACATCCGTAGCGAGCGGGACAGCACGGTGGAGCAGTTTCGTCTTAAGACGCGCGGTCCTACTACCCGTCAGGATCTGGCAGAGGGCCATGTGCGCCACGTACTCGGTAAGGCGCGTGGCGGGATCGGGCATGCGGTAGCCGAAGGCTGTGGCGGGGAGCGGCGCGTGGGCGTCAAGGTGGACGGCTCGCGACTCCCCGGCCAAGAAGGGCTCGCTCAGGTCAGGCTGCGGCGCACCGGGCGCGGACGGGATGCCACCGAAGTGCCGCTCCACGGCCTCCATCACCCGCTCCGGGTCTGCGTCTCCGCAGACCGTCAGGACGGCGTTGCCCGGCGTGTAATGGGAGGAAAAGAACTCCTCGCATTCAGCCACGGTTGCCCGTGCTATGTCAGCCAGGTCGCCGTAACCATTATGCGCGTTGGGAAAGGAGTCGTAGAGTACGCCGGGCAATACGGTCCAAGGGAATCCACCGTAGGGTTTATTGAGGACATTCAGGCGAATCTCTTCCTGCACCACAGCAACCTGTGTCTGCAGGCTTTCGAGGGTAATTCTGAGAGATCTCATCCGGTCGGCCTCGAGGAACAGGATGCGGTCGAGCGCCACGGACGGGACGATTTGATAGTAATCGGTGTAATCCTGGTGCGTCGACCCATTGGCCGCTCCGCCGGAATGTTGGCACGTGGTGTAATGGCCGCCCCTGGCGACGTTCGCACTCCCCTGAAACATCATGTGTTCAAAGAGGTGAGCAAAGCCGGAACGGCCGACTGGTTCCGAACGGAATCCTACGCCGTAATGCATCGCCACCCCGACGGCTGACCTGTCGCGCACGGGGTGGACGACCACACGCAACCCATTAGACAGAACGAAGAGGTCTGGGGGCGAATTCGACATGGCCGCCACAATAGAGCCCGCCCCGCCGGACAAGGAAAGAAAGCCCATCGCGTTTCTTTCGGAGGGAGGCAGCACGGGGTCCGCCTGGCGCGGCGCGAGAGCGAGCGGGCAGCGGCGCCCCGCCGATGGGACCAAACTATCCGGTAACTTTCCGCCCTGAAGTGCAGGGGATGGCGGCTACGATCCCGGCGCATGACCATCAAGGAAGAAGCAGGCGAGGCCGCCGAGCCGACACGCCTACGATTCGCTCCCATAGCCCTGGAAAAGGCGCCGGAAGTTGACCGTATGCTAATGTCGTCCGGCCTGGGAACCTTCGACACAGAAACCGTCACGGCCTATCTGGGCAGAAATGACAACTGGGCGGGGAAAACTACCACTCAGGCATCCGTGTTCGTCAAGCGGCTCGGCGGAAAACCAGCCGATGCCGCGACTCGCTTCAATCGCCTCCTGAACTTCGAACAAGTCCGTTCAGGGAATCAAGACATCACGGGTCCGGAACTCCTCGGCCACGACAGCGAACACCACCTTGTTGCCTTTAGGTGGCTGGAAGACGCGCAGTCGGGAGCGGAGCTAGCGGCGGACGACCGATTCACCGACGGATTGTGCCGCAGGGCCGGTCGGACGATCGCAGCCCTGCACCGGCTCCCCACTCAGGGCTTCGATCTCGATCATTCTGCCCATGCGCTTCCGCCGCTGGCCAGCCTCCGCGCGCTCCCTTTCGCCGTCTTCGCCAACAGCAGTTTCGCAGAGATCGAGTTTTGGCAGCTCCTCCAGGCGGACACGCCGCTCCTGCGCGCGCTTCAGGAACTACGGCAGTTGGAAGCCGCAGCGTCGCACCACCCCATCCACGCGGATCTGCGCCTGGACCAGTTCCTCATCTCCGGCGACGGCCTGCTGTACCTCACGGACTGGGAGGAGTTCCGCCTCGGTGACCCGGCTCGTGATGTCGGCGGGTTCATTGGAGAGTGGCTGTACCGAGCTGTCCAAGGAGTCTCCAAGTCGCTCGCGGCCGACTCCGCCTTCGGGCACAAGGCAGCACACGAAGACATCCTGAAGCACGGCGTGGCCGAGCTCGAACGGTTGCGGCCCAAGATGGCAGAGTTCTGGTCGGGCTACCGGGGCGGATCCGGCCCGCTCGATGCCCAGTTCGCTATCCGGGCGGCCGCCTATGCCGGCTGGCACATGCTCGACCGGATGATGGCAGCCGCCGTCGGCGCGGGCCGGTTGTCCGCCGCAGACCGCGCAGGCGCGGGAATCGGCCGGAACGTTCTTCTCTCTCCCGCCGGATTCACCGGCCTCCTCGGCCTGGACGGAGCCAACTGATCATGACTGCCGCAGCCATCGCCCCCGCACTGGCACAAGCACTTGATGCCGTCACCGTGGCTTCCGACGGGCTGAGCGCGACCGTCGGCGACCATACAGTCGAGGCACCCAACGAGGGCGTGCTCGTGCAAAAGCTCGGCGCGACGCTCTACCAGATCGTCCATGCCGGACGACGCGAGGCAACGATGCCCTCGCGTCCACGCACTCTGCGAGACCGCGACCTCGACAGGCTCTTCACCGAGGCAATGCCTCACCGCACCACCCTCACCGAGGCGGTGGTACATCCCTCCACCGACGACGGCACATTCATTGCCGAGATCAACGGCCTGCGGGTGCAGCTGGCGGAGTCCGACCAGGACCGGCCTCTACCACCGGCTCGTCCCGCGCTGGCGACGCTGGCTCTTCCCGCGGCCCGCCCGGCGTTGTCCCCGGGTTTCTTCCTCACCGACGGCAGCCGCGGCATCGGCCGCAAGACCCAGATGCTCAGGGTCTACTTCCACCTGACCGACCCGGGTACCGCGCCTACGGTGTGGGCCACCGTACTGGGGTACCTGGAGGGCGAGCAGCTGCCGTACCGGGCGAAAATCTCATCCAACCTTGATCTGTACCCCCGCCAGGACGCTCTAGTGGTGTACCTGGGACCGCAGTCCTGGCACGCGGCGCGAGGCCTGGCGGGAGCAGTCGCGGGAATGCCCGGGCTGGGTGCGACAACCTCAGCCTTGCTGCACCGCATCGGATCCGGTGTCGGTACCGCCTGGGAGCCGGAGGACCCGCGCCCCGGACGACGAGGCCTGAGCTTCGGCGAACACCGCACTGGGGTACTGGCCGAAGCTCTGGTCCAGGACGCCATCCGCGGAGATGACCGTGGCCGGGACCACGCCGTCGCCGAGGCCTTCCTCAACGCTGCCATCGATCCGATGAATCCCGCGCGGAACCTCGGCTCACCGGCCCTGCCCGTTCTCGATCTCGTGTAGTGCCGGTGGAAGTCTCCAACCAGAGCGGCCCTCCAACCGACAGGACGACAGCGGTACTTCGCATCCTCTCGGGGCATGAGACCGTCCATGGCATAGCGGGCAAGCTCCAGCTGCAGGAGGAACAGGTCGCCGACTGGTGCCGAAGCTTTGTCCGGGCCGGCCTGTACGCGCTACGCCGGCCCCCTCAAACAGTGCCCACCAGCCAGCTGCGGGAGCGGCAACTGCAACAAGAGATCGACGAGTTGCAAGAAGCACTCGCCGAGGCGAACACCGAACTGGCGCTGTGGGAGGCCCTCCAGAGCGTCTCCAAGCACTGAACCCGAAGCGGCGTGCGACGCACACTCCAGCCCCACGGCTGCACACCAAGGGGGCGGCAGGTACCAGTTACCTGCCGCCCCCCTTTCGCGTCATCACCCCGCCCTGCGCGCAGTTGTCCTCATTGCTTGCGGTTGCCATCACGAAGCCCCAGCTCAAAGGGGGTGTCCGAACAAGCAGCCGGGTTAGTTTCGGCTGCCGTCCAGCACCCGATCCTGATCAACTGTTCCCCGGGCACGGGATATCCCCCGAGCCAGCAAAACAGTCCAGAGGAGACAGAGATGAACACCGCAGACCAGCTCATCCAGGGCTACACCGCCTACACCACTGCCGAGGAGTTCGGCGCAGCGGCCACCGCTGCCGCCCCGGCCACCACCCCGTCGGTCGTGACGGCGTCGTCGCCGGAGTGCGCCGCGGCCGCGTGGAGCGCGGTGCAGGGCGCGGGTGTTTCGCTGGGTGCCGTGACCGCCACGCACGTCCTGGGCTGCTGAGCCACCCCGACGCACCTTTTCGTCCCTGAGACTCACAGGAGTTCGCGTGAACACGGCAGACCAGCTCATCCAGGGCTACGCCGCCTACACCACTGCCGAGGAGTTCGGCGCAGCGGCCACCGCTGCCGCCCCGGCCACCACCCCGGTGACCACCACGGTCTCCACCGCCCCGTGCGGCGGCCTCGTCAGCGCCGCCAGTGCCGCCAGTATCGGCTTCACGGCCGACTGGGGCTGCTGACAGCGGTCAGCTGACTCTTGATATGCCGGTGGGTGCCCATGGTGAAGATGGGCACCCACCGGTGTTCTGTATAACAGCCCTACTGCTCCATGGCTGCTGCGTTACGCGCATTACGCTCAGCGATCTCCTGAAGCCCGCGCAGATGGGCGGCGAGGGCTTCCCGCCCCTCGGCGGTAAGAGAGAGCCATGTCCGGGGCCGCCTCCCCAAGTACCCCTTACGGACCTTGACATGCCCCTCGGCCTCAAGAGCAGTCGCGAGCTTGCTCAGCGCAGACTCCGACAATCCGCATTGCTCACGAACTGACCGGAAGTCGGCTTCGGCGCAACCGGAAAGAAAAGCGACGAGCCCGAGCCGAGTGGGGTGCTGGAAGGCAGCCACAAGTCCGCCCCCCGACTCCGTACTCATCGGGCTCTCCGGGCCAGCCGGAACCACTCCGCCGCTCCCATCGTGATGCCATTGACAATCAGCATCCATGCGAGCCCGGCAGTCGCCCAGACCACGACACTGACGAGCCCGGCCCCCAAGGACGGAGCCACGTCCACCCATCGCTGAGTCTTGCCGCGGCTGTCGAGCTGCGGCAGAACACCTCCCCAGCGCCTGAACGCGAAGGGGGCCATCAAAATCCAGGACGCCGCCCCGGCGCCCAGCATCACCCATCGCCCAACCGCAGAAACCTCGGGAAGAAGAGCCGTACCCACGCCCACGAAGCCGGCTGCGAACAGCACCGCCACCACAGGCGGCCCCCACCCCGGCATGCGACTGCGAACCGCAGCCCGCTGCGAACTGCCAGCGATGCGGAGTCCTTCTTGCGCGTCCACCCAGCCCCTACCTTCATCACCCAAAAGGCCGACCTTCGTTGGCCCCTTCTTTCGTTGCCATCATGGCAGTAACTTTCCCTCAAGGCAAGTAGATGCCTGCGAAGCAGACGAGTATCGTGCGATGGTCTCCGTAGCAGAAGTAGTCGTTGATGGCCCCGTTGCCGAAGTCCAGGTGGTTGAAGGATGACGGCAACGTCCTCGCCCCCGTACGGGGCGAGTTGCAGGGCCGGCAGCACATCGAGGATCTGCCCTCCGCGGCCGAGGAGCTCGGCCCGCTCGCGAGCGGGCCGACGACGGCAGCGAGGACGCCAACTTAACCAGCAGGTCAAGGCAATGGCGCGACCAGCTTCGAGCCACCGGATCGGTCCTGACGTCCGGGATCGGCTGGCTGGTGCGCGAGGTACCCGCAGCGCGCCCAGCCGCACCCCTGACGGTGCAACAGACGCTGACTGGAGTCTTCGACGCGGGGGCCAGGGCCGGGTGGGGCAGTGGCTGTACCCCTGGCCCGCCAGCCCTGGGGCGGCCGCCAAGACTCCCGTCGCCGTCGGCACCGACTTGATCGGCAAGCAGGTCACCCTGCGCTTCGACGGCAGCATGATGTACGTGATCCATGCCGGGCTCCTGGTAGACGCTGCCCGCGCCGATCCCGCACCAGCGCCGCGGGAATACTCACGGACGGCTCATAGGTCCAGTCGGTGCTGATGCGGCTCCAGTCCGGCAGCATCGGTACCGACGATGCTGTCATCAACTGGACCGTGGCGATGACGTCCGGATCGGGGGCCCAACCCCGGTGGTGGAGCCGTTCGTTGAGCCGGGTGCGTGCGGCGGCTCGCTCAGCGGCCGAGACCTCGGGTGCGTCGGGGTGCAGGGTCTGCGTCATGGTCCGTGAGTGTGACCGACGCCCGGTTCAGCAGGCGACGAGGTACGCGGCGTCGTCCCTCCTGGGGGCCGTCGGATCCTCCACCTGGCGGAGCGCCGGGCCGCCTCTGGAAGCGAAGTTGGGTCTCTGGCCCCCTCGTGGGCGGGAGTGCTGGGGCAACGGGTGGGCCCCGAGTGCCTCTGCGGGGCCATGCGATGTCCGAGGCGACTGACATGATCCGCTGCATGAACACCTCGACCACCGTCAGCTGGGTCACCGACCCGATATCCGCTGTCCGGCACGCACAGACATTGCACGGCATCGACGGCTGTTGGACCCGAGACGCCGTGGAGCGCCTTGTGGACGCGCATCCGGACTGGAAGATCCGGCGGGAGTTCTCCGACCTTCTTGTCGTGGGCCTGGAACCATCCGAGCGGCATGCCGGCCTCGGTCCAGAGCTGTTCTTCGACAAGCGAGCCCCCAAGAGCCCGGACGTCGGGCGTGTGCGACTGCCGCTCATCGAGTTCGACTTCCAGACAACTCCGGCGGAGCGGGCGGCGGCCCTGCAGGAGCTGGCCGCGGTGCTCTCGGGCATCGGCCGGCCCACGCCGGTACCGGCAGCCGCCAACGGTTTCGGCCTGCGCTGGCAATCCAACGACCGCACCATGCTCCTGCAGAGCAACGACCGCCGTGCCTGGGTATCCATCCAGCCCGTTGAACACCGGGCCGAACACCTCCCGCCGGACCTCCTCAACGTAGTCGCCGCCCTCGTGCCCCTGCTGCACGACAGTGCCGCGGGGACGTGCGACCGCTCTGGCGTCGAAGACCAGATAGCCACGATGCCGGGCTGGTCCGTGGAATTCGACGAAACACGTGCCCTCATCAGGACCGCCGACCCGGACGGCCAGGTGATCCTCCTCGGCGCTGCTGGGCATCGCGACCGCTACAGCCGCCTGCAGCTGCACTCCTTCGCCACGGCCCCGGCGTTGGAGCAGCGTCGGAATGTCTTCGGTGAACTCTTCCGGTCGGTGTGCGGTGTCATCGGCGAGCCGACGATCCTCGGCGGCGGGCCGAGCGGACCGGATGTCCGCTGGCGGCCCGCGGGCTCCCGGGCGCGGGTCCTGCGTCTGCGGGCGGACGACCGACACATCTGGATCGAGACGGGTCCGGCCGCGGAACTTGAGGACGAGGAACTCACCACGTTCGAGCACGGAGGGTTTGGGGGCCCCAGCGAGCCGAGTGACTTTCCGTATCTGCCCTATACCTGGCAGCTCGTCCACCTCGGGCCGGGTGACACCGCGGAGTACCTGCCGGGAGGCCGACTGGCTTTGACCCTGCCGCACCTTCAGGAGGCGCTGGAGACCCTGGTGAAGGTGTGGATCGAACAACTCCCCGTCCAGCAGCCCGGCAAGAAGGCCACGTTCACGATTGCGAGCAGCGGTATCAAGGGCGGCCTCTCCTTCGCCTACGACACCGCCAAGGGCATCCTGCTCCGTATCGGCAGCCGCGTTGGTGACCCCATCGACGTCGCGGCGGAGATGAGCACGCTTGGCTGGGAGGCGTCGGGAACGCGGTGGAAGGCTGAGTTCAAGAACCCGACCGAGAGCAACGCCGGTGAGGTGGCCGCCCTCATTGTCGGTGAGCTGGCAGCCCGTGGCCTCACCGATCCCCTGGACCTCGTGGCCAAGCGCATAGCGATCGGGCCCCACGGATTCCTCCGGACAACCGGCCTCGGGATCACCTCGGGGTGAGAGCAGACCGCGGCCCCCGAAGGCACGGAGATCGCTCTGACGGCAGGCCGCGGGACGTAGACCCTCAGACCCCGGCCGTGCAGAACACGCACGCCTCCCAGAACGGCAGCGCGTCCAGCACCCGGTGGCGTACACACGAGGCCATCGCGGCCTCCTGCGGCCCCGGCAGGACACCCCCGCCGCTCCTCGCGGTCGCAGGGTCGAACTCCTCCACCATCGCCCGGTACGTGCGCAGGTACCCCTCGGCCCGGGGCGGATCGTACGTCAGTTCCTCCCACCGATGGCGGGACAGCGCCAGATCGAGGACGCGCAGCAGGAAGTCCTTGGCCGCGGCCCGCTCCTGCGGCGTGTCCCCCCAGTCGAGCTCCGCCAGGCCGAAGCCGACCACTCCACGCCCCATCACGTTCTGGTCCTGGAGCGTCAGCAGGGCGGCGAAACGGAAGTCCCACTGCTCGTGGCCCAGCGCGGACACCGCGAGCATCAGCACGTCCACGAACACCGCCGTGCCGCCGTTGGTCATCTCCAGGTACCGGCCGCCACCGCCGCCAAACACGTTCATGACTCGAGAGTAGAGAGAGAGGCAGCCACCCTGCGGTTCGTGCTCTGCCAAACAGACCCGGCCTGGCCCGGCACGTCGGGCCACACGCCATCCGCCTTGCCAACCTCGCCGCCACCTAGCCCCCCATCCGCCTGCCACGTCGAGAGCCCTGACCAGCGGCCGGGGTGTGGGAGGGCGAGGGCACCCCGCCGTTCGGCATCGTGACCACCTTCGCGAACGGCAGCCGTCTGTGGGCCACCATCACCGGCGTCCTGGCTCCCGGCACCAAAGTCAACGACGCCGACATGCCGGTCACCGGAACCGCACCCGAACCCGTCGCACTGCCCGCGCTGTTCATCGACGCCCAGACCAGCCCGGCGCTCGCCGAGGCTTACCTCGCAGCAGTTCTCGCCCAGAGCAGTAACAATGAAGTCTCCAACATCTACGGCTACCAGCAGCGCTTGAACCAGGCAGCCGCCTACCCCGGCGTAGGGATCGGCTTCCACAACGGCGCCCGCATCTACATGCCAATCACGCACACTTCCCGGCCCGGCCAGAACATGGGGTGGCTAGGGCGGCCGCCAGCGGGGCTCTGGCACCGATCTTGGGGACCGGTCGCGGAGGGTCACTGGAGCAGGATCATCTTGCGGAGCAGTTCAAATCCGGCGCGTCCGTACAGCTGCCTTTTGATCTTCTTGATGCGGGCCACGGTGCCCTCGGTACCTCCAGAACTCCAGTGCAGGGTCAGTCCGGCGACCACGGCCTCCAGGTCGGAGGTCAGCCCACGGGCGAAGCCGGTGATGCCGGGCAGTGCCGCAGCGCAGGCGGCGTCGATCCAGTCCGGTAGCCGGGCGCCGGTACGCGTGGTGAGCATCTCCCCGAAATCGCGGACCAGTTGGTGGGTCTGCTCCAGTGCCGGACAGGCAACCCGCACGGCCTTGAGCTGCTGAGTCTCGTCTTGGGTGAGCGTGTCCGGATGCCGGGTGATCCAGCCGACGACCATGCGGACCGATGGTGCCGCAGCAGCCGGTGCCGGGGCCTCAGGCCACTGCAGGCGAGTACGGGCCCAATCACGCAAGGTGGTGTACGGGACTGGTCGGCCACGCTCGGCGAGCTCCTTGCGCACTTCCTTGATGGAGATCCTTCCGCCGGTCTCGTCGATGCGTCGTTGCAGGTAGAACCGGCGGACGTCGAGATGGCTGGTCCGGGTGCGGCGGCCAGTGACGGTGTCCTGCCAGCGGGCCGCGCGGGCGTACCTCTGGACGGTGTGCCGGCCCCAGCCCAGGTGGCGTGCGATGGCCCGCAGTCCCATACCCTCGTTCAACAGTCCGTGCACCATGGCGTGGTGAGTACGTTGACGCTCCGCACTCAGCCCGGTCGGCAGCGGGATCAGTACGGGACCGGCGGCGCGCACGTCGTCGCTCTCCGGCTCCCCGTGTGACGGCAGGTCGAGTCCGTGCAGGTCGTCACGGTGGGCGGCGACGCACTTCCCGACGGCCTGGCTGAGGTTCTGCAGCAGATGAAACCCGTCAGCGACCTGCAGGGCGTCCGGGGCACCGAGGGCGGCGCCCTCGGCATAGGCGCCGGCGCGATCCCGGCAGATCACCTCCACGCCCGGATGGGCCGCCAGCCAGGCGGCCAGGGGCGCTGACTCGCGCCCGGGCAGCACTTCGATGGGATGGTGCCACTCACTCATCCGTGATGACAGTGGCGTAGGTGTGGCCCCTCTTGGTCGCGAAATCGTCCACGCCCAGCACCCGCGGCGTGGTGAAGACCGGATCCGGCAAGGCCATGACCCGGCGCAGCAGGGTCATCCGCCCCGCGGCGATGCCCAGTTGGGCGGCCAGTCGGGCACCGGCCCGGCCGGCCAGCTCAAGCCCGATGCGCTCCAGCGCGCAGTTCAGCCGGGTGGTGAAGCGGGCGTACGGGGTGGTCAGCTGGGAGAACCGCTCCGCGAATGTACGGCGTGGGCAGCTCGACGAGCCGCAGATGAAGCCGCGGATCCGCAAGTGGATGACGACGCGCTGCCCGCCGAGCGGAAGATCCCGCAGCCTACGCTGGTAGGCATCGTGCACCCGCACGGACAACTGCCCGCAGTCCGGACACGTCTCGCCGGCTGCCCGTCCTCTCGCCACGATGTCGACCGTGCCGAAGACGGCGGTTACCGTCTCGACGGCCACCTGGTCGATACCGGCGAACACCAGCGACTCCCAGAACCACGCATTGGCCTCCATGAACAGCACCGTCATCGGAGACACCCGGCTCGGACATGCTGCGGCAGCTACCTGATGGAGCGTCACCAACCCCGGCTCGGCGACGAGGCGCACGCCGTCTCACCCAGGAGCAGCCCACCGGAATCGAACATCAGGGTAACCCTCCGCGACCGGTCCCCAAGATCGGTGCCAGAGCCCGCTGGCGGCCGCCCTAGCCACATGGGGCGCGAACCGTACCGGCTGCAGAAGGATTTCTAGCCCATTCTCTGATCTGGAGATGCAAGACCGTTCCAGCAGCCGCTGCCTGCACGTTTCGGCACTGGCGTGGTCAAAGCAGTCTGCGCCGCGCGTCCGCCTCTCTAGACTTTCGCCACTCGGCAACAGAGAGGGTGACTTATGTCCACTGGCGTCATCGAGTTCTACTGCGAGGGCCCGTGCCGCAGCTGCAGTCGTGTCGGTGAACTCGCAGAGAATGACACCTACGTCGACGTGCGAGAAGTCCAAGCCAAGGCAGGTGGTGACGGCTGGACGGCCAAGGGTGAGGGGGTTAGCCCTTGTCCCAGGTGCGGGGCCATGGCCCGGATGATCACCCACCGGGTCCCTTTGGAGCTTCAAGGACTGTCCTGCTCGCAGGGTCACGAGGCTGCTGATTACCAGGTCGCTCTTTCGTGCGTCACCACTGATGCCCGGCAATTCACCTTCACGGCATCCATTACCTGCCCGGTGTGCGCCAGAAAGTCCGTCTTCCGAAAGCTGATCGAGAGTCTGCGCAGAGTCAGACGGATTCAAGTAGGCCCAACCGGCGTAGAATTCGAACTTGAGAATGGCGCCAGATTCGCCGCTGAGTAGGTCCAGCACCCGCGCCTCAGTTGGCCTGCCTCCTGGAGCAGGCTCTGCCAGCATGCTGGCAGAGCCTGGAGGGTCAGGTGCCCGTTCGGCGCGCTCGCGGAACGTGGGCATTCCTAGCGGTGGTTTGTTAGACCGGGCGGTAGAGGTCGAGAGGTCTGCCGGTGGCGACGGCGTTGAGGAGGGCTTGGAGTTCGGCGGGCGGGGGCTTCGTCGACCATGCTCGCCAGTAGCGTTGCAGCGTGGCCCAGGGCGTCAGCCAGCCACGGACGGCCCGGATGGCTCGGGGCCAGCAGGCCGGCTGGGGCTGCTGGGACTCCGGTTCTCCCCCTCTCTGTCACCTCTGATGGTGTGTCAGGCTCGGGTGCCGGGGTGGCGGGTGTGGGTGTGAGTGGGGCGAACCAGGTGTTCCAGCAGAAGCTGAACGCGCAGTTCACGAGGGTCTGGTGGCGGCGGATGGCGGTGTCGGAGCGGACCTGGAAGTCGGCCCATCCGAGTTCGTCCTTGACCTGTTTGTAGCTCTGCTCGACCCAGTGCCGCAGCCCGTAGATCCGGACCACCTCGGTCAGGTCGGCGGCCGCATGCCGGCTGTGTGCCTCGCGTGGTGACCCGGGCCGGGGCAGGTTGGTGGCCAGATACCAGGTGGACGTCTCGGGCAGGGTGGCCGGGTCGGTGGTGGCCACCACCAGCCGGACCACGCCGTTGGGGCCCCACCAGCCGAGCCGGGCGTCGGCGGCCCACCAGGTGGCGGTGCGTCCGTCGCGGAAGGTGCGGGTGACCGGCTGCCAGTCACCGGGCTGCTGGGGGCCGTGCCAGGCCAGTTCCCGGGCGGCGTCCACGGGCCGGAAGGCATCTTTGTACTGCCAGGTACCGTGGCCGCGCTTGAGGGCCATCACGAACGGCAGGTGAGCGTCGAACAGTTCGGCGCGGAAGCAGGTGTGATCGCCGTAGGCGCAGTCGGCGACGACCGCCCGGAAGGACACACCCGCCTCCGCGGCATGACAGGCGAGGGTGGCTCCGATCTGCAGCTTCGTGCGGAAGCCGGGGTCCTTCTTCCCGCCGGGGAAGTGGTGGGCGGGGGTATAGGGCACTGCGTGCAGCGGGTAGTAGACGCGCTCGTCGGCCCAGCAGGTGGTCACCGTGACCACCCCGCGGTCGATCTTCCCGACCGAGCCCAGGTACTGCTTGCCCACATGCGCGGTCGCCGACCCGTCCTTGCGGTCCCCGGAATCGTCGACCACCAGCACCCCCATCCCGTGCGGCGCAGTGGCCGGATCCGTCAGCAGCAGCTCCAGACGGCGCGCGTTGACCTGCTCGTGGTCCCAGGTCGACTCCGAGAGGAAGAACTGCAGCCGCTGCACCGCCGCATGCTGGGCACCCACCACCGGCTCGGCCCCGGCCAGGCAGGTCAGGGTCTTGTTCCGGTCCCGCGGCAGCAGCAGGCCGGCCAGATACTCACGAAACCCACGCCGCTGGGCCAGTGTCTCGAAGAGATCATCGAAGCGGGCGGCGTAGCCCTCCAATGGACCGGGTGCGGGCGGGCACGGCAACCGCTTCGTCATCTCAAGCTCCACGGAGGCGAGTTGAGACTCTCACTTCCGGCGTACTACCGCTACGACCCGCCGTCAACAAACCACCGCTAGTTAGCCCCGCCGTAGCGCGCGTATCAGAGTGCGGTATGTCTGGAACGCGGGCTTCGGGGTGTAGTTGTCGTGGAGCAGTCCGAAGTGGTCGAACAGGTTGGTCGAGCTGCTGGTGTCGTCACGCAGGTCGAAGTACTCGTAGCTGGTGACGTTCACCCGGCCCCGGTTCGCGTTGATGGCGGCGAGTTCGGACTTCAACGCGTTGGATTGCTGTGCCTCGGTCCGGGGACTGAGGGTGTCCCAGCCGTTCTCGGATACGTGGATGGCTACTCGGTGGGACAGGCCGGCGATCGGCATCTCCTGCTGGCGGACGATATTGATCGTGTGCACCGCCTGGTCGCCGAGGTCGCCCGGTGTCGAGTAGAAGACGTCCGGGTACAGCTCGATGCCCACGTAGTCGAGTGCGTCACGCAGCCGATCGTCACCTGCCGTCGCCACTGACTGCCAGAACGAGGTGTCCGCCCGACCGATCGCCGCCTCGTCGAAACCGAGCTTCAGGCCCGTGAGTCCCAGTTTCCGTGCCTCGTCCTTGGCCGCCTCGACCCCGGCCACCACGGCGGGTACGACCGAGGGGTCCTTGGCGGCGGAGATGTTCACGTCGACGCCCATGGAGATCGAGGCCGAGAACGGCCCGGCGAAGCGCACCTCGTTGCGCACGTACTGCAGCCAGCCGTCCAGTGGAGTGTTCTGTCCCGGGTAGCTCAGCACGAGGTCCATCCGGCGGCCGTGGCCAAGGTAGCCCTGGTACTGCTTCGAATCCGTGCCGTCCGTCGACTTCCCGTTGTAGTCCACGTATTCACGGACCAGGAACCCCGGTCCGGCCTGCAGTGTGTTCAGGGCCTGGATGATCTTCGCTGGCTTGTCCGGCGCCGGATTGAGCGAGCCGCCACCGGCATATCCGCCCGGGTAGATGCCCATTGCCAGCGGTCGCGGAGCCGCGTCCGCTGCGGGTGTGTTCACCGTGAGCGCCGTCAGCGCGAGTGCTGCGGCGCAGATGGTCCCCCGCCATGATCCGTTCATGACTCCAGCTCTCCCTCGTCGGCATCCTGCCATGGTGAGCGGGTCGGCGGCCTCCCACGGCAACCAGGCTCGCAGTGCCGCGTTACGCGGCTTCCTGAGAGTTTCCCGGGGAATCTCGTGAGTGCTCGTCATGCCTGTGGTTGAGATCGAAGTAAAATCTCTGCCGTACTTTTCCGGAGCAGGGGTTGCCGGATCGCCCTCGACGCGGTCGCTGTTCCCCCGTCCCGGCCTGTCCGATGACACTCTCATCCATATGAGTGTTGCGGACGGGCCCGGCGACTTGGCCGCGATGCAGCAGGCCCTCGGCGCAACCGCCCCGTCCCCGGCCGCCAAGGCGCGGAAGATCCCCGCGGCCGAGCAGTCGGCTGTGCGGTCCGCTGCGGGCGGGTCCGTCCCGCAGTCGGCGTAGACCCGGCCTCGCGAAACCTCCCGTTCCGCCGCTGCTCCGCACGGAACGGGCCCCGTCCCCCCGGGGCTCACCGTCCCTGCCGATCAGGAACGGTCCGGTGGTACGGCCAGCCCACCCCTTCCCTTTCAGCTCTCCCACGGCGTCAGGGAAGGGGTGGGCTGGGAACACGGATGTCCCGCACCCATGAGCAGGTCCCCCAAGTGGGCGCGGGCTCCGGTATCACCCAGGCACCCGAACACCCGGGCGGTACCGGCGGCGCCGGGTCTCCCTTGTCTGGTCGGTTTGGGTGTGAGCGATCTTGAAATTCCCGTCCTGGGGCGGT
This sequence comes from Streptomyces sp. NBC_00212, assembly GCF_045206365.1. Classification (NCBI taxonomy): domain Bacteria; kingdom Bacillati; phylum Actinomycetota; class Actinomycetes; order Kitasatosporales; family Streptomycetaceae; genus Streptomyces; species Streptomyces sp. NBC_00212. The sequence continues at coordinate 79,723 of NZ_CP108116.1, forward strand.
CTGTGCGTCACGCAATTCGGCTCTGGCGACGATCTCGTGACGTGGTTTCGGTCAAGGGCTGAGGAGGATGAACAGGCCACGGCAGTCGGCGTTCACCGGAGGCGGGGGGGGTGCCTCTATGTCCTTCGTCAAGCGAAGCGAGGCGTTCGTGGTTCGTAGAACGTGCCGTCGCGGAGCATCGCGAACAGCACATTGATCCGTTGCCGGGCCAGGCGGAGAAGTGCCTGGGTGTGGGTCTTGCCTCTGGCCCGGCACTTGTCGTAGTAGGTGCGGGAGGCGGGATCGTGCAGGGCGGCGAACGCGGACAGGAACATCGCGCGTTTCAGGACGCGGTTGCCGCCTCTGGGTGCGTGTTCGCCATGGATCGAGGTGCCCGACGACTTCGTGGTCGGCGCGAGGCCGGCGTAGGAAGCCAGATGGGCGGCGGTGGGGAAGCTGGTGCCGTCGCCGACGGTGACCAGCAGCGTGGCGGCGGTCCTGACCGCGACCCCCGGCATCGAGGTCAGGACCTGCGAAAGAGGGTGCTGTTCCAGCAGGGCACTGATCTGTGCTTCCGTGGCCCGGCGTTGCTCGTGGACGGCGCCGAGCGAGCGGGCCAGCGACGGGATCACGATGTCCAGGGTGCCGGTGCCGGGAACGACGACGGTCTGCTCGTCGAGTGCGTCGAAGACCTCGTCGATCAGCCGGGTCGCCATGCGTGGGGCCTTGGGCCGGATCAACTCAACAAGCCTGCGGCGTCCTGCTTTTCGCAGCGCGGCCGGGGATCCGTAGCGTTCCAGCAGCCAGGTGACCGCCTGATGATCGAGCCGGGGGCCGAGGACCCGTTCGAGGCTGGGATGGAACTGGGTGAGCAGGCCGCGGATCCGGTTGCTGGTGCGGGTGACCTCAGCGGCAAGGTCCTGGTCGAAGCCGACCAGCACCGTCAGCTCGGCGGTGATCTCGTCGGTCAGCTCCAGCGAGCGCAGGGTGTGCGGCATGGTCCGTGCGGCATCCGCGATCACGGCCGCGTCGCGGGCGTCGGTTTTCGCCTCGCCCGGGTAGAGATCGGCGATCCGCCGCATCGACAGACCGGGAAGGTAGGCGACCTTGCAGCCCGCGTCACGGGCGACCGTCAGCGGCAGGGCGCCGATCGAGGCGGGCTGGTCCACGATCACCAGGACGGTGCCGAACTTGTCGCGGAGCTTGTCGAAGACGGCTCGCAGCTTCGGTTCGGTGTTGGGCAGTTGCTTGTCGAAGACCTTCTTGCCGGCCGGGGTGAGGCCGTTGCCGTGGTGGGCGCTCTTGCCGACGTCCAGGCCCAAGAAGACGCCTATCTCGTCGTACTCCATCAAGCCGTCCTCCCGAACGGGTCGTGCGGTGCTGGCCGGGGCGTTGGCGTCGTGCGCGCATCCACGTTATGCAGACCTGCCGCCCGCGTAGTGCCGGGCGTTGCGCTCGGCGGGGCGGTAGTCGGACCTCTCATCAGCGTCTCCGACGGCACCCCTCGGGCCCGGTGACACCACCCCCCAGGTCATCCGTTCCAATGCCGTTGCTTTTGGGACGTGCGTGGTGTTGGGCCATGCGTGTTGGTGTCGCGTCTGGAGCGGCTGGGGTTGGGCATCCTGACCCGGCCGTGTCCTGCTGAGCTGGTGGACCGGGTCGTTGCCGAGGCCGGGTGCGTGGAGAAGCGCCGGCGTGTGCTGTCGGCCCGGTTCACGGTGTACTTCGTGCTCGCACTGTGCCTGTTTCCGCAGGCTGACTACCTGGAGGTCTTGCGGCTGGTGAAGGCCGGCGAGCCGATACTTCGGCCGTGGGCCGGAGTGAACAAGTCATCTCTGACTCGGGCGAGGCAGCGGCTGGGCTGGCCGGTGATGCGAGAGCTGTTCCGGGCCGTGGCCCGGCCGCTGGGCCGGAGCACGGAACTCTTCCACGGGCTGCGGGTCCTGGCCCTGGACGGGATGCTGCTGGCCGTCCCCGACTCGGCCCACAACCGGGAGACGTTCGGCAAGTCCGGCTCGCAACGTAGTCCGATGGGCTATCCGCAAGCCCGGGTGGTCGCGGTCACGGAGTGCTCGTCGCACGCGGTACTGGACGCGGTGATCGGCGGCTGGAAAGACTCCGAGCGGATCGTGTCCGACGAACTGGAGGCCCATATCGGGGCCGGGACGCTGGTCTTGGCCGACCGAGGACTATGGGGCCTGGCCCGCTGGCACCGCTTCCGCGACCGGGGCGCCCACTTACTGTGGAGAATCGAGCGCCGGGCCGCCCGCAGGGTCCAGGACGTCCTGCCGGACGGGAGCTACCTGGCCCTGATCCAGGCGAACAAGCACGCCAAGGCCGCCGGAACCGTCAAAGCTCCACCCGCGCTGGTGAGGGTGATCGAGTATCGCGTCGACGGCCAGGAGGACGTGATCCGGCTTGTCACCAGCCTGACGGACCATGAGGAGTATCCAGCTGCCGAACTCGCCACCCTGTATGCCCGGCGCTGGGAGATCGAGATCGTCTTCGACGAGATCAAAACGCACCAGCGCGGCAGACCGGTCCTGCGCTCACAGACTCCGGACGGGGTCAGGCAGGAGATCTACGCTCACCTGATCGTCCACCACGCGACCCGCGACCTGCTCAACGAGGTGGCTGGGATCGCGCAGACTGCTGCCGAGCGGACGTCGTTTACCCGGGCTCTGCATGTTGTCCGCCGTTCGGTGTTCGCGCCGTGCGGCTTTTCCCCCCTCAGCCCGAAATCATGACCGCCTGCTCGGCCTCGCCGAGATCCGCTGGTCCCTCCTGCCACGACGACGCTCACGCGACTGCCCCCGCAAACTGAAGTCGTCGATCACCCCGTTCAGCAGCAAGGGCCCCGACGAACCTGCCAGCCACCGCCGTCCACCAGCCGTCATCACCGTGAACCACAGATGGCAGTAACTACCAAAAGCAACGGCATTGTCATCCGTTCGACAGGGGGGAACAGTCATGCCGGGCCCGGAGGCCAGCAGCCCTCTTGCAGGACCGCGAAGAACATAACTGTGAGAGTTCTTCTGCGGCCCGGGATGGGTTGCTGCCAGGCTCGACGCTCGTGATCCGGCATGACTCGCAACATAACTGGCGTCCCGTCAGGGACTGCCGTTCCCCCGAGGTGTCTGCCGGGCGCGGGCGTCGGCCTGGCCCACCCATTGGCTTGATCAGCAGCTTGTCCGCCCTGCGGCGTGACTCATCACAGTTCCGCCACGTGGTGACTCCACCCAGGCCGACGCCGTTACGGTCGTCCGCCCGGAGGAGAACAACCGCATGACCATGCTCGCAGAACACGTCGACGGCGTCATCGGCGTCGACACCCACCGCGACACGCTCGCCGCAGCCGCCGTCAGCCCCATCGGCGCTGTCCTGGCCAGCACCGATTCCCCGGCCAACGCCCGTGGTTACCGGCGTCTGCTCGACTTCGCGCGCCAGCAGGTTCCCGGCCGCCGCTGCTGGGCCCTGGAAGGCATCGGCAGCTACGGCGCCGGCCTCGCGGCCTTCCTGAACCAGGCCGGCGAGCAGGTCGTCGAGGTCTGCCGCCCGAAACGAGCCGCCAACCGCGGCGGCCGCAAGACCGACATGCTCGACGCCATCCGGGCCGCCAAGGAGGCCCTGGCCACCGAGCATCTGATCCAGCCCCGCCTCCGTGGCGAACGCGAGGCACTGCGGGTGCTGCTTGCCACCCGTCACGGCGCGGTCCTCGCCTCCACCGCCGCGATCAACCAGCTCAAGGCCCTGATTGTCTCCGCGCCGGACGAGCTCCGCGCCGAACTGCGCAAGCTCAAGCGCCCCGCCCAGATCACCCACTGCACTCACCTCCGCGACCGCCCGGCCCAGGACATTGAGCACCGGATGACAGCGCGGGCCATGCGGTCCACGGCGCAACGTATCCAGGCCCTGCAGGCCGAGGCCAAGGAACTCGAGAACGAGATCCTCGCCCTGGTCCGTCAACAGGCCCCTGAACTTCTCGACTTGCTCGGAGTCGGACCGATCACCGCTGCCCAGATCTTGGTCAGCTGGTCTCACCAGGGACGAGTCCGCTCGGATGCCGCCTTCGCTTCCTTCGCCGGCGTCTCACCGATCCCTGCCTCGTCCGGGCTGACCAACCGACACCGACTCAACCGCAGCGGCGACCGGCAGCTCAACCGGGCCATGCACACCATCACCCTCATTCGGATGCGACTGGACCCCTCTACGAAGACGTACGTCGCACGCAAAATCGCCGAAGGGAAGACCTCCCGTGACGCGCAGCGATGCCTCAAGAGGGTGGTCTGCCGCCAGATCTTCAAGATCCTTGAGCGCGTCGACCGGAACCGACTCGGAAACGTCGAAGAACTCGCTCAAGCGGCTTGACACGACATAGCAGCCTCGGGGGGGACCTCACAGCTGGTCCGGCAGGATCGCCCTCGCTGCATGGGCCTGACTCGAGGGTGCCTCGTGGTCTTCCGAAGCGAGTGTTCCGCCCTTGCCCCAGAAGGACTTGTCCACGTCGCGGATGATGACCGTGACGGCTTCAGGAGGGCAGTGGGCCGCTCGGGCGACGACATCCGTGATGGCCCGTACAGCCTCCGTCCGGGCGGACACGGTGCTGCCGCTCCACCATTCGACCGTGACAACGGGCATGGGGCGGACTCCTTCCAGTGGCGGATTCTGCCTGGTGACGACCGTGATTACGATCACGTTCAACAGTCAAGGTGTAGATGGTTGTTTAGCTTGATCGCTGAGGAGTAAGGGTTGATGTCATGTGCCGGACATCTATCCTGCTCCGTGCTCAGTTGTAAGCCGAGCGGAGGCCGGGCCTTCGCGGAGGGGGGCTTGAGAGAATGCACGACGGATTACCGTCCCGGGTCGGATGCGCCAGTCGTACGGCGAACCGATCTGGTGCAGATATCGGGAAGACGCCGACCCACCAGCGCCAGATGCTCTCGGAGCTGGCGGAGCGTCACCGGGGCGAGCGCGGACATACCGTCCTTGTCAGCCAGTTGGATGCCGTTGAGGCGGCGATCGCCCACACCGAGCAGTTGCAGCAGCGCCAGCTCACGCTCCAACAGGAGCTGAGCCGGGCGCGCTTCGCCCTGCGGTCTGCGCTCTCCACCGAAGAACAGAAACCGGCGGCGCGTACACCGGACCGCGAGGCGGACAACGGGGATGTGTTCGCACAGGCCACTAGAGAGGTCTGGTTCAGCCTGACGCTCCCGGCCACCGCGCAGTGTCTAAGTATCGCCGAGGAACAATTCCGCCTCCTGTCCGCCCAGGGCGTCGCGCTACGTGCCGTGTATCCCCGGCACGTGCTGTCGGATCCGGATGCCGCGGAACATCTTGAGCGCTCCGCGGAGTTGGGCGTGCAGATGCGTTTCGCGCCGGCGTCCCCGGTGTTCACTGCGGTCATCGACCGACGGATCGTGTTCATCGCAGCCGGGGGCGAGGCTCCGCACCGCACCGAGGCGTTCTTCCGCCAGGCGGACGAAGTCGCCCTCCTGGTTGAGGCGTTCGAGGCATCCTGGGCGGCAGCCGCCGGTGGCAGTGCACCGGCGGTGCTGCTCAGTGACGAACAGCGGTCGGTCCTTCGCAGGATGCGCTCCGGGATGAAGGACGACGCGATCGCCCGCGAGCTGGGGATCTCCTCGCGGACGCTCACCCGGATGATCGCGACCGTCATGGATGCCCTCGATGCCCGGAGCCGCTTCGAGGCCGGGGTGAAGGCCAAGGAACTAGGTCTACTCCACTGATCGGCTGCTGACGGCCGGTCTGGCGCAGCGGCCGCTCTGCACTGACGTCGCCTGCTGGGCCGCAGGCATCTGCGTGGTGGTCCAGGAGGTGCCGCAGGTCCCGGCGCAACAGCCAGGCGACGGCCTCCAGTTCCCTGATGTGCAGTGCGCCGGCGAACGCCCGGTCGGCACGGCTGAGGGTGCTGCGTATCTGGCTCAGGTCAAGTTCGCCCGGAGCAATGGCGGTATCGGCTTCCCCCTGTGACACAAAGCTCCTCCTTCCCTCTGCTCGGCGCCCCGTACACCGGGGCGCTTTTGCGTTCAGCTCTCGCTCGGCACCTTCCATGCAAGCACGAAATGAAGTGATTGCATCCCCCATTGGCTGAAGGTAGCCAGCGGCCAGCACTAGCCACCTCTGGCAGTGGACAAGTCGCTTGGCAAGCGAACAGGATTCATTGCAGCCGGGGTACACCGGTGGACCGAATCCTGGAGGATCAATCTCGTGCACCAGTTACTCGATGTCGGCGAAGAAGTGCGCGATGCCCTTGCCGAGAAACGTCCCGTGGTCGCACTCGAGTCCACGGTCATTGCCCACGGGATGCCCTATCCCGGAAACGTTGAAACGGCGCTTTCCATAGAAAAGGCGGTGCGCGATTCTGGTGCTGTGCCGGCGACTGTGGGAATCGCGGACGGCCGGTTTAAGGTAGGTCTGACCTCAGACGATGTGGAGCGGTTCGCCACCGCCACGCAAGTGGCCAAGGTCAGCACCAGGGGCATCGGCCCAGTGCTTGCCGGCGGCGGGCTGGGGGCCACGACCGTCGCCTCCACCCTGGTCGCCGCCGATCTGGCGGGCATCCGCGTTTTCTCCACTGCGGGAATCGGCGGAGTGCACCGCGGTGCCTCCACGACGTTCGACATCTCAGCGGACCTGGTGCAGTTCACCCGCAGCAAGGTCGCCGTCGTGTGCGCGGGAGCGAAGAGCGTCCTCGATCTGGGGCTGACCCTGGAGTACCTGGAGACCCTCGGGGTCCCAGTCCTGGGCTACCGGTGCGACGACTTTCCCGCCTTCTACTGCCGTTCCTCTGGCTTCCGCAACGCACAGCGCATCGACGACATCGACGTCGTCGCGGCTTCCCTGCGACGGCACTGGGACCTGGGCCTGCCCGGCGGCGCGCTGGTGACGTCCCCGATCGCCGAGGCGGACGCCCTCGACAGCGCCCGCATGGAAGAAGTGATCCAGCGGGCCTTGGCGGCGGCGGACACTGAGGGGGTCTCGGGCCCCGCCATCACGCCGTATCTGATGAAGGCGGTCTCCCGGGCGACGGACGGAAAGAGCACCGCGGCCAACCGGGCTGTGCTGATCAGTACCGCCGCCGTGGCCGGCGAACTCGCCGTCGCCTACGCCCGGACCACGACCAGCACCCAGGACAAGCAGTGATCAGGGCAGCTGTCTTCGATCTCGACGGCACGCTGGCTGACACCCCCGACGTCATCGGCAAGCTCTTGGTCAAGGTGTGCGCCGAGCAGGGCCGGGATGTCGATGCGGCCGCGGTGGCTCCCACCATCGGCAAGCCTCTGGAAGCATCCGTCGCCCGGCTTCTGGGACGGGAGGTGAGCGACGATGGGACGGTGCGGGCGGTGGCCCGCTATCGCGAGCTGTTCGACGCGGAAGTTCTCACGCTCGGCTCCTCGCTGCTGTACGCGGATGTCGCCCAGGGCCTGCGCGAACTGCGCGCCCAGGGCGTCCTGCTGGCCGTCGGCACGTCGAAGATCACAGCGAGTGCGGAGAAGGTACTCGACGCCACCGGCCTGCGCGACCTGTTCGACCCGGTGATCGGGAACGACCAGGTGCGGCACCCGAAACCCGACCCGGAGATGGGCCTGCTGGCCGCCACCGAACTGGGCGTGCCCGTGGAGCAGTGTGCCTACATCGGCGACACGGTGACGGACATGCAGATGGCCAAGGCCGCCGGAATGGTTCCGGTCGCCGTGACCTACGGCGTCGGCGGCAGGGAAGAAATGGCGCAGGCAGGACACGAAATCTGCCATTCCTTCTCGGCTGTCGTGCGAACGGTTCTCGCCCGCGTACCGGCGTCCCCTGCAGGCAATTGAAGTATTACGGAGATCACGGATATGGCAAGCGAAGCTACTTCGGACGCATTAACGGAATCCGGTTCCGTTGCTGCGGAGCGCAAGAGCGACGGGTCCAACTCGATCAGAGGAAAGGAGGCGCTGGCTCTCGCTGTGCTGGGATGCGGGCTCTTCCTGGCCACCCTGGACTTCTCCATCGTCTATGTGGCGCTGCCCAGCATTGGAAGTGACCTTTCCCTGTCCGAGGGGAAACTTCAGTGGATCGTCAGCGGCTACGCAATCTTCTTCGCAGGATTCCTGCTGGTCGGCGGACGGACCAGTGACCGGTTCGGGGCCCGCCGCGTGTTCCTCGGTGCCACCGCGCTGTTCGGGGTCAGCTCGCTGGCGGCGAGCCTCACCCACGACTTCACCACGCTCGTCATCGCACGGGCCCTGCAGGGTATCGGCGCGGGCCTGCTCGATCCCGCGACGCTGGGTCTGGTCCAGCAGCTGTTCCCGCCGGGCCCCAAGCGCAACAAGGCGATGACGGTGTGGGGTGCGGTCGGTGCCATCGGCCTCGTCGGCGGTGTCGTCTTCGGCGGTCTGCTCACGGCCCTGTCCTGGCAATGGGTGTTCTTCGTCAACGTGCCCATCGCCGCGCTGGTCCTCGTGTTCGGGCGGGTACTGCTGCCCGGACGCCGCCGCGCGGACGCCACACCCGTGCCCCTCAATTTCACCAGCGGCCTCTTCGGCACGGGAGCGATCCTGCTGCTGGTGCTGGGGCTGAGCCGGCTCGGGGACGTCGGCCTGGCATCCACTTCCACCCTGGTCGGACTGGCGGGATTCGTCGTGCTGGCCGCTGCCTGGGTGGTGCGCGAACGCACCAGCGCCAGCCCGCTGATCGCCCATGAGCTGTGGCGCACGCGGTCCCTCATGGTGGCCTGCGCAGTGGACGCCTGCTACGTCATGAGTATCGGCGTGGAGTTCTTCCTCGTCACCCTGTTCCTCCAGGACCAGCAGGGCTTCAGTCCGCTCGCCGCCGGTATGGGCTTCCTGCCCCTGACGGTGACCGTGATCTTCGGCAACATCATCACGGGCAAACTCATCGGGCGGCACGGCCCCCGCCTCATGATGGTCAGCGGTCTGGTGGTGGCCGCCGTGGGCCTGGCTCTGCTCGCCGCGGGCGTACACAGTGACAGCTATGCGCTCGGCGTCCTTCCGGGCCTGCTGCTGTCCGGTCTGGGCAATGGCATCGCGTTCCCCGCGATGTTCCTCACCGCTACGTCCGACCTCCCCGGCGACCACCAGGGCGTCGGTGCCTCACTCGTGACGACCACTCAGTACGTCTTCGCCTCACTCGGGCTGGCCGTCCTGGTCATCCTCCTCGGTACACATCCCGGCCGCGGCGAGTTCATGACCACCTTCATCGTGACCGGCGCCATGGCGCTGCTGGGCGCCATCGTGGCCGGCACCGGCCTGCGCCGCCCCGCCGAAGCGGTGAACTGACCCCCGCCCCCTGTACCCCCACCAACTGCCCGTCGCCGGTCGGCCCCCGGACCGGCGACGGGCCCCGCAGGCAGCCCGGCTGCCGCACAAGGAGAGACCCGTGGAGATCCTCGCAAGCCGCATCGTCATCCGCCCCAGCGATCCGGACGCCAGCCGCACCTTCTACCGAGACCAGCTCGGACTCGCCGTCTACCAGGAATTCGGCAGCGGTCCGGAACGCGGAACCGTCTTCCACCTGGGCGGCGGATTCCTGGAACTCGTCGGCCGCGCAGCCGGACCGGCAGCGCATCCACCGGCCATGTGGCTGCAGGTCCGCAGCCTCGCCGCCACCCGCGCCCGCCTCATCACCAACGGCGTCACGCCGGTGCGCGAGGCCCAGGCCGAGCCGTGGGGACTGTGGGAAATGCACCTGCACGACCCCGACGGCATCCAGATCTACGTCGTCGAGGTTCCCCAGGATCACCCCTTCCGGCACGGGGTCCCCGCTCCTGACAACCCGGCCCCCCGGCCGCTTTCGGAACAGATCGCCCTCGCCGAGCAGACGGCGGCCTGACGTGACGCTCTACGCGCAAACAGGCTCCGCCGACCACACGGACCGCTCCCACCTGGGCACCCCGGAAGCAGCCGATGCGACCCGCATCGGCAGCAACACGGCCCGCATGCTGATTCCCACCGATGCCACCGGAGGCCAACTCGGCCTGTTCTCCCTGTCCTTGGCCTCCAAAGGCCCCTTCGCCTCCCCTCACTTCCACAAGGAGATGACGGAGCTGTTCGTCGTCCTGTCCGGTGAGGTGCAGCTTCTGCGCGGCGACGAGCCGGTCGATGCCAAGGCAGGCTCCGCGCTGTACGTGCCTCCCGGGACCCCCCACGGCTTTGCCAACATCTCGGACGAGCCCGCCGAGCTGCTGGTGGCCTTCATGCCCGGCAACGGCCGCGAGAAGTTCTTCTACGGCCTGTCCGACCTACTCAATCGCGACGTGGCGCCCACAGAGGAGGAACTGGAGGAATTCGCGGAGCAGTTCGACCAATACCGGTATCGCTCCTAGCAGCACAGCACCGACGGGGGAAAAGCACCTTGCCACGCCTTCGCACACCCATGCCCCAGACGGAAGGGGTCAACAAGAGCGGCAGGCCGGACGGGAACCGGCTGCCGTCACTGACCGGCCTGCGGTTCGCCGCCGCCCTTCTCGTCTTCGCCACACACATCGCGGCCAACCGGCTGTTCGCCGACGCCGGCACCAACGACCTGCTGACCACGCTGTTCGGTCGAGCCGGCTGGCTGGCGGTCAGCTTCTTCTTCATCCTCAGCGGCTTCATCCTGACCTGGTCGGCCCGCCCCGACACCAGCACGCGCGGCTTCTGGCGCCGCCGGATCGCGAAGATCTACCCCGTCCACCTGGTGACGCTGATCGTGGCGCTCGCCCTCATGGCCGCCTCAGGACAAGCACTCAAGCCTTTCGCCGTCGCGGCGAACACCGTCCTGGCCAGCACGTGGTTCCCCGTCCTGGACGTCTATGACAGCCCGAACGGCCTGAGCTGGTCGCTCTGCTGCGAGGTGGTCTTCTACCTGGCCTTCCCGCTGCTGCACCGCGCGGTCAAACGCATCCCGGGCACCTGGCTGTGGGCATGCGTGCTCGCCACTGCGGCAGCGATCGCTGCCGTGTCGGCCCTCGCCCTCCTGCTGCCGACGGACCTCGCGACGCCCTGGGCTGCCGAGATCCCTTTCTGGCAGTACTGGCTCGTCTACAGCCTGCCGCCGGTGCGCATGCTGGAATTCGTCCTCGGGATCCTGCTCGCCCGCATCGTGCTCACGGGCCGCTGGATCGGGCTGGAGCGCGGCCCCGCCCGACTGCTGGTCCTGGCCGCCTACGTCCTGGTGATCGTCGTACCCGTCAACTTCGCCATGACCGCCGTCGCGGCGCTCCCGCTGGGGCTACTGGTCGCAGCCACCGCGGTCGCCGACGCCAGAGGTTCCCGATCCGTCTTCCGCGCAAGGACGCTGGTGTGGCTGGGCGAGGTGTCCTTCGCGTTCTACATGATCCACGAACTGGTCATCCGCTACGGCCTCAGATGGCTCGGCCACCCGTGGGCCCCGGTCCCCGCCGCAGTCCTGGTCGCCGCCTTCTTCGCCGCTGCCCTGGCGTGCGCGGCAGCCCTGCACCGGTTCGTAGAGGTACCCGCCATGCGCCGCTTCGGCAGGTCCCGTCAACGCCCCGTGGCTGCCGCCCCCGAGGAGCAACCCCGGCCCACCGCGCTGCGGTGAAGACGCCCTCACCCACACCGCTACCCCAAGGAGCCCCCATGCCCACGTCAGGCGCGGTCATCCGAGCCGACCACCTCACCTTCACCAAGAGCCCGGACGGCGTGTCACTGGCCACCGCGGTCGGCCCGCACCTCGGTGCCCAGATCGTCCGGCTCGACGTCGTACGCATCCCGGCCGGGCATACCTGGACGCACTCCGGCGCCGACATCGAGGAGAACGTGGCAGTCATCTTCACCGGAGCCGGTCTCGCCACTTCCGGCAGTGCGTCCGCCGAGGTCGCGTCGGCCGACACCGTCTACGCCCCCACCGGCGACGCGCTGTCGCTTACCGCTGCCCAGGACACCGAACTGGCCGCCTACCTCTGGCGCACCACCTTACGGGCGGGCACCACAGCCGGCACCCGGGTGCGGCGCTTCAACCACCTGTTCAACGGCGAGACGCAGCTCAAGGGGTTCACCGGAACCGGGCAGGCCACTGCGGAGCGCGCCGCCACGATGAACTTCCTCTTCTGGCCCGGAACAGGCAGCCCGCAGCTGTGCCTGCACTGCGGATTCATGGAACCGGGCGAGTACTTCAACGTGCACGTCCACCCGAACAGCGAAGAGGCCTTCATGGTCTTCGAGGGCACCGGGCAGCTCCACCTCGACGGCGAGTGGATCGACGCCCGTCCCGGTGACGTCCTCTTTGCCCCGCCCGGGGTGCCCCACGGCACCCGGCACCCGAGCCAGGACCTCACCGCCCCTCGCTTCGCGACCTGCGGCGGCCCCACCCCCTTCGACCCGGTGCTCTACCAGCGCGCCGGCGTATCCACCGAGGTGAAGTGAACATGTGCAGGATTTTCGGCCACTTCGATGCCCACGTCACCCCGCACGAGATCAAGGCCGTCGCGGCCCTTCAGCGCCACGGAGGTCCCGACGCCCAGACGCACGCGGCCGGTGATAGCTGGGGACTTGGAAACAACCGCCTGGCCATCATGGACCTCGACGGAGGCGAACAGCCCTACGCGCTCGACGGCATCGTCGCGGTCTTCAACGGCGAGATCTACAACCACGACGAACTGCGCAGGACCCTGATCGCGCGCGGCCACCGTTTCGAGGACACCTGCGACGGTTCCATCATCCCGGCCCTGTACGCCGAGTACGGAACCGGGTTCACCGAGCACCTCGACGGCATGTACGCGGTGGCCGTCATGGACCTGCGCCGTGAGCCCACGCTGGTCCTGGCCACCGACGACGTCGGCATGAAGCCGCTGTATTACCACTGGGACGCCGCGCTGGGGCACCTGTACTTCTCGTCCGAGCTGCCCGCCCTGCTGTCCTACCGGGCCGTGGGCACCAGTTTCTGGGAGCCGGGCCTGGAGGCGTACCTCGCCACCAAGACCCCCTTCGGCGAGCAGACCATGTTCGCCGACGTGAAGATCCTTCCGCCCGCCACCACCGCCCGGCTCGACCGCAGCCACGGGCTGCGCCTGCACCGGCGCACGGTTGCGGTCGACCCCCTCGGCCAGGCGGACGAGACCGCGGCCGCCGAACACCTCCAGGATCTGCTGCGCCAGGAGGTCCACCGGCTCACCACGGCCGACGTTCCGGTCGCCGCCGTGACCAGCGGCGGCCTGGATTCCAGCCTCGTCACCGCGCTGGCCGCCGAGCAGGTCGGCGAGTTGCACACCTTCAACATCGCCTACCGCGGCACCTGGCCCTCCGACGAGCGCGGGTTCGCCCGCCAGGTCGCCGAGCTCCACGGCACCCGGCACCATCAGATCGAGATCGACCCCGCGACCTTCCCCGACCTGCTCAGCGACATGGTCTGGCACCTGGGCCAGCCCAACGCCGACCCGATCACTCTGAGCACCTACGCCCTGTTCGACGCCGTGCACCAGGCCGGCTTCAAGGTGGCGGTCACCGGGGACGCCGCCGATGAACTCTTCGGCGGCTACGACCGGATCAGGGCAGCGATGCGGGCACCCGCCGACGGCTGGATACCCGGCTACGTCCGCGCCCTGACCGCGGTCCCCAAGAACCTGCGCACCAGCCTGTACTCGCCGGACTATCACGCCTTCGTCAGCGACCACGGGTTCGCGGACGACGCCATCGCCGAGCAGCTGCATGTTCCCGGCCGCGACCGTCTGGACACCATCACCGACTTCGAGGTCGGCTCCCGGCTCCCGGCCTATCACCTGCGCCGCGTCGACCACTTGAGCATGGCGTCCTCCGTCGAGGTGCGGCTGCCCTTCTGCCAGCCGTCCGTCGTCCGCTACGCCCGTGCCCTGCCGGCCGCCTGGAAGGTCGACGGCAACCGGGGCAAGCAGGTCCTTTACGCGGCCGCCGACGGGTTGCTCCCCGAGTCCGTACTCAACCGGCCCAAGCAGCCCTTCACCCTGCCGATCACGGCGATGCTCGCGCCCGGCCAGCCGCTGATGGCCTTCGCCCGCGACATGCTGGCACCCCAGCGGCTGCGCCGCCACGGCCGCCTCGACCCGGTCGCCGTCGCCCGCTTGCTCCAGGGCCAGCAGGACTCCCCCGCCGACGACACCGCCCTGGCCGTCTGGTCCCTGCTCGTGCACGAACTGTGGCTGGACCAGTTCCACGGAACGCCCCATCACACGGGCCTGAGTCCGACAGGAGCCCGGTCGTGATCGCTTACCTCGCCCAGGCCGTAGGTTCCCCCACCCCGACCCTGGTGATCGACGCCGGTCCTCTGCCGACGACCGAGGCCCTGCTGCGCCCGGTCCTCACCACCGTGCGACGCTGGCTCGCCGACCACGACCAGGCGCATGTCCTGAAGTTCGCCCTGGTCAGGCCCTCCGAGCATCCGATGTTCGACCTCGACTACCTGTTCGTCCAAGGGCTGCCGGACGGGCCGGACCAATTCGACTTCGCGGGCAGCTGCGGACACTCCATCCTCTCCTCCGTCCTCGCGGCCGACACCCTCGGCTGGCTGCCCCGCCTCGCGCCGGGCAGCCGGGCCCGAGTCCGCGTGCTCAACAACGGAGACCACGTGGTGTGCGAGGTCGACGAGGCACGACGCGGCAGCGGCTCCTTCACCGTCCACTTCCTGCAGCCCGCCGGGACAGTCCTTCAGCGGCGGCTGCTGACCGGAGAAGCGTCCGACACCCTTGTCACTCCGGCCGGAACCTACGAGGTCTCCCTGGTCACGACGGGCAATCCGTACGTCTTCGTGGATGCCATCAGCCTCGGACTCACCACGCGTGAGGCCCTCTTCGAAGCGGGCGACGACACCTACCGGGCCATGCTCATGATCCGCGAAGCCGCCATCGAACTTCTCGGCTGGCCGAAGGAGAGCGTCTTCCCGAAGATCGCCGCAGTCGGGTCCTACCAGCCCGGCCGCATCGCAGTCCGCGCCATATCGGTGCCCAGCTGGCACCCCACGCTCGCGCTGACCGGCGCGACCTGCCTGGCAACGGCCACGGCGATCGAGGGCACCATCCCAGCCCGCCTGCTCGACGCCGCGGCCGACGATGAACGGCATGCCTTCACCATCGACACCCCCGGCGGCACCACCCACGTCGCCGCCTCCCTGTGCAGCACCGCCCACGCCGCCACCCTGGATTGGGTCAGCGTCAGCGGCAAGCACGCCCACCTTCACGGCCCGGCCAAGATCACGTCCCTGAGCGACTACGCGTACCAAGAGGAGAAGCCCGCATGGCAACCGCTGAGCGCCTGACGCCGCCCACCGCCCGCCCAGCTTTCCAGCTCGGCCAGGACCACCAGGACCTGTACGAGGCGCTGCACCGCCATGCCGCCGACGCCGACCGGGCCGCCCAGCCGGCCGAACCGGTGCTCGCTTCCCTGCGCGCCTCCGGACTCCTGGGCGCTGCCGTCCCCGTGGAATTCGGCGGACTCGGAGGGGATGCCCGCCTGACGAACCGTGTCGTCGAGGACGTCGCCATGCTCGACCCGTCCGTCGCGATCATCCTGTTCCAGCACTACGCCGTCAGCGCACGCATCAGCGAGTGGGGCACCACGGGACAGAAGGAACACTATCTGCCCCGCCTCGCCGACGGCCGCTGGCTGGCCGCCTCCGCCTGGAGCGAGAGCGGCGCGGGCGCCGCCAAGCGCAACTTGTCCACCACAGCCGCACCGACCGAAGACAGCTGGGTCCTCAACGGCGCCAAAACCTTCACCACCGGTGCCGGACTGGCCCAGATCTACCTGGTCCTCGCCCAGTCCTCCGCCCCCCGCCAGGACTCCGCGGTCTACGGCAGCGACGGACAGTCCTTCTTCCTGGTCGAAGCCACCGCCCCCGGACTCGTGGCCGACACCGGCATGGACCTGGTGGGCATGCGGGCCTCCGCCACCGGCTTCGTCGAGCTCCACTCCTGCTCCGTCCCAGCCGACGCCCTGCTCGGACCGGTCGGCAAGGCCACGCAGGTCATCGCCGATGTGCGGCAGTCCGGGGCAACCCTCGGCGCGGTGTCCCTCGGCATCGCCGAAGCCGCGTTCCAGCTCGCCCTGGCACACGCCCGGCGCCGCGGACTGGCCGACGCCCAAGCAATCCGGCACCGGCTCGCCGACCTCGCGGCCCTCGTGGAGGGGGCCCGCGCCCTGGTCGAGCGCACAGGACGCCGCGACGGCGACGAGCCGGGCGCCACCACCCTGCACAGCAAACTCGTCGCGTCCACGGTCAGCGAGCAGGTGTGTCTCGAGGCCCAGCGCCTGTTGGGCAGCGCCGGCTACCTGCGCGACCATCCCCTGAACAAGCTGGCCCACGACGCCCGCGCCGTGGGCCTGATGGGCCCGACCAACGATCTGTGCCGAGAGCTGGTGAGTGCCGCATGGACCGCGTGACCGAGCCGCCCGCACCCTACGACCTGCTGGTGACCAACGCCCGCCTGGTGACGCCGCACGGAGTGCAAAACGGCGCACTCGCCGTCCGCGACGGGCGCATCGCGCGCCTTCTGGACTCCGCCGATCCCCTGCCGCAGGCGACCCGGGTCATCAACGCCGAAGCGCGCTACCTCCTGCCCGGTGTGATCGACTCCCACGTGCACTTCCGCACCCCCGGCCTGACCCACAAGGAGGACTGGCCCCACGGAAGCCGGGCCGCTGCGGCCGGTGGCGTCACGACTGTCATCGACATGCCCAACACCCAGCCGCCGCTGCACCACCCCGAACAGGCCGCCCAGAAAGCCGCCCAGATCGCCGGGCAGTCACTGGTGGACTACCGCTTCCACTTCGGCGTCGCCACCGACACCGTCGAGCAGTTGCGCCGTCTGGACTCCCGGACGGCCACCTCGGTGAAGGTCTTCATGACCGGGCATCACACCGCCCCCAGCGTCATCTCCGACCCCGCCGTCCTGGACCGTGTCTTCGCCATAGCCGCCGAACAGCAACTGCGCCTGGTGCTGCACGCCGAGGACCACGCGGTTTTCGAACTGCTCGACCACAAGCGGCCGGCCCCGCGGACCTACGACGACTACGAAGCCGTACGACCGCGCAGCGGCGGCATCGTCGCAGTCTCCAAGACCATCGATCTGGTCCGCCGCCACGGCACCGCTGCCCACGTGCTGCACGTCTCCTCGGCCGAGGAAGCCGACCTGCTGCATGCCGCGGCCGATGCCGGACTGCCGATCACCTACGAAACGACCCCGCACCACCTGTCCTTCACCGCGCAGGACACCCGACGCCTCGGCGCGCGCATCCGCCTCAGCCCCGCCATCCGCCAAGAGCACGACCAAGAACGGTTGTGGGCCGCGCTGGTGGCCGGAGAGATCACCACACTGGGCAGTGACCACGCACCCCACACCGTGCAGGAGAAGAGCCGCCCCGTCCCCGAGGCCCCGCCCGGCCTGCCCGGAGTCCAGGAGATGCTCACCGCCGTCTACACCGGGCTACGGCGCCGGTTCCCCGAAGTGCCCGTCGACGAACACATGCTGCTGCTGTCCCGGCTGTGCGCTGCCCAACCGGCCAGTCTCTTCGGCCTCGACGGGCAAAAGGGCACCGTCGCCGAGGGACTCGACGCCGACTTCGTCCTCTTCGACGCCAACGCCACCTGGCTGGTATCAGCCGAGCACATGCACACAAAGAACCGCTGGTCCGCCTACGAGGGCTGGACCTTCAGCGGACGCGCCGACGTCACCGTACGCCGCGGCGAGGTCATCTGGGACGGCCGCAACGGAGCCGCCTTCGGGACCCCTAACGGCATCTGGCTCGACGCACACACCGATCAGACCCACGGCCAGCCGACGGCGCCCAAACCCGTCCGCGCACGCTGACCAATCCCCCTCCACCGCGCCCGACCAGCCCTTCCGAAAGGCCCCGACGTGCCCATCGACCGCACGGCCTTCACCAAGGCCCTGGCCCAAGTACCAAGCCCGGTCACCATCATCACCACCCTCGATGCACACGGAACACCCTGGGGGTTCACCGCCAGCTCCTTCTGCTCCCTGTCCCTGTCCCCTTCCCTTGTCCTGGTCTGCCTGGCAAAGTCCGCTGCCTCATACGACACTTTCAGCCGCACGGACCGCTTCCTGGTCAACGTCCTGAGCGAGGAACACACCGACACAGCGCAGCACTTCGCCACGCCAGCCCCCGACAAGTTCGCGCACTCGGCCATGCGCCCGTGCGAGCTCGGCCTGCCCGGCCTGCCCGACGCCTCCGCCCGGCTGGCATGCCACACGAACAGCATTCTCGACGGCGGCGACCACAGCATCCTCATCGGCCAAGTCGAGGCCACCGCCGTCTCATCGCACACCTCCTTGACGTACTACCAGCGGCAGTTCGGGATCCCGCGACCGCACGCTTTCCAGGAGACCCGGTGAACACCACCGCCCGTGCGGCAAACCCCTCAGAACCGCCCCACGGCATCCTGCCCGACGAGGTTTTCGACCCGATCCTGCGCATCGCCCACGTCTTGAACAAGGCAGTGGGCCGGCTCCTCCACCCCTACCGGATGAGTTGCTCGGACGCCAGCGTCCTGGCGGTGCTGCACCGCAGCGGCCCGCCCCACGCCCTGGCTCCCACGGACATCGCCCGCTGCCTGGCGCTCACCTCCGGCGCGCTGACCCCCCGGATCGACCGGCTGGAAGACGCTGGCCTGGTCGAGCGCCTCCCCGTGCCCGCAGACCGCCGACGCACCCAGGTCCGGCTCACCCACGACGGCCACAACCGGGCGGCGGAGATCATCTCCCAGGTGAACCTGCTGTACGAAGCGGTGCTATCCCACGCCCTTGACCCACGGTTGGAGCCGCTGGTTGCTGGGCTCGGCGCCCTCGACAAAGCAACGTCAACGCTCTGCTCGAACCGGTCTCACGACACCATCGCCCTGACATCCCTCCCGGACAACGGATAACCGAGCACGTCCGGCGGCAACCGGCGCCGCTCCCAGAGATACAACCGCGGGCTCCACCGCGTCTTCGCGGGGCGGTGCCCCTGGAGAAGAGCCGCACCCAAACTGAAACGGCTGGTGGAACGGGACTGGCGTGCGGCGACGGCGCCCAACAACTCGATCTCGTCCGCACCGAAGCCGCCCGCCGCGACGTCACCGGCAGCTGATGGACCCTCGCCGAGGCCGGAGCCGTCCGTCCTGGCCCTCCGCCCCGTCATCAGCAATGGCGACTTCAACCAGTACTGGATCTTCCACACCGTGAAGGAGCACGAACGTCTCTGCCCTCAGCCCGACCAGCGCAACTACGTGCTCTGAGCCTGACCAACGATCTCACTCTAGAAGCGCCACACCCATTGAGGAAGCCGCGCCCCAGCTTGAGCCCGACGCGTGGCATATCCGGTCCTGTGCTGTGGCCGCTCGGCATGCGCCGGGACGGCTGCTCGCCCGGTGGGCTGCCGTGAGTTGACACTCCGGCCGGGTGACGGTGGAGCGTCGGCCTGTTGATCGCTCATGACACCTTGTCCTCGGGAAGGGGACGGTGGGCCAGCATGGCTAGTCTCCCTGCCCAACCCCGCCGTAAAGGCTCATCTCGGAAGACGGCTCCCGCCGTGAGGGAGCCGGAATGCGATCCGGAGTCGTGGCGGCGGCGTAGTTCGGCGAGCAGGGTCTCAAGACGGCGCTGTGCGTGCTGGACATCCTGCTCGCTGGTCCTGGACATGCTGTGCTGATGCCCGGGGTGCGTCCGCTCACCGCAGGCCGATGCCGGCGAAGGCTCAGCCCGGGAGCTGCTGTTGAGTATGGACAGCGCGGCCCGGCGGTACTCACGCGCCGTATTCTCCAGGTGCAGGCGGGCAAGGAGAACCAGAGTCTGCTCGGTGGCACCTTCGCTGCGGGCCTTGGCACACATGTCATCCACTGTGGCTCGAAGGTCGGCCTCGAAGGTGTCGATGAAGGCACCAACGGCGGCGGGGTCGCCCACATCAGCACGTGCCACCGCCGCGGTGAGGGCCACTTCGCGCAGTTTCACGTCGACGGCCTTCCGGTCCTTGCACGCCGTGCACAGGCTCGCGGCCGAGGGTTTCCGGCAGATCCCGCATGAAGCTCCCGGTCGCTGCTGACGGTCCACCTCGTTCCCGGCACGGGGCCGGGCATCAGGGCTTCGTCGCATGTCCCGCTCGGCCCGACCGCGCGCGTGACGAATCCTCGTCTCCGCTGCCTCGTCCCGGACTGCCTGCTTGATTCGACGTTCCGCCGTCAGATGCCGCTTCTCGGCCGACGCGGCCGGCAGGTCTCTTGTGACCTGCGCGGCGATCGTGCGGCGCATGATGCGCCGGTCGGCGGCCAGGTAGTCGCAGGTGGCACAGCGAGTTCCGGTGTCCATGCGCAGACCTTCGTCGCAGCGCGGGTCGGTGCAGCCAGGCCGGCGGGGCAGGCCCCGGCCCAGAAGCCAGCCCACTGGATCAGCAATACGGGCCGGCCCCCCTTGCACCGCCAAACGGCGTTCCAGCCGTTTGGCCAGGACTCTGCCTGCTGATGCTGTTCCGGACACGCCTGCGACAGCAACAAGCTCGCTGCGCACCGCGGCAACCACCCGCGAACGGGCACCAGAACGTCCCAGGCGGTCCCAAATCGGTCTCACGCAGGTCAGCGTCAAAATGAGATCGTGTGGCGGCTTGGGCGCCTCCCTTTCGTGGAGTCCGTCCGTGCCCACGCACAACGGCTTCCCTCGCGCGCCTGCGCGTCCCGGCCGACGGGGTAACCCCTGCGGCGCTTCGCCGGAAAACCAGACATCAGCAACACTTTTGGAGACAGGGCCGACCACAGCAGCGTGATCTGTGTGAAGGGATACCGCGACGTCGGGGTCTGCTGCTGTTGTCTCAAGACTGCCCCGCACTTCGCTGGCCTGAGGCTTTGCTGTTGCACGTGGAGGCCTACTACCCCTTGCCGTATCGCTGGGGTCTGTGAGAACGGCACCTGGAGGCATGGCAGAGGGGTGGGGCCGGGTGGAACGGCCTAGCGCGCGTTGCGCGGCGGCCACCGCGGGCACCGTCAGGAGCGTGCGCTGATGCATGCCGGATGCTGTGCGCTGCCGGCTGCGCTGCACCAGGCCGGCCCCCTCCAGCCGGTTCAGTATTCGCTCCCCGCCGGACGCCGAGCAGCCCAGCAGCCGCGCCACCGTGGCGGCCGACCGCCCCCGCCGAGTGTCGACCTTGCCGCCGCACTGGCGCACCCGCCCGTTCCTGGTCGTTTCCAGGACGAGCAGCAGTATCGCCAGCCGGTCGGTCGCGGCGCCGCGACCTGTTCGTGCACCTAACAGACCGGCCGGTGTTACCGACCCGTCACGGTGGGTCCAGCCAGGGGCGAACAGAGCTTCCAGCAGACGCAGCAGCGTGGCGAACTCCTTACGCTGCAAGGCGAGTGGATGGCCGACCACTCCGTGTGCGTCTCTCAGCGGCAGGACCGCGCACTCCAAGCCCCGATCTTCTCCGCGCTCGCCCACGGCCGTCGTGACGCGTACGACACCGCGACGGCGCAGACTCGGCAGCACCGCGGAGGAGACCCGCGAGGCCGAGAGTCCGAGCCACCGTCCGAGTTCGGCGGTCCTGATCTCGACTATTCCCGTGGACGCCGGCGTACGTGCCGCCAAGACAACCACGGCGAGGCGGACCACATCAGGTGCTCCCACCAGCCCGGGCCCGTTCAGCAAGGTGCGTACGGCCCCGCCCAGGCGCGCACGGGCATTTCGGCCCAGTAGCAGCGGATGGTCCGGGCCGGCTTGCCGGTGGCCTGTGTGATGCTGGTCAGGGCTGCATGCCCAGGGCATGCAGCGCTCTCCCCCACGGAGTGCCGTCACCATGGCCGGCCGATGCATTGCGCGCGGCTCGCTGCCGTCGGCTTCGTCGAGTGATTTCGCAGATGTTGTGTCCTCTTGGCCAGGCCGCCCGAAGGACCGGAGGGGATCAGCCGCATGGCGAGGTCCTGACCACAGCAGGGCTGACAAACGGCAGCACTGTACTGCACCATGTGTATGCCTTCCTGAGTAATCGCATGAGGGAAGGAAAATGCCCTTACGGGCTGCCTCAGGTTCACGAGAACCGATGCATCCGATCTTCGTGATCGGCTTCGCCCGGCAGAACAGGCCGGGCGGTGAGGTTGGGCCACATGTGATCAGGTGTTGGCGCACTTGATCGACGGCCGGGCGGCAGCAGTCTCTCGACGAGACTGCTGCCGCGCTTCATCAGCGCATGCCGCAGGACCTCCTGCTGGTAAGAAAGTTCAGTTCAGCCGGAGCCGACCGAACGAAGTCAGCCGGGACACCACACAGCGCTCCAGCAAGTAGCAGGGCCGGCTGGACAGTTACCGCCGCGTCAAAAGGGGCGCGTCCTGATGCGGAAGCCTTGAAATCCCTACGGGTGGCACCAGCACATGGCTGTTGGGTCAGTTCCACAGTTCCCCCGTCATCTTGGTGACCGCGCTCCGCGGACAGTCGCCTTCGCCCTCTACTCCTCGACGCCGAGTTCGGGGTGGCTCTCGCTGCGGATGAGTTCCTCCACAATGCCCAGCACCGCGCTTCGGGCTTCAGGCGAGAGCTGCCCAGCACGCAGCGCGATCTCCCGGACCCCGTGGTCTTCCCTGACCTGGAGCCACCGCTCCTGCGCCGCCGTGTCCTCCTCCAGGGCGCGGTCTCCCTCCGGCCGCGCATCCTTGTGGGAGCGCAGACGGCGTTCGGTGGCGACCACGGCAGGATCGTCGTCCGGCTTCAGGAAGTAGTCGGCGTGATCGACCCCGAAGAACTCGGCCAAACGCTGCGCCTTCTCCACCGAGGGCATCGACTTTCCGCCGCGCAGGTTCCGGATGTACTGTCCACTGACACCCACGTAGGCGGCGATTTCCGTATCGGTGAACCGCGCCTTGCCCTCAAGGTGAGCCGCTTCGACCAGGCGCTGCAGGCGGCGCCCGAACAAGCATGCGGCGTCGGCGCTTTGGAGAGGACGTCTCGGTGCCTTCGGTCGGTACAGGGGCATGAAAAAGATCGTAGGCGGAGTCGGTCAAGCTGCGGAACCCTGCATCAACAATAGTTTCCCCAAGGCGTGGACAATGGCAGGAAACATTCGTTCTGTGGGGCGGAGCTCCTGGCACGCCTGAATCGAGACGACAGAAGGCAACCGGGCCGCGGCTCAAAAGCTATGGCTGGCCCGGTGTTTCGTTGAAATGTGCGCTGAAGGACTTCGGATGCGGCCGGCGCCCTGGAGGCGTCGCGTATCAGGCAGAGGCCGGCCCCTGGCGGACAGCTGTCGGTGCCGATGTCGTGCAGCAGTTGGGGTGCGTTCCCACGGCGATGCGGTGCTGGCTGCACCGCATCGCCGCAAGGGAGTTGCGGTTCTTGAGGACCGGGCCGGCCGGACGCGGATCATCAGACATCGCCCGAGCCACCGAGCGGACCGCCACTCAACTCAACGGCCCCGCCGGCCGCTGGATCCGACCGGCCGCCACGCCCCGATCGCTACAGGGGCTGATGGGGGCCCTCCACGGGTGCAGTCCTGACGTGGGGTTGGAAATGTAACCACCATGCTGCACCCGCGTCAGGGCATGCGACCGGAGCCAGGACTACGCATCCGCGATCTGCTGCTCAAGAAGCGCGATCTTTCCGTCCATGGGGTTCGTCATCCCTGGCCAGAGATCGGCCTTGAGGACGAGTTGAACACGGGGAGCCTTGGCAGCGACGGCTTCAGTGGCCCGCTTGACGACCTCCATGACCTCGTCCCACTCACCCTCCACCATGGTGTACATCGAGTCCGAGCGCGTCCGCAGACCTGACTCTCGGACGATCTTGACTGCGTCGGCGACGTATTCGGCAACGTTCTCCTCGACCCCCATCGGGGTCAGGGCGAAGGCGATGAGCACGGGCACTCTCTTCCATGGCTAGTACGGATCGACCAGTGACGCGCGGTATGCGCGGACAGTCGGAGATTGGTAAGCGGCGGCGACGCGCAACAAGTGGCCGATCTCTTGGGTGAGTTCCTGCGCGCCGGCCCCGGCGAGGTTCGCCTGCTGAGCGTGCGGTTCCTGGCCGGCACGGCGGGCATGCAGGGCGGCAACCAGCCAGTGGGCGGTGACGTATGCGTCGACCAGATGCGCCTCCACGTCATCGTCCCCATCGGCGCGTCCGCGGATCTGGTCGAGAGTGGTCGAGGATACGTAGGCCCGCAAAACAATCATTGCGTCTCTGATCTCGATCACCCGCCGGTACAGCTTCAGCTGCAGCGGTATGGCCGCGGCGCGCAGCCGACTGCCCGCAGTGAAGATCACATCCGGAGTTGTTGCTGTCAAGTCCTGCCATAGCAGTTCAAGCCCTCGATGGGCACTTCGGTATTGCCACCACTGCCGTACGTGAGCGAGGAGGGGCAGGGCGGCCCCCGCTGCCATGAGCAGCGCTTCGATACCGGTTATAGGCGAGAACAAGGGAGCAAAAACGGTCGAACGATCCTTCAGATAGGCGAGCTTGAGTATCCACAGAAGCGACGCCATGAGGATTCCTGTACCGAACAGGCGTAGCGCATAGCGCAGCAGTCGAGGAATGTGGCGGCGGCCGTAATTCCAGCACACCACCCCGCAGGTGGTATCGGCAATCAGGTGGAAGGAGAAGAAGACCCACCAGTACGTATCGGGCACGCTCGGGATGTCACGGGACGGCGCTATCTGGATTCGGGCGTGCGGTGGCCCACCGACATCCAGCAGGACCATCGCTGCCATGACCAGGACGGCGATACCGAAAACAGGGACTGTGCGGCGCCTGCGACCGGCTGCCTGAAGGATGAACCACAGCACCGCGGCGGCATCGAGGATGCTCACCAGGTGCGTGGTCAGGTCGACCCAGTGAGCACTGGGCGCGATCTGCGCGAGGACCGCAGTGACGGGATCGAGGTGCATCGACATGGCCACGGCGATCATGACGATCGCGAACCACAGCGGTCGCTGATCCCTGCTGCGGACAGCCTGGGGTGTTCGGGCGATCGCCACGCTCCACAGCGCGGCGATACCGAAACTCTCTAGCCACGAGAGCATGACGACCCTTCACGACGAGCCTCACTCAGGCCCATCGCAGACTCCAGCCCAGCCAACATCCCGGACAGCAGGGTCGGGGCCGGGACGCGGCCGGCACTCTCCAATATGAGAGTGGCGATCATCTCCGCCTCCTGCTCCTGAAGGTCGGAGTACCGCGAGCGAGGAAGTGCCTGTCTGATCGACTCCGCGTCTGCCAGATCGATTTGGCGATATAGCTGGTGATCTCCGCGGTCTGAACGATGGTCGCACACCAGGTGTCCGATCTCGTGCAGGATGATGTGCTCTTGATGCAGCGGGCTTGTCTGGGCGTCGTACAGAACGTAGTCAGCGCTCTGGGTAGCCAGCCAGATTCCTGTCGGCATATCGGGAACCGTTGGTGTGGGCAAGGGGCGCAGATCCAACGGACGACCCCGGTCGACCGCCAGCCGGGCGCACAGTTCCGAGACAGAAAATGGGTCAGGCAAGGGGAGGCCGCCGATGACTTGTTTGCACCGACGGTGCAGACGTGTCCAGTACATGTCTGTCCGCTCTTCCTGAGTCGCCGGGCCAGGAGGACACATGACCCAATACCCACGTTGTCTCATTGCGGTACCCAGGAGCCGCTGTCCACGCCCCACCCCCCTCACGTCGATAACAACGAGCCTAGATCGTCGTACAGTCCCCTCACTCGTGACTGTACCGATAGATGATCATCGGCCATGTGTCCCTCCCCTCGTAGCGTGGAGTCCGTGATTGCAGGGGAAGTTGAGGTTCATGGGGTCCAAGCACCGGACGTACACACCTGAGTTCCGTGAGGGTGCTGTACGCATCGTGATCGAGACGGGAAGGTCGATCCCGGAGGTCGCCGAGGAGCTCGGTGTCCACTCCGGGACGCTGCACAGCTGGGTGTCGCGGTGGCGGCGCAACGGGTCGGCGTCCTCTGACCGGCCCGCGCCGGCCGTGCCCGGCAGCCGGATCAAGGAGTCGGAGCGGGCCGAGCTGGAGCGGCTGCGGCGGGAGATGTCGGAGAAGAACAAGCGGATCCGCGAGCTGGAGATGGAGCGCGATGTCTTCAAACGCTGCATGGCCTTGTGGGTGAAGTAGCTGCCGCGGACCCGGCCCGGGTGGCCGGGGTGATCAGCGACTGCAAGGCCGAGCAGGACATTCCACACACCCTGACGTGCCGCGTCCTGGACGTGAGCGAGTCGTGGTTCTACAAGTGGCGCCACCGTCCTGTCACCGCCCGCGAGGTGCGGCGCGGGAAGCTGGCTGACGCGATCCGGCAGACCTTCGACGAGTCTGGCGGCACGTATGGCTCGCCGAAGATCTGGATCACGCTCGTGCGCCAGGGCTGGAGAGTGTCAGTGAACACCGTCGCCCGCCTCATGGCCGAACTCGGCCTGGCCGGACGCAAGATCCGAGGGCGCCGGGGGCTGACCAGGCCGGGCAAGCGGCTGGCGTTCCCAGACTTCGTGCGCCGCGACTTCACCGCCGATGCCCCGGACCAGGTGTGGGCCGGGGACATGACCGAGATCGTCACCGGCGAGGGCAAGCTGTTTCTGGCCACCGTGATCGATCTGTTCTCGCGCCGCCTGCTCGGCTATGCGATGGGCGAGCGCCACGACGCGGAGCTGGTCGTCGCCTCCCTGCACATGGCTGCGGCCACCCGCGGCGGCGACGTCAGGGGCGTGATCTTCCACTCGGACCGCGGCAGTGAATATCAGTCCCGGCGCTTCAGACGGGCCTGCCGCCGGCTCGGCGTGACCCAGTCCATGGGCCGCGTCGGCTCGTGCTTCGACAACGCCGTCAGCGAGGCGTTCAACAGCGTGCTCAAGGTCGAGTACGTCCACCGGCGCACCTTCGCCACCCGCACCGAGGCGCGGCTGAGGATCGCGGCCTGGATCACCGGCTTCTACAACACCCGCCGGCTACACAGCGTGTGCGGATACCGGAGCCCGACTGACTACGAACGAGACCATCAGGCCGACCCCACCGTGGAGTTGGCCGCTTGAAAGATCTCCACGGCGCGAGGGGATTGACATCTCTGCGATTCTTGCCGACTGGGACGACAAGCAGGCGCTTGACATCCTGCGTGGCTGTGCCCATGCAGTTGGGCCCGAAGGCAAAGTACTACTGGCCGAAGTGCACTTGACCCCGCCTGCAGGTGCGGCGGATCCCGAGGATTCCGGGATCGCACTGTGGCTTGAGGCGAACATGGGAAACCCCGACCGCACGGTGGAAGACCTGGTGGCACTGGGGAAGGCGGCCGGCCTTGAGGTGACGAGAGAGCCGCAGAGCACCGGACTGCGGTCGCTGATCGAGTGGAACGTGCCCCGTTGACCCGTCGGTCGGCCTCTGCGGACAGGGTGAGCAAGGAGGCGGGCGAAGGGCACGGCAGTGTGCTGGGTGGTCGTGACCACGTGCGGCGAGGACACGAGCAGGGCATCGATGTCGTAGTGAAGCGGGCCAGGGGCGACGTCGACGAGCGACGCGGGTTATTCCTTGAAGCCGCACTGCAGTCCGCTGCTGCTGGGTGCTACCTCACCGAACGATCCGAGGCTGCTGTACCAGTGATCCCGCCGCTGGCGTGTACCGCAGAGCGGCTCACCGTGGAGTTCCATGCCTCAGTAGCGCCGCTCGACCAACTCTTCAGCACTCCGAAGGCACTGAACCGTGCCGCGGGTGTTACAGGACGAGAAATCGCCTCTCTGCACGGTCAAGAAATTTCCGGGCCTGGATGGGCGTGGCTGCCTGCGGCGGCAGGAGAGCACCCTCCACTGGAACCGATTCCGCTCACCCTTCTCGGTGAACTCTCTGAGGGGACAGTGGAATTGGCAGCCGAGATCCACCGTCAGGAGTTCTCCAGGATCCTGACCGATGCTCTCGCAGAGGAGAGCGGGCGGCGGGTTTTCGTGCATGGAGATTTCAAGTTCGACAATATTCTTGCCAGTGCTGATGGCAGAGCAGTGCGCTTCATCGACTGGGAATGCGCAGGACTGGGTCTACCGGAACGAGACCTTGCTTCCTTGGCTGCATCACTGCTGACGGAGGCCATGAGGCGTGCGACGGCGGAGAGTACTGCTGAGGGCGCGGACAAGGCGTTGGAACGGCTCGATACCGAGACAGAGAAGGCGTGGTCAGCGATCTCTGCGCTGCTCTGCAGTTACAGAGCGGCACCGGCAGCTCCTGCTCTGCGGGCAAGCGTCCTTCCCCACATGACGGCGTACTCGCTTCTGTGCCGGGCTCTTTCGTACACATCACTGACTTACGAGTTCGACAGGCTCCCCAAAATGGTGGTGAAGGTGGCGTCGCGCATGGCACTGCACCCCGACAAATTCGCGGGACGGTTCTCATGACAGTGCCGGTCATTGCCCGCATTCTTAGTGATCCCGCTCTCCTTAACGAGTTGGCGGGGGCGGACTCCGAAGTGGTAGGCCGTGAGATCTACCGGCGTTTCCATCTGGCCATGACCTTCGATGACGAGGTCCGCGATGATGACACCGGCTTGCTGGTCGCGGTGCGCACGGCACTCGGCGGCCGGACTCATCTGGCCGGCGGCAACTGGGCCTACCAGTCTGCGCTTTCAGACGGCAGGCTCATCGTGCGGCGTGACGACGGGCTTCAGGTGGCAGTCGAGTTCGGCGATATCGAGCGTATGGCCGCAGGCCGTATCACGGTGAGGCTGCCTAGCCTCGAACCGGGCGTGATGAACGGCTGGGTCTGGTTCCATAGCAGTATTCGTCCGGAGCACGCTGCCGAGTTGTCAGCTCGTATCTACTTGTGCCTCGACGGAGAAGGGCGGGCATCGGGGTGGGCCGACCTGGTTGCCGGGCTCGACGACCAGGCGTATGTGTTTTCATCGAAGATTATTCGGAGAAAGAAGGAAAGAGCGAGGCCCGACGGCGTGGTGGTGTACTGCCGCACTGGCGATGTGCCTGTCTTCCTCGAATCCATCGGGAAACTGATCCCGCCCGGTCAACTAGGTACGGCGACTGCCGGGTTCGCTGTCGGTGTCTCGCCCGGGGCCAGCGTGAGTGTGCCTCAGGAGGGCGAGGATCGGCACGCGAGCCTGGGCATGGAGCGGTCTCGCAACATTGCCCGCCGGCTCGTGGCCGGTGATCCGGCGGAGAGCGCCGTCGTCGAGGTTGCACGTGTGCTGGAGGAGCAGAGTGCCCAGGTCGCTGCCCTGTTGGGGGAAGCCGTATGACGTACGAGGAACGCCCGCGCCGGCTTCTGTTCGTCGTCACCGGAGGGATAGCCGCGGCCCACAGCCCTTTGTGGGCCTCGGCCCTGCGCGGTCATTTCCGAGCCGAAGTCCGCACGCTCATCACCCAGCAGGCATCGACGATGGTCTCGGCGCGAGCGCTTGCCGGCTTCACGGGCCAGCCTGTCGCCGGGCCAGGCTGGGACCTCGAACACCGTGACGGGGCACAGCATGTCGCCCTGGCCGTCTGGGCCGACGCGGTGCTGGTTTACCCCGCCACGCTGAACTTCTGCGCCAAACTGGCCGCTGGCATTTCTGATGACTTGGCCTCTTCCGTGGTGATGTCCTCGACCGCGCCAGTGGTGCTGGTGCCCTCCATCCCGACGGGTGCGTTCAGCAAGCCCGCGACGCGACGCGTTCTGGAGACGCTGTACTCCGACGGCTATGTCGTCGCTGGCACCGAGCGAGCTGTCAGCGTCACGAGTGGAGAGGCCGAAGAGGGCGGCCCTGCCTCACTGGAGACGGCAGTGAAACTACTGGCGAACCACGGCATGGGGGTTGGCAGCAACCAGGACACAAGCGATCGATGAGGAGGATGAATGGACACGGAGCGCAATACGCAGCTGATTCATGACTACGCCGATGTGGTGTGGAACAAGGGACAGGTAGACAGGCTCGGCGAGTTCCTGCACGAGGAAGTGCGCATGTACGGGCTCGGGGGCGAGCCGCCGGTGGCGGGGCTGGAGAGGTTGAAGCGCGAAACCGAACAGTGGCGTGCCCTGTACAGCGAAGCGTCGATGACTGTGGACAGGGTCGTTGCCGAAGGAGACCGGGTTGCGTGGCAATGGCAACTGCTGGGCACTATTGCCGATGTGCGGATGCTGATGCCGCACGTGCAGCGATTGGCGGACGAAGTCCCGCAGTTCAAGCAGATATCGGTGCACGGCATGTCCATCAGTTCGTTCCAGGACGGAAGGATCATTGAGGAAGTCACCCAGAGCGACATGGCGGAGTTCCTCAAGCAGATCGGCTTCCCCGCGCCGCGGATGCCGCAGGACGGGAGCCCGGCATGACCGGCACCGCTGAGAGTGTCCGGCACATCGTCGAGGAGTACGTACGCCGCGTATGGAACGAGCATGATGCCGCGGCCGTCGCGGACTTCGCCCCCGAGATCACCGAGATGGGCGGCAGCGGCCAGCCGGTCAAGCAGGTGGCCCGGGACGAACTGGTCGCGAGGGTCACCACGGTGCTCTCACTGATCCCCGATCACCGGCTCGCAGTGGGGAAGGTGGTGACGGATGGCGAACACGTCGTGTGGGAGTGGCGGTTGACCGGCACTTTCCACAGCGAGCGCGGTGCGCATCCGGTTGACGTGAGCGGCCTCACCTACTGGCAGGTGCGCGACGGACTGATCATCAACCGCGACGGCGTCATGGACATGGTGACCTGGGCCTGGCAGATCGAGATCATGGAAAAACGCATACGGCTCCTCATGCCTGTATGACATAGTTTTGACAAGACTTGACCTGCAGAAGGGGCAGTAGCCTACGTGTTATCTACTGAGAAGCCGCGAGACGTTGGATCGAGTACGCTCCTTCGATTAGCCCGCCCCCACCGCAAAGCCATCCTCCTCGGGCTTCTACTCGGGCTTCTGGGCTCTCTCGGCGCCCTTGCACAGCCGATGGCGGCCCGCATCATCCTCGACACCGTCAGCCGCGGCGAGTCTCTGGCGAAGCCGCTGCTGATCCTCATCGCGTTGGTCGTCGCCGGGGCCGTGATGTCCGGCTGCCAGCTGTTCATTCTCGAAAGAGCCGGGGAACGCGTCGTCCTTGGACTGCGCCAGCGGCTCGTCGCCAGACTCCTCGACCTCAAAGTCCGAGAGTACGACCGCCGTCAGCTGGGCGACCTGCTGTCCAAGGCGGGATCCGACACGACGCTGCTGCGGTCCGTCATGACCGCCAACGTCCTTGACGCCCTCCCCAGCGTAGTGACCGTGGTCGGGGCAACCGCCCTCATGATCTATCTGGACTGGGTTCTGTTCCTGGTCGTACTCGGGGTCCTGGTCGTGGTCGGCCTTGGAGTTGTTCCACTGCTCGCCCGTATCAAGTCGTCCACCCATTCCGCACAAGACCATGTCGGCCAGCTGACTTCTGCCCTGGAACGCGCACTCAGCGCTGTCAGGACCGTGAAGGCCGGAAACATGCAAGCAGCCGAGGCCAGTCGCATCGGAGGCCACGCCGACCTGGCATACACGGCCGGAGTGCGCACGGTGAAACTCGACGCACTCGTCGGAGTCAGCACCGCCATGGCCATGCAGATCTCCTTCCTCGCAGTTCTTGGAGTCGGAGGATACCGAGTTGCCACCGGCACTCTGCCGGCGGGCGACATGATCGCCTTCCTCCTCTACGTGATGTACCTGGCCTCACCTTTGATGGTGATCACTGCCGCGGTGACGCAACTCCAGAAAGCATTCGCCGCCGCCGCTCGCATCGTCGAGGTGGACTCGATGGAGACGGAAGACCGCGGAACGGGCGCAGTTGCCGACACATCCTTGACTCAACGTCCGAAGCAGGAAGGACGGCTGCCGACGCAGCGGCGTGACCAACCGCCGAGTGTGGAATTCGAGCAAGTCGATTTCGCTTACCGCGCCGACGAGCCGGTGTTGGCCAAGCTGTCGTTCCGTGTGGAATCCGGAACGAAAACGGCGATCGTCGGCCCTTCGGGTGTCGGCAAGTCGACCGTGCTGAGCCTCATCGAGCGCTTCTACGAGCCTACTGCCGGCCGCGTCCTCATTGACAATGATGACATCAACAACATCCCACTGAACGAACTCCGATCCTGGATCGGCTACGTGGAACAGAGCGCCCCGGTGCTGGCCGGAACGCTCCGCGAGAACCTGGTCTACGGCGTGGATCGCGAAGTGTCTGACGACGAACTTGACCAAGTCGTCCGTTCAGTGCGCCTCGATGGTGTGGTGGCCAGAATGCCTGCCCACCTTGACACCCCTGTGGGAGAGCGCGGATCACAACTGTCCGGCGGTGAACGCCAGAGGGTTGCGGCAGGCCGTCTCCTGCTGCGCCGGCCCGCCCTGGTCCTGTTGGACGAAGCTACATCGCAGCTCGACTCCGTGAACGAACGAGCACTGCACGATGCGCTCGATGCGCTGGCTCACAGTTCCACGACGATGGTGATCGCGCACAGGCTCTCCACCGTGATCTCAGCAGACCGAATCATCGTGTTGGCGGGGGGAACCGTCAAAGCGATTGGAACGCATGCCCAGTTGATGGAAGGGGACGAGTTCTACCGACAGCTTGCCAAGGGGCAGCTTCTCCAGCAGAGGTGAAACAACCGTTAAGGCGAGCAGAGCGGCTTTCTGCAGCGTCGAGATCGTCTGGCGCCGCAAGTTAGGGGGGGCAGTGGTTGAAGTACGACTCATGCCAAGGTTCGAGTTTCTCCACAACGGGCGGGAGCGGGTTGCGATTCCAGCTGTGCCGCGCCTTGCGATCACGTTGGTCGCACTGGAGAGGTCCTCGCTCTCACGAGCCGAACTGGCGGCACACCTGTGGCCTGAGGTGCCGGAGCGACAGAGAGCCAGGAGGCTGCGCACTCTGTTGTGGAGAATCAACCGACTGCTGCCCGATACGCCTGTGCTCAAGGTGTCGGAGGGGCATGTAATCCTCGTGGAACAGTCCGAGGATATCGACCTCCATGCGGCGTGGGATCTCGCACAGGCGCTGGTACGGCAAGCCATCTCGAAGCAGGAGGTCCTCAACTCGCCGCCGGAACGCTGGGCGCCACTGAAGTCCATCGTGCTCGATGGTGAATCGGACGAGCAGAGCTTCAGTGTGCAGCAGGAATGGAATCACCTGCGACTTCTCGCTCTTGACTCTCTTTCGCAGATGCTCCTTGCCGGCGAGAGAATCCTGCTCGCCATAGAAATGGCCGAAAGCGCGATCAAAGTCGACCCCTTATCCGAGTCTCCCTACCGGACGATCACTTCAGCCTTCATCCACCGCAGTGACAATGCTACCGCCTGGCGTGTCTATCAGGACTACTCCAAGTTCGTCGAGGCCGAGTTGGGCCTGATGCCCAGTTTTGAATACCAGGATATTGTCTCACGCATGAAAGCGTAAACCTACTGTGGGCGGCAGTATCCTCTGCCACCCACAGTAATTACCTGATCAGCACTTCGCCAACACAGAAACCCGCGTCGCGGTAATAGTGGTAGTCGTGATCATCATCGGGCCGTCGACAGGGTCAATGCCGACGGGCTCGTTTATCACGGTGAGCTGCTCTTCCATGTCACCGAAGAGCGCTTCTAGGTTGGTGATCTCTGCCTGCGTACACGTTGCCTGCATAGCAATTCCCTCTCTCGATGATGCCGGTGACACTGCCTTTTTCGGCGTTCGTTGATTGAATCAGGTATCCGTCTCCAGAACGTCACAGTGGACGACTCCGTCGGAGACCTTGAGCTCCAGGGCCCGCAGTTGTGTCTCAGATCGTGTTTGAGATCTGCCGTCTCCCGTTGCCAAGGTGGTCGTTGAATCCTCTGTGAGCGGTGATGGGGGTGAGTATCCGTCGGACCTGACGGATGAGCAGTGGGCGCTGGTGGAGCCGTTGCTGCCGCCAGCGCGGGTGGGTCCGAAGGGTGGTCGGCGGGAGAAGCATCCGCGGCGGCGGATCGTGGATGCGATCTTCTACGTGGTGCGGACGGGGTGTGCCTGGCGGCAGTTGCCGAAGGACTTCGCTCCGTGGCCGACGGTGTACTGGTACTTCACGTGGTGGCACGACGACGGCACCGTGGAGCGTATCCATGACGCCCTGCGCGGCCGGGTCCGCGAGGCCGACGGCCGCGACGCGGAGCCGAGCGCGGGCCTGATCGACTCGCAGTCCGTCCGCACCGCCGACACCGTCCCCGCTGCGACCAGGGGATTCGACGCGGGCAAGAAAGTGAAGGGCCGCAAGCGGTTCATCGTCACCGACACCCTCGGACTGCTGCTGGCCGTCCATGTCGTCGCGGCGAGCGTCCAGGACCGCGACGGCGCGAAGCGGCCGTTGCTGTGGACCAGGCTCGACCATCCCGGTGTCCGGAAGGTCTGGGCCGACCAGGGCTTTGCCGGCCGTCTGGTCGAGTGGGTCGCACAGATCCTCGGCCGCGATCTGGAGATCGTCCGCAAGGCCCCTGACCGGCGCGGTTTCCAGGTCCAGCCCAAGCGGTGGGCGGTAGAGCGCACCTTCGCGTGGCTTACCGCCCACCGGCGCCTCGCCCGGGACTACGAGACCAGCCCGGCCCACTCCGAGACGATGATTCGATGGGCCATGATCGGCGTCATGGTCCGCCGCCTTACCCGAGGCCAACCGGCAATCCGATCAGGCCCACGATCGCTCTCCCGCACTGAGACCCACAGACTCAACTGCGGTGCGGCCGAAGGCTCGTGGCTCACTTCATGAACACAATCACCAGCGGGTCCGACTCTGGCGCGACGTAGTCGTATGTCGGGGAGTCGACGTGGCAATGATCGCTTGCACCCGCCTCTGAGGCGAAGCCCTCAAGGTTGTCGGCGAGGAGGTCGAGAGCTTCCCGCCCTCCCGTGATCCTCAGGACCTGGGCTTCCGTGACGATCGAAACGGTGGCCCGCTCTGGATCCTCCCGAAACGCGATCTC
The DNA here is from genome assembly GCF_045206365.1 of Streptomyces sp. NBC_00212. Lineage (NCBI taxonomy): Bacteria > Bacillati > Actinomycetota > Actinomycetes > Kitasatosporales > Streptomycetaceae > Streptomyces > Streptomyces sp. NBC_00212. Next base: position 114,525 of record NZ_CP108116.1, read on the forward strand.
CGACAGCGACCTCTCGTAGGGAGAGGGGCGAGGGTTCTCCGAGAGGTCAAAGCTTCCAGCCTTCCCCCGCAGCAGCTGCCCGAACGCCAGCAGTCCTTGACGCGTCCCGGAGAGCTCGAGCTCTTTCGTTTCCCCGCTGTACAGAACCTGCAACATCGCATCCCCTCCAACCCGCCGATCGTACCGATCACCAGTGGATGCGCGTGTACGACACCGATGCCCAGGCCAGCCGCACCAAAGGAGTGGAGAGCACGATGTTCGACACCGGCGACGTGGGCGTCTTCCTCGGCCTGGATGTCGGCAAGACGGCCCACCACGGTCACGGGCTGACCCCGGCCGGCAAGAAGGTCTACGACAAACCGCTGCCCAACAGCGAACCGAAACTGCGGGCCGTGTTCGACAAGCTGGCCGCGAAGTTCGGCACCGTGCTGGTGATCGTGGACCAGCCCGCCTCGATCGGCGCCCTGCCCCTGACGGTCGCGAGGGACGCGGGCTGCAAGGTCGCCTACCTGCCGGGACTCGCGATGCGGCGGATCGCCGATCTCTACCCGGGCGAGGCGAAGACGGATGCAAAGGACGCCGCGGTCATCGCGGACGCCGCCCGCACCATGCCGCACACTCTGCGCTCGCTGGAGCTGACTGACGAGATCACCGCCGAGCTGACTGTGCTGGTCGGCTTCGACCAGGACCTCGCAGCCGAGGCCACCCGCACCTCCAACCGCATACGCGGCCTGCTCACCCAGTTCCACCCCAGCCTCGAACGCGTCCTCGGGCCCCGGCTCGACCACCAGGCCGTCACCTGGCTGCTGGAAGGCTACGGATCCCCGGCCGCCCTGCGAAAAGCCGGACGCCGCAGGCTCGTTGAGGTGATCCGGCCCAAGGCCCCGCGCATGGCCGTCCGGCTGATCGACGAGGTCTTCGACGCGCTCGACGAGCAGACCGTGGTGGTTCCCGGAACGGGCACGCTCGACATCGTCATCCCGTCTCTGGCCCGGCAACTCGCAGCCGTCCACGACCAGCGCCGGGCCCTGGAAGCCCAGATCAACACCCTGCTGGAGGAACACCCTCTTTCCCAGGTCCTGATCTCGATGCCGGGGGTCGCGGTCAGGACCGCTGCTGTTCTGCTGGTCACCGTCGGCGACGGCACCAGCTTCCCCACCTCCGCCCACCTCGCCTCCTACGCCGGCCTCGCGCCGACCACGAAGTCGTCGGGAACCTCGATCCACGGCGAACACGCACCACGAGGCGGGAACCGATAGCTCAAACGGGCCATGTTCCTATCCGCGTTCGCGGCCCTGCACGATCCCGTCTCCCGCACCTACTACGACCGCTGCCGGGCCAGAGGAAAGACCCACACCCAGGCTCTTCTCCGCCTCGCCCGGCATCGCATCAGCGTGCTCTTCGCGATGCTCCGCGACGGCACCTTCTACGAACACCGAACCCCCCGCCTAGCTTGACCAAAGACATAGAGGCCCCCCCGAGCCATCATTGAGCGAGCGGGGCTTTGTAATGAGCACGGGAACCGATCGGGCTGCCGCGAAAAGTGGAGTGTCAGTGGCGGAACTCACGCTGAGGATCTCGGTCGCCTTCTGTGTCGAACGGTTCGAACCACTCATCGGCGGCGAGGTTCACCATGCCCAGGGACTGGTGGACCTCACTGCCCGGGTCCTCGATGCCGTCGAGCTTCGCGTCGAAGAGCATCAGAACGTCATGATCCTGTTTTCCGAACAGGCGACTGGCGGTATCGATGCGGACCTGCGGTGACGCGTCACGTAAGCGTCCGGGACGTACTCAGAGGCGAGGCGTAGTCGCCCAACTTCAGGCAGCAGACTCACTTGGGTGTGGATCCTCTGGAGTGATGGTCGTGATCAAGCAGTGAGGCGGTACTCCTGCTGGTCGGGGCTGGGGTAGAGGCGTTGGTGTTCGCGGGCCGCGTGGAAGGTCCAGTAGTCCTCGAAGTCGCCGTTGGTGATCAGTGCGCGGAGTTGGAGGACGGCTTCGGCGCCGGTAAGTCCCCAGCGGGCGCCGGTGATGTCGAGGCGGTCGGCGACCAGGTGTCGGCAGGCGCCTTCGACGGCGCCGGTGGCGATCGGCCAGCCGGCCGCGAGGGCGGTGTCGTAGTGGAGTTGGTCGAGATGACCGGTGAGGTAGCGGGCGCAGGTGGTGACGGCGTCGCGGCGGGTGGCGGCAAGCTGTTCGGCGGTGGCCTGGGCGGTCATCTCCTTGGTGGCGCGGCCGGCGTGTCCGGCGAGGATCGCGGTGAGTTTGTCCGCGGCCCAGGTCTCGGCCTCGCGGCTGCCGACGGGATGGAAGGCGTGCGCGGCTGTCCATGTGTACTCGGCGACGTGCACGAAGTCGAGCAGGACGTGAACGGGGATGCCGCGGCGTGCGGCTTCGTTCTGGATCAGGTCGAGTTGATGGCGGGCGCCGTCGACGAGCACGATCCAGTCGCGCAGATACTGCGGGTCGCGGGAAGCGGCCTGCGCGAAGGCGTCAGCGACGACCCGTTCCGGAGGGCGGATCACCGAGGCGGTGCACCACTTCCGCTCCGCTTTCGGGCCCTGCCGGGGTGGCCGCATTTCACTGCGGCCACCGGGCGGGTGCACGATGTCGTGCGGTCGACGCGGGGCCGGGACGACATCGAAGACGCAGGCCACCGTCGCCATCCGTTTGCGGTTGGGCTTCTCGCCCGGGGCAAGACGCCCCCGCCGCCCGGCCGCAGCACTCTTGGCCGCGGCCCGGCGGGTGGCCTCGCGCAGGGCCTCGGGCCGGTGAGGTCGGCCCACGGGCGCGGTTCCGGTCTGTTGACCGGCCCGGTTCCCGTGAGCCTCCTCCCGAACCGGACTTGATCGTTTCCGATCATCCGGCTCTCCAGCGGTTCATGCCGTTATTGCGGCAGGAGGGTCAGCGTGGATAGCGTCATGGCACGGCGCACACACCACGAGGGTTTTGCGCCGCTTCATCGTCATAAACACTGCCCAGGCCGGTTGTTGAGGGCCTTCGGAGCTTTGGAGGTCGGCGAGTTTACGGACATGGTGTACTTGGATATTGTCCGTGCTCCCGCAGAGTTCACATTCCCCGTGGCGGAGCCGACGGATCAGCTCACTGCCCGTGAGGGTGCTCCGCACTGGACGGCGATCGATGATCTTCGCCGTACGCTGCCGTTTCAGCGGAATTCCCCCGAACGTCGCGACCAAAGGGTTCCGCCCTGGGCCGCGTTCGATGCGGGCTTGCAAGCAAGTCCGCAGTCCCTCAGGCGTCTCGACCTTTACCTTGTATTTTCGAGACATCTTGGTGACCTTGGAATTGTGCTTGTGGGCCAGCGTCTTAAGTAAGGAGGTCTGCATCACCCAGTGCAGTCTGTTCAGCCAGTGGACGTTGCTGGCGAGTAGGTAATACTGCACCATGCCCCTGTATTCGGCTCCGAACCTTGCCACGATATTGTAGTCGCTACGGTGCAGAAGCCTGGTCTGGGATGCGGGTTTGCCGCGTTCCATGTACTGGGCGCATTTGGTGGTGAGAACATCGACCGGGACTCGCAGTCCGATCACGCCGTTGACTGCCCGGTTTTGACGGGTAATCTGGTCATTGGCGTGCTGGGCGACGATGTGATAGCCGAGGAATCTTGCCCCCTTTCTGGCGTGGGTGATCAGCGTCTTTTCTTCTGACAGCTCCAGCTTGAGCTCGCCTTTCAGGAACTGTCGGATACGCTGTTTTATCTCCTCGGCTTCGGTGACGGGTCCGCTGAACCCGAGTAGGAAGTCGTCGCAGTACCGCACATACCGCAGTCGCCGATATCCGGGATCTTGTGGATTCCCGTAGGGGATACGGCGGCGCTGCTGGCGCAACTTGCGGAGAGCCAAATGGTCACCGCTTTGTTTCGCCTGTGCGATCGGCGAGTCGAGCCTCCGGTATGCAGGGTTGGCGACCCTGTTCTTTCCTCGGGTGTATCCGGGCACGAGAACTGTCTCGACGAATTCATCCAACCTGTGCAGGTAGATATTCGACAGGATGGGTGAGGCGATGCCTCCTTGTGGCGCGCCGGACAGAGTAGCGTGCCATTCCCAATCCTGAAGGTACCCCGCCGTGAGCATCTTGTGGATCAGCGCAAGGAACCGGCCGTCGTGGATATTATCGCCGAGCGCCGTAAGCATGACAGTGAAGTCCAGGCTCCCGAAGCAATCGGCGATGTCCCCTTCGATAAACCAGTGTGTTCCTTTCCAGGTTTCGGCGACCTCCCGCAAAGCGGTGTGGCAGCCCCGGCCTGGGCGGAACCCGTGTGAATGGTCGGAGAACTGGACGTCGTAGTACGCATCAAGCAGCATACGCACCACTTCGGCGACCAATTTATCCGACCAGGACGGTAGGCCCAGCGGACGCAGCTTCCCGTTCTTTTTCGGGATGAAAGTCCTCCGTGCAGGGCTGAAGATATAGCGCTCGTGGCGCAGAGCATCAATGATCTGCTCGATCTTTCCCAGTGACATACCGTCCACGGTTTCCTCGGTGACCCCTGGCGTCATCGATCCATGGTTGGAATAGATGCGTCCGTAGGCCATAAGGAATAGCTGCGGGTTGAATAATTGTCGATACAGTCGATCCAGCGGCAGGCCCTCCCTGCCGCGCTTTCGGAGGATATCCAGAACCGTTTGGGCGTTCTGCATTACGCATACCCCCACGGTTCGAACATCCGAACAGCCTGGCCCCCTTGGCCCTGTGGACGGCTTTCCCGCCCTCCCTGGCAGGACGTTACTCCTGCGACTACTACGGGGCCTCCGTCACCGTAGGGCACTTTGCCCCTTAGGTGATCCCGGGTACGTCCTCTGTGTACGTAACAGCGCGACTTAGGCATCCCATTCATCCCCTTGAATCCCTTCGTTAGGGATCGCCCCACGCTCTGGAGGTTGCATCGACCGTCATGCGGAGTCGTCGCAGAGCATGGCACCGGTTCCAGACGTCTTTCCGATGGGTGGGCGTATACACCTTCTGGGGATTGGGCTTCAACCAATCCAGGCTTTGCCATATCACGCGGGTCCCTCAGTGCACCGTCCCATACGTCTGGACCCGGCCACTGATTTTCTGGCATGCTGCGGTCCCCGTCACCTTTCGGCTTTGGGTAAGCCATTGGACCCAAGAACTTTCCTCCAAGTTCCTCCCGACTGAATCGGGAATACAACAGAGGCGCCTTACCGGCGCACCATCACCACACCCTTGCCGTCGACCTCGATGATCAGCGGCATCTCGCGGGTGCACGGAGTGGGGATCCTCGCCGTGTAGTAGGCGGCGATGTCGACCGCGGAGGCCATGACCAGTTCTTTGAGGCGGCGCTTGCCCAGGACCTTCCCGCACCGTCGCTCGATCGCTGCGGCGGCCTGGTCGAAGGAGCCGCGGACCGCTTCCAGGGCCGCGAGCCGGGCAAGGCCGCGGGAGTGTCGACCGGCGGGCAGTGACAGCTGGGCATCCGCCGGGTGCACGTTGGCAACACCTCGTCCGCGATGGGCGATCCGGCTCACGCGCACCGGGCCGAACACACACGTCAGCAGGCGGCGATGCCCTCGCTCCCGCCAGGTCCGCGGCTGTCCTTCCGGACCGAGGACGACCGGCTGTCCTCCCTTGTCCCACATCGCGTCCTCCTCCTTCCTGGCGCGAGAATCGAGGTGGTCCTGCATCACCTGCCGCAGCAGCTCGCGTCCCAACTGTTCAATCTGCACTTCGAGTTCGTCATGGGGCAGGCCGCCTGCCGGGCCCTCGGCCAGTGCCGAGATGAGGCGTTCGAAGGCATCGCGGGAGGCGAAGTACGGATCAGGTTCGGGTAAGGCGTCGTACTGTTCCACCGGGCTCTTCTTTCAGCAGATCCGATGTGGTTGGCACCCTCGAATCTACGGAGAAGAGCCCCTTGGTCACCGGGAGTTGGACCGGTCGATGCCCGGACCGCGACGTGCCAGGCCGAACCGTCCCGGCACGTCCTCGTCCAGCCACCCCCGCTCCACCAGACGCTTGAGCTTCACCCTCGTGCCCTCGATCTTCCCGGTCGTCGCCGGCAGCCCGATCCGCGGCACAATCTGCTTGGCCTGCAGCGGGCCCGGTGCGTCGGCGATGACCTCCATGATGTCCCGGTACACATCCGGCAGCACCGTTGTCACCAGACCCTCCCGCCAAGGCGGGACCATCATCACCGCCGCCCCGTGCGGCTCCGACTCCCGCTCAGGCTCCGCCGACACGACCAACTCGACGTCCATATCCGCGGCCGACAACTCAGCCAGCACCTTCGTGACGGTCTCCCGCGTGATCTCCAGCCGTGACAGGTCCTCCCGAGCCTTCTCCATCCTGAGGGCCAACTCCGCGGCCTCGGCCTGGAGTTCCTCGACACGCCGCCGAGCCGCAGCCTCCCGCGCCTCAAGCTCCTCCGGCAAAGACACCATGGCACCCCACCTCCACCTCGCCACGGTAGAAGCACGACAGCACCGCCCACGCGTCAATCAGCATCTTCCCAGCTCAGCTGTCCCTCGAAAGGATCCACACCCGACTCACTTTCACGGCCTTCGTCGTGGTCACGTGCACCTTGGTCGGAGCACATGAGTCAGACGAAGGCCGCCTCAGCGTCAGGAGAATGCCCAGGTGAGCGGCCTAGTTCGAGGCCCATTTCGACACCGGAACCCGCCACGGTGCCGACAGCCGGGGATGAGTCCAGCCAGCGAACTGGTCGAAGCCCTATGCGCCCACCGTGCTTTGCACGAATCGCCGAAGGTGCGCACGCACGGCGTCGGGTTGCTCCAACCAGGGTTCGTGCCCTGCGCCCTCGATCCGCGTCAGCGGAAGAGCGAGCCGGAGCGCGAGTGCTTCGAGTGCCGACACAGGGCGGGGATCATCGGCCCCACCGAGGAGTTCCGCTCGCGCGGGGAGGTGCGCGCGCAGCTCGGCAAGGTGCTCATCGAGCGGGTCCGCGTGTCTTTCCTTGCCAAGTTCGCTGTTCATAGCCCAGTTGATGGGGCGGCGCCGCTGGGCACCCTGCGCGGCCCAGTGCCACCCGCGTTCGGGATCGGCGTGGTCGGTGAACCAGGCCAGCGTGAGCAGCTCAACTTCCTGCTCCTCCGTACGGTGCGGCAACTCCTCCAATTCGCGGAGCCGCTCCTGCTGCGCTGCGGACATGCGGCGGCCGCGCTCCGCTCGGTCCCCGGTACGCCAATCACCGACGAACGGCCCGCACATCAGCAGCATTGCGGCAACTCGGTCGGAGTGCGTCAGGCAGAACCGGCTCGCCAGGTCGGTGCCGTAGGAGTGCCCGATCAGTACGGCCCTGGGCACGTCCCATGCGTCGAGTAGCTCGGCGAGATCGTCGACATGCCGGGCGAAGGAATGGGGGCCCCGCCACGGGGACCGGCCCGTGCCACGCTGGTCGTACCGGTAGACGGGCGCGAGGTCCGCGACCATGGGGGCGACATCGCCCAGATAGTCCGGCAGTCCCGGACCGCCGTGGAGCATGACCACGGGCGGCTGCCGAGTCGTGTCCCCCAGCGCCATCCAACGTAACTGCGCCTCGTCGGTCATCGACACGAGGCCCTGCGTCTCCATCAAGGTCACCGCGGAGAACCTAACGGTGTCACTGAGGCTCCGCCAAAGGGTTAAAGACAAGCTCAGGAAGACTTCCGGAGTTCGAGGATCTGAGCTTCGAGGTCAGCGATGCGTTTGCCGGAGAAGCGCAGGTTGGACCGCGCGCCTTCAAGGCGTTCTTGCAAGGTGCGGTGTTCCCGGGTGAGCTGCTGGACGCGACGCTTAAGGGTGATGTTCTCGGAGGTCAGTGCCTGAACGGATTCCCCCGGAACCATCTGGTCGAAGTCGCGAAGCTTTCCCATGATCTCGCCGATCTGCTGCCGTTGCGCGAAGACCTCCTTCTGCGTGCGGCCGAGTTCGGCCTCCGCGTTCAGCGCACGTTCGCGCGTTCGCCGTTCATCGTGTCGTTCTTGAGGATCTCGAAGTATGTTGTGCTGGGCTGGCGCAAGGTGAACACCATTCCGTATTGGCGGCGGATGTCGGCTACGGTCTTCGCTTCCGGCTGGTGGGTGCACCGTCGAATCGGCGGGTCGGGCTGGATGCACGGGGACGGTTCGTGGATGAGAACCGGGCGCTGCGGACTACGGACCGTGTCCCACTCCAGGGTCTCTGCACCGTCGAGGAGCTGTGTGGGCTCTTGTGCATTCGGCCCCAGGGGGTTCGGCCCTTTTCCCTTGTAGTAGGTGACCAGCTTGGAGGCGAAGTCATTTTGGCTGGAGACGACACCTCCTCCGCCGTTGGGGTGCGAGGCCTTGTACTGGTCTCCTGCGGACAGAATCGACTCCAGCACGTCACTGATCCGGTCGGGCGCGGTGCCGAAGTAGCCGGTGACTTCCAGTGAGCAGCGCATCTTGTATGTGTCATCGCCGGAGGGCCACAGTCCCCCGGCCCCGCTCCCGCAAGAGTCGTTGACAGTGACCAGAGCGGGGGTGAGGGACATCTTCTTGCCGTAGGCATCGACGGCATCGGTCATGCGCTTCTCCGCCTTCTGCCTGGCCTGCACGGCCTGCGGGCTGCCCGCAGGCTTTCGTAAGTCTTCGTAGCTGAGTGCTCTGTCTCCGGAAGAACACGAGACGATGCCCACGACGGCGGCGACAGCCCATGTGGCAGCTGCTGCTCTCCGGGCCTGGCGAGGCTTCCAAGTCGCAGACATACCGGTCTCTCCTTCGATCTGACGTGAGGAAGCCCATGGTCCCGAAGCACAGCGGGTGGGGCCTGAGTATGCGTACTCAGGCCCCACCGTAGGCCGGAGGAAGTCCGGGCAGAATGGGTCGTGTCCTGGAACGGCCTTCTACTTGAGGCGGCGCTCCAGTACGTTCGCGTAGAGGCGTGCGCCGGAGATCTTCGGGTGGAACGATGCCATGCCGACTGGTGAGTTGTCGGCCTGCGCGTGCCCGGTCAGGACGATGCCGTTGACTGTTTCTGGGTCACCGCATATCGCCTTGCCGTCGAATTCGGACCGCGGATCTGCGAAGAGCGCGTAGGCGCCGGTCTCGGTTGTGGAGTCGAGTGTGGCTCCGTTCATCTCCTCATTCAGCATGTCCGCGAGAGAGTTGAGCCATGGTGCCTCCTCCGTGCCGATGCCGGGGATGCACTGTCCGCCTCCGGACAGCAGCCGGGGGTAGCCCATGAGGATGATCTTCGCGTTCTTCGCCCGGTCGTGAATGGCGTTGAGTGTCTTGACGATCTGGGGGCGTACGGAGTCGTGCAGCCACTTGGGAGCCCAGTCCTTCAGCGGCCCCGTATTCCCCGGAAGGGGTTTACCCGTGGTCGGGTCCTCGTTGTCCATCGACGCGTTCTGGCAGAGGTCGAAGATGACCTCGTACACACACTTCTTGAACACGTCAGTGAAGCGCGCGTCGTTGCCGCCGACCGACAGGGTGACCAGGGTGGTGTTCTGGTCGAGGTAGCCTGCGTCGAACTGCGACACCTCACCGTATTGGCCACCGTCCGTGCCGGGCAGCAGCATGTCGTACGTGCGGGCCCCCGAGCAGGCGACGAAGTGATAGTCCATCTGCGGGTCACGGGCGTCGACCATCTCACCGACCGACTTCGAAGCGCCCGGAAGCGCCGCCTGCCGCGACCACGCGTACGCGGAGCGGTGGCATTTGTCGGGCCGATCGCCGGGGTGGTCGCTCTCCGGGGAGAAGTCCTTGCCACCTGCCGCACTGGCGCCTTCGCCCGAGGAGTAGGAGTCTCCCATGGCCACGATGGAGTTGGCCGGTTTGCCGGAGAGCGGCCGGAAGGCGACCGCGCCCCAGGCAACATCCTCGTCGGCCGTGCCGTCCGCTGTCACGTTCGACAGCGACACCTTCGGGGTGCCGGTGAAATGGAACGCGCCGAGGCTGAACCAGGAGCCGGCACGTTGGGGCACCACCCGTCTCGTGCTGGCGCTGTCCGTTCCGCCGACGGTGTAGGCGGCCTGGCGGGTCTGGGCGCCGGTGTCGGGCAAGTGCACCCATACGCTGGCCCAGTTCAGGTTCTGGCCAAGGGTCCAGGTGCCGTCGATGGTCATGAGGCCGCCGTCGCCGCCGAAGTGGTCGCGGTCCCGGGTGTGGGTGTACCAGTAGTGGCCGCCGTAGCCGCCGCCTATCTGGTGCAGGTCCGCCTTTGCTTGATAGTGGCCGCTACTGTCTGGTGTGAACCCGAACTGGAAACTTCCCTTCGAGGTGGTCTTTTCGCATTCGCCCCATGTTTCCGTGCCGTTGGGGACAGAGGTGACGACCAGGGAGTCCAGCGGTGCGCCGGAGCATATGGGTGTGCCGTCTTTGAGGAAGCTACCGCGCCCCGGCTCCGGGATCAGCGTCTGGTACTTGATGGCTTCGTGGCCGCAGCTGGTGGCGCAGTCCTTCTTCCATGTTGCGTTGGGCTGGTTCCACCAGTACTGCGCATAGCATTCCGCGTTGGGGCAGTTCGGTGGTGTGGCCTTGTCGCAGTTGTTGTTGCTGTTGCAGAAGGTCTCCAGTACCGGTGAGACGTGACTGCGGTCCATGGTGGTGGTCCACCAGGCAGGCCGGAATCCGGCCGTGGAAAACCCGGATTGGCCGGGCCGGTCCTGGCGGCCGGAGGTGGAGTAGGAGTATCCGGTGTCGATGGACCAGGCGGCCCAGCCCATCACCTTCTCCTGGTACGGCCACCACTGCGGGTGGGCGGCGTCCTTGTTCGCGTTCGGCCCGTCCACGTCGGTGTCCATGAACGGGTGGCCCCAGCTCTTCTCGTAGATCGGGTTGGCCGGGTTGTTGTACCAGCCCAGTCCCCAGTGCCCGGCGTGGTTGGACGCGTCGGAGGGCGGGTTGAAGCCGAGGTTGTAGTTCCACACGGCGGTGAACCAGTTCTCCACCAGGGACGGATCGTCGTTGTTGACGGTGACCTTCTGCCCGTCCTTGTGGACCTCGTTCCACTTGTCGGCGAGGATCTTCATGGAGGCGGCGATGTTCGTCGCGTAGTCGACCGCGATCAGCTTCTGGAGGGCCGGGGACAGGCTCGTCTCACCGGGCTTCTCGTGACCGGCCATCCGCATACCGTCGGTGACCTGGCCGACGCCATAGCCGCAGTCGGACTTGTCCCAGTTGATCTGCCAGTAGGCGGCCGGGTTGTTGGGGTCGGCCTTGTGCCCGTAGTAGCCGTCCACCGCCGCGAGCGGGCTGCCCATCTGGCCGGGGATCGCCCCGGACTCGGCCTGCCACAGGTTCGACTCCTGGGCCATGATGCCGAGCAGCACGTTGGCCGGAATCTTGCCTCCGCCCGTCAGAGTCGGCGGCGGGAACAGGCCCTGAGGGTCGATGGTTCCGAGACCGGCCTGGTCGCGGTAGCCGCCCTGCTGGAGCCATTTGGAGCGCAGCTGGCCGCGCACCGCCATGTCGACCCCCCACTCGACCTGGTTCGAGGTCGGCTGCAGGGCCTGCGCGCTGAGGTCATTGCGGGAGACCGCACACCAGCGGTCCGGGTCGGTCGGGTCGGTGGATGCCCCGGCAGCTGCGGTGCGCTTGGTGGTGCCTCTGGTTCTTCCGAGGGCTGGGGAGGGAATGGTCCCGGAGCCGTCAGGAGCTTGCTGCTGCACGCTCTGGGTGAGCTTGGTCCCGGTGGTGGTGACGGTGCTGGTGACGGTCACCGGATCATTGCCGTCAGCGGAGGCCGCAGCATGCGGGGCGGGTTCATCAGCCTTGTCGAAGCTCTTGCCTGCGTCCTTGATGTGCGTCAGGCCCGCGCGCACGCCGGGGGTGAGGACCGGGTCGACGGCCAGGCGGCCGTGTGAGGACACGTCGGTATTCGCCGGGGCGTTGGTGCGCGTGATGCCGGTTCCTGCCGTGGCGGGCGTGGTGGCGGGGTGGCCGGTGAGGAAGATCTGGCCCGCCTCGCCCGTGATGAGGTCGAGGTCACCGAGCTTGCCAGAGGCGACGACGGCCGGTTTGCCGGTGCCGGTGAACACCTTGGCGGTCGCCGTGGAGGTGTCCTTGCGGTCGACGAAGGCGATCTTGCCGTCAGTGGCGGGTCGGATGTCGAACGGGGCACTGTCCGCGTCCGCAAGGTTTTTCACCGTGCCCGACGCATTGAGGTGGACCAGGTGACTGCCGAGCGCTGCGACGGTGCCGTCCTTCACCGGCACCGCGCTGGTGATCTCGCCCTTCGCCGCAGCCGTGCCCGTGGTCTTCCCGGCGGTGTCCACCGTCATGACACGCGTGCGGGTGCTCGCGGGGTCGTTCATGTCCCGGTAGACAGTGAACGCCGCAGTGCGCGTGGTCGTGTTGCAGGACGGGTCGAAGTAGGCCAGCGATGCCGTGAACGGCAGCTTCGTCACGTGCCCCGTCGACAGGTTGACGATCGCGGTGAACGCGCCGCCCTGCATCAGGTCCGGCTTGTTCGTGAAGCTACGCGGCGCATACACGACAGCGGCGTGGTCGTGGTCCATCAGGCACTGATTGCCGATCCACGAGTCCGCCGGCAGGCCCGGCTCCGACAGCTTCGCAGCCTTCTTCCACGCGTACGCCCCACTGCTGTCGGCGACCAGGATGTCCAGACCGTCCGCATCGGCAGCCGCGGTCACCGCCCGGTCAGGACTCGACTTCCAGTCCGAACCGAGCTTCTTGCCCGGATCCTCGACCTGGCCCGGAGGCGCCGGCGGTGGGGCCGGGGCGGCCGTCGGGTTGGGTTTGGGTGCGGCGATGGCGGGTTCGGCCTGGAGCAGGCCGCCGGTCAGCGCAGCGACCGTCACAACAGCGGCTAACGGCGCGCGGGTTCTCTTTCTGATTCTGCGTCTCACGTGAACGTTTCCCCGTGTCTCGAGGCGTGGTGTCCCGCGCCCCGGCAGGGCGCGGCGAGGCCCGCCCGCCCGTGCGCCGGGGCACGAGGCGGGCAGGAGTTGTGGGGCCGGGCGGCGGGTGGTGGGCCGACGGGCTAGTGGTAGACGTCGACGACGATGCGGTTCGGCGCGGTGAGCGTGGAGACCTGGTACCGGGTGTAGTCGCCCAGCGAGAGGCCGAATCCGATGTGGCCCTCGTAGTCGCCTGTCATCTGCACACCCTTGAGCGAGGGCAGCGAAACCGGCTGCACGGTGGGTGTGGTGTAGGCGTCGGGGCCGCTGGGGCGGGCCTGAGCCGGGTAGACGTCCAGCAGCAGGTAGGACTGCCCGGTGATCGCCAGGTGCCGCGTCTCGCCGGAAGCCCCTGGCATGTAGGACCCGTCGGCCGAGACCTGGGCCTGCACTGCAGGCGGCGCGACGTGGTCGCTGAGGTCGAACACCAGGCGGTCATGGTCCGGATGACCCCCGGTCCGGGCGTCCAGGATGCACACGCGCTCACACGACGTGGCTGACGTTGCGGCCTGGGCGGGTGTTATGGCTGTGGCGAGGAAACCGGCGGCGACTAACGCCGTTGCGGCAAGACGGCGGACAGCGGGCATGGGTGACTCCTTTGAATATGTGTGATTCCGTCGTGTGGGGACGGGCTACGGCTATGGGCGAGCCTTGAACCGCACTGGTGATGGAGGTGGAGCGCTGGGTATCGTCGGCCTGTTGGCGCATACTGCCGAAATGCATGCAACTCCCCACATTCCAGTGAAGATTGGGCCGGGTATGACTCGCATTCCCTTAAAGCCGTTTATGACCTCTGCTCTGCTGGCGCTCGCTGCCACCGGGGTTCTGGCTCTGTCGGGCTGTACCGTTTTCCAGAAGGATCGCGGGCCCATCCAGGCCGCACCGACCAATACACCCGCCGGCACCCCCGATGCGGCGGAGGCCACCCTGGCCGAGCGCTACCACCGGTCCGGTGGGGCACCAGAGGTGTACGGCATCCAGTACCGTTCTGACTCCGGCGCCCCTGTCATCAGCGTGTGGACACGCAATCCCGATGACAGCTCTCCAACGTTCGAAAGTCTCAGGAACGGGGTCACCGGTTTCCTCGTGCGTGAGGAGCACATCTCACTGGCCAAGGGCTATCAGCTATATGTCGTCGGCCCCACCGGAGCCTTGCAACACCGCTGGGACACGCGCCCCTGACCGAGGGAGCTTTCATGGCTTCTGCTCTGACGGCAAAGAGAAACTCCTGAAAATGCCGGTGCGGCCGGTCGGCAAGAAGCCGGCCGGCCGCTTCAGGTCAGCCCCGCCAGACCTTCACGGCGTCGGCCTTGTTGTCCCAATTGCCCCCACCCGGGTAGGAGAGGCGGCTGAGATCGGGGAACTCGTCTTCCAGATAGCCGCCCGTCAATGCGATGTCGCGGTCCGCGACCGGCCAGGAGCGGTAGTCGATCAGATGGGCGCCGCCGTAGTTCAACGGATAGTTCACGATGATCCGGTAGACGGAACTCACTCTGTCCCGGAAGCCCCAGTCGCTCAATTCTTTCGTCCCGGGGTCAAAGAACTGCAAGTGCGGGCCCGAGTAGTTCGGGCCGTCGTACAGGCACCAGTAGTCCGCCGAGCAGTCCTGCACCTTCCCGGCCCGGGCCACGCCAGATCCACCGTTCCGCTTCTGGCTCGGTGCCGTGTACTTGGCCACGTCATTGGAGCCCGCACGCGCGGCCATGAACCGGGCGGTGTCGGCGTCCGCCTGCTCGAACGTGTCGTAGCAGTGGACAGCGCCTCCGGGCAGCTCCGTGCAGGTCTGTGCACCCTGCCACCCCTCAGCAAGGTTGATCTTCCGCCCCTTGTATTCGGCGATGACCGGGTGCGGAACGGGCTTAGAGGCCGAGGGAGCCACCGACACGTTCTGGGACGGAGCCGCCGTAGCCGGCGGAGCGCCGGCGATGAGTACACCCCCCACCATCGCCGCCGCCAAGAAAACTGCCTTAAAATTTTTGCGCATATTCCCTCCCCGATTGTGGCGACGGGGAGACGTCATTCGCTTGTGAGCAACCCCCCGCCGCTCAAGACCAGGCGAATCTAAACCGACGGCTCGAAGAAGTCATTTGAATAAAGCCTTCCGGATGCCCATTGGCTCAAAAGGTATCGAGTAGCCATTTCTCGCCGACGTGGCCAGATTGAAAGTGTTGCGCGCCGAGTGCAGTAAATAATTTGCACCCTTGTGATGGCGACACGCCGCGGAACCATTTGGATCTCCAGGGAGTTCCGGTTCGCCGATGGCACCCCTCTGGAGTATTCGGCAGGCTTGACCTTTATGAGACTATTTGCGCAAGCTGGCATTTCATGAAAGAACCACATGGACAGCGCAAAAGTTCAGATCTGGACGATCTGATGAAGGAGCAGGGGCCCTCGGCGACTGCGCCAGCCGACACATTCTGGCGAGAAGTCACCTCCCTTCATCCGGCTGCCCCAACCCAAGCACCTGGGCGTCAGCGGTCAGCAACACCGCGCACTCAGACGGACGATGCATGAGGGTCACCGCAACAAGCAGCGCCGCCAGAAGCAGCTGGACCAGCCAGCCGATCAGAGCCACCCCGTCCAGCCAGCCGCCGGCGACCTGACCCGCCTTAGTACTCCAGCAGTACTTCTCCATTTGTGCTGGTCAGGGTGGTGGGAGTGGGGGGAGTGTTCAATGATCGGCGGATCCGATGATCAAGGAGACGCCTGATGAGCGACACCACCATCGAGCAGATAGCGGACGCGGACGTCGAGCCGGTGGCTGCGTCGGTGCCGGCGAGTGACGAGCAGTTGGTCGCGATGCTCGTGGACCGGGCCCGCAGCGAGGGCCTGCAGCTGACCGGCGAGGGCGGGCTGCTCCAGCAGCTGACCAAGCGGGTGCTGGAGTCCGCCCTGGAGGGCGAGATCACCGATCACCTCGGATACGACAAGCACGACGCCGAGGGGCGGAACAGCGGCAACTCCCGCAACGGAACCAGGGCGAAGACGGTGCTGACCGATGTCGGTCCGGTCGAGGTGAGGGTGCCCCGGGA
The DNA here is from genome assembly GCF_045206365.1 of Streptomyces sp. NBC_00212. Classification (NCBI taxonomy): domain Bacteria; kingdom Bacillati; phylum Actinomycetota; class Actinomycetes; order Kitasatosporales; family Streptomycetaceae; genus Streptomyces; species Streptomyces sp. NBC_00212. The sequence goes on from NZ_CP108116.1 coordinate 130,416, forward strand.
CGTGGCGGGCACGTTCGAGCCGGCCATCGTCAAGAAGCGCCAGCGCAGGCTGTCCGGCGTGGACGAGATGGTGCTGTCGCTGTCCGCGAAGGGTCTCACCCACGGGGAGATATCCGCACATCTGGGCGAGGTCTACGGCGCGAGCGTGTCCAAGGCCACCATCTCCACGATCACCGACAAGGTGATGGACGGGATGGCGGAATGGTCCAACCGCCCGCTGGACCGCGTCTATCCGGTCCTGTTCGTCGATGCGATCAACGTGAAGATCAGGGACGGGCAGGTCGCGAATCGTCCGGTCTACGTCGTCATGGCCGTGACCGCCGAGGGCCACCGCGACATCCTGGGCATCTGGGCCGGCGACGGCGGTGAGGGCGCGAAGTACTGGCTGAGCGTCTTCACGGACTTGAAGAACAGGGGCGTTGATGACGTGCTGATGCTGGTCTGCGACGGGCTGAAGGGCCTGCCCGAGGCGGTGGAGACCGTCTGGCCTCGAACGATCGTTCAGACCTGCGTCGTTCATCTGCTGAGGAACAGCTTCCGGCACGCGGCCCGCCAGGACTGGGACAAGATCGCCAAGGCCCTCAAGCCCGTCTACACGGCGCCGAACGAGGCCGCCGCGACCGAGCGGTTCAGCGAGTTCCAGGAAGCCTGGGGCAAGAAGTACCCGGCGGTCATCCGGCTCTGGGAGAACGCCTGGGCCGAGTTCGTGCCCTTCCTCTCCTTCGACGTCGAGATCCGCAAGGTCATCTGCAGCACGAACGCGATCGAGTCCGTCAACGCCCGCATCCGCAAGGCCGTCCGCGCCCGCGGACATTTCCCCAACGAGGCCGCCGCCATGAAGTGCGTCTACATGGCGCTCATGTCGCTGGACCCAACCGGCAAGGGCCGCAAGCGGTGGACCATGCGTTGGAAGGCACCTCTGAACGCCTTCCAGATCGCCTTCGAAGGCCGGCTCACCCCGGCCGCCAACTGACCCACTACAGAAACTGGATCAGCCGTCTACTGGACACTCCCTGAATTGTGCCGCTGTCGGCGTCCCTCTGCTCCTGCAGGGACCGCCAGTGGCCGCCCTGGATGCACGTGTCACCCTCGTGCATCACCTTGTCGTCACACTTGGTCGGGCCCTCGCTGCCGGCCGACAGCCACAGGAACAAGGCGCCCATCACCAGGCCAATGATCCCCATCCCGATCCAGCTCTGCTTCTTCCGTGTCGCCATCCGGCGTTCCCCTCGTAGACAGCACTTCCAGGTCATGGTTCCACGCGGCGCTCGACCCCCGTGGACACTGAGGGAATTTCAACCTGAATTTGCTGGCGAGCAGAGCTGGTGTGAGTTGACTCCGTCGGGAATCTTGCAGACGGCCGCTTCACCGGGTCGGAGAGCTGGCGGCTCGGCCCGCTGAACGGCCCGCCGGTCAAGATTCCCGACGGAGTAGATCATCGAGGTAGCGGGGTACTTCGAGGGCTCGCCAGGTGGGTAGGGTTCCGCCCATGACGGGGACCGGCGGGGAGCAAGTAGGCGGGCGCTACCGCCTGATGAAAGTGATAGGCCAGGGCGGCATGGGCCGGGTCTGGCTCGCCGAGGACGAGGTGCTGGGCCGCCAGGTAGCGGTCAAGCAAGTCCTGCTGGCACCCGAACTCGCGGCCGAGGAGCGCTCCCGACTCATCCGCCGCACCCGCATCGAGGCCCAGGCCACCGCCCGGCTGCGCCTGTACCGCTCGAAAAGTCATCGCTGCACGTCATGAGGCATATCGGTACTGGTTGATGGTGCCGCCGAGGACACGGGTTCGCAGGAGCCTGCGGCCATCGAGATCGGTAACGGTGGCGGGCTGGTCCGGGGCGTTGGGCGGACGTTGATCTCGGGCCTGGTGGGGCCGATGCCTGTTGTAGTGATCTTGATATTCGGCGAAGACTCGGCGGGCGTGGGCTTCGTTGACGACCAGGACGTGGTCGAGGGCTTCGCGTCGGATGGTGCCGATCACCCGCTCGCAGTGGGCGTTCATCCGGGGTGCTCGTGGGGCGCTGAGCAGGACGTCCATGTCCTCGGCCGTGAAGACGGCGTCGAAGGATTCGGTGTACTTGGCGTCGCGGTCGCGCAAGGCGAATCGCAGGGACTCCATGCGGGTCCCGAGGCCGGCGGCGAGATTGCGCGCCTGCTGGGTCGCCCATTGTCCTGTGGGGTGGGTGGTGACGCCGGTGATGTGTAGCCTGCGGGTTCCGTGTTCGAGGAACGCCATGGCGTACAGGCGTGTGCCGAGTACGGTGTCGACGTGGAAGAAGTCCGCAGCGATGATGCCCTCGACCTGGGCGGTCAGGAACTCCCGCCAGCTTGGTCCGGATCGGCGCGGGGCCGGGTCGATGCCGGCGGTGGTCAGGATCTGCCAGACCGTGGACGGTGCGATCGGATGCCCCAGCCGGGCGAGTTCACCCTGGATCCGGCGGTGGCCCCACTGCGGATTCTCGCGCGCCAGGCGCAGTACCAGCTTCTTGAGCGCGGCGGCTGTGGGTGGTCGACCGTTCCGCCTCCGACGGGCGGAGTAGTCCCACTTGCTGGCGAGCAGCCTGCGGTGCCGGGCGTGACGGGGAAGTTTTTCGCCCACCGACGGCGCGGGATCAGTGAGGACAGCGCGGAAAGCCAGAATCGGTCGGTGGTCTCGAAGCGGACCGGCCCCTTGAGCTGACGGCGCAGCACCGTGTTCTCATGTCGCAGCACCAGCAGCTCGGCGTCCTTGGCGGTATCCCGGCTCAGCAGGACCCCGGGTATGGACAGCAGGGTGCGGGCGGCGCGATACAGCCGCGACACCATCATCGCGACAGCATCCCAGCCACCGCCGACAGCCATGAACACCACTGCCCACCTGCGGCGATAACTTTTCGAGCGGTACAGGATCCAGTGCTCGGCCGGGAAGTCATAGAACGCCAGAAGCTCGTCCCGGTCGTCGGTGATCTTCGCCACAGCCTTGGGCCACTTGGTCCCGCAGGCCTTCGCGAATGCCTCGATCGCCTTCTCGGCATGGGTGCGGCTCTCAGCGTTGTAGATCTCCTGCATCGCCTTCGTTACGCCCGGCTGTGCTGACTTCGGCAGGCAGTTCGTGACATTCCGAGCTTTGTGAACCCAGCACCTTTGCTGCCGAGCAGCGGGAAACACCTCCGCCAGCGCCCGCCACAAGCCCATGGCTCCGTCACCGACCACCAGCTCGGGGTCGCGCATGCCGCGGCGGCGGCAGTCGCGCAACAGGTCGGCCCACGACTCGGTGGACTCCCGCAGCCCCTCCGCCAGCGCGATCAGCTCCTTCGCGCCGTCCAGCCTTACCCCGAGCAGGACCAGCAGGCAGGAGTGCGCCTGCCCGAGGCGGACCTTCGGGTGGACTCCGTCGGCCCAGACGTAAACGAAGTCGCGGTCGGACAGATCGCAGTCCTGGAAAGCAGTGTGGTCGTCCTGCCATTGCCGCGTCGCCGGGTCACGGCCGCCGGCGACAGGCCGGCCGTGCCGCCGAGGAACTGCTCCAGCGCGGGCACGAAGTCCCCGGAGGCCAGTCCGTGCAGGTAGAGCAGCGGCAGCACCTCGGAGATCTTCGGGGACTTGCGGCACCACGGTGGCAGGATCTTCGAGGAGAACCGCTTGCGCTCGCCGGAGGCCTCGTCGATGCGGCGGTCGTTCACCCGCGGGGCCCTGACCTCGAGAGGGCCGGCCGTGGTGACCATTTGCGGACCACCAGCCGTCGACCACGTTCGTCCGTCTCGACAGCCAACTCGGCTATGTACTGGTTGACTTCCGCCTCCAGCGCGGCAGCCAGCATGCGGCGGGCGCCTTCGCGCACGATCTCGTCGATCAGGGAGCCGGACTGGGTGGAGCAGTCGCCGATAACTACGCTGAGCACGGGGCGCGCCTTCCCGACCCGCCCTGCAACGCGGGCCTACTCGGTGACTATCAAGGGATCATTCGGGAAGGTACGCCCTCCGCGTCCCACCCGATCCACAAGTCCTGAGCATTGCTCACACCAAACGCAAGGAGCTGGTCACGCGGCATCTCGCCGGACGGCGCCTCGTAAGGCGTCTCGGGGGACGCGTACTCCTCCGTTTCCGGCGTCGTTGGACCTGGCGGCGTACGTCCGTGAGCTCGAGCGTCGCCGCCGGTCAGCTCGACCAGCGGCCGCGGACCGCCGCCAAGACGAAACTTGGGCCGAAGGCGATGATCAGGCCCGAGTCATCGGCGGCCGGCGGCTCGGCGAAGGTACGGGACAGCACATCCAGGACCGCCGAGCCGCCCAGGTTGCCGTTGACGGCCAGGCTCTCCCAGGCGTGCCGTAGGGCACCCCCCTCGCTCTCGTCCAGCCCGAGGCCGACGGCCGTATCGTCGAGGATGCGAGGGCCGCCGGGGTGCACAACCGCGAAGTCGAGCGGCTGGGCGTCGGCATCGAGCCATTTCCGCAAGGCGGGAAGGCAGTCGTTGAAGGCGGCGGTCGCCGCGCGGGTGGAGTCGAAGTGCAGTCCAGCGCCGCTCAGCCGGCCCCGATAGCGGTCGGCGCTGTCCGGCAGGACGTACTCGAAAGTGTCCTCAACGACGAAGCTCGGCCCGCCCCAGACCGGGCTCTCGGAGACGACCGCGGCGGCGGCACCATCCCCGAAAAGAACCTTGTAGACCATCGATTCGAGGCTCGTGTCCTCATGGTTGTACGTCGCCGCCGACAGACACTCCGAGGTCACGACCAAGACGTTCGCGCCGGGATGGGCGGCGATGTCCTGGTGCGCGCGGACCAGGCCCTGGCCCCCGCCCGCGCAGCCGACCGTTCCCATCGGGTGGCGCCGCACGTCGGGCCGCAGATCCAGCGCCCCGACCAGATGCACGTCGAGGGACGGCACGGTCCACGACGTGGTGTGGCTGGTGACGACCGCATCGATTTCCTCGGGCCGCAGCCGCGTCTCGGCCAGCGCTCGCCGCCCCGCCTCGACCGCGAGGCCCAACGCATCCTCGTAAGCCGCCCGATTGCGCTCCTCTACCAGAGCCTTTCCAGCCACAGTGGGGGCACCCAGCGGGCGGGTGAAACACCGGGTCCGCACAGTCGTCGCCCGGGCGACCCGCAACACGGCCTCCAGACGCGGAAGATCGGGATGGGCCCGGCGGATGTCGGCACAGATCTCGTCGGTCGTCACCACATTCCTCGGCAGAACGACACAGGGAGGTGCTATGTGAGCGGGCACGGACGATCTCCCCCAACGAATCGAAAATGGGCGGAATATTACAGTCCATCGATGATACGGCTCGATACCCAACCCGGGCTGCACAACGCGTGGTTGAGAGGCCGTTCCAAGCCGTCGTCGGTGGCGGCGGGCACGCCCGTCGCCACCTCCCACAAGGGCGCCGCCGCGAGTACTACGACGAGACCCACCTGGCCATCGCCGGCCTCGTCTCCGACCGCACCGCGATGCGGTGATCACTCACCAGCCAACCCGCCAGGCCGACACGACCCACCCGCAGTCGCGCACCGCGCCGTAGGAACAAGCTGAGCCTGATCGGCACGACGTTGACCCCCGGCTGCCTGCATCGCCCAGCTGTCTGGAGTTCCAGTCGAGCCCCGGCCGTCGCGGTCGGAGCGTGGCGTGCCCGGCCCGGGGCCATCCCCGAGGTACTCCACGCCGATGCGGCCGGGCCACGGGTATTACCGCGGGGCTCGCTCCCTTTCGTCGCAGGCTGCTTCCCACTCGGCGAAGGTCACGCACTGCTCGGCGGTGCACGCCCGTCTGGCGCGGTCGGCCTCGCGGAAGGACGCGAGGATCCGGTCGCGGATGACGAAGCCCGGTGGATCGGGCGGCGCCAGCTCTGCAGGGGCCCGCGCAGTGGGCAGAGAAGCCCGCAGCTGCTCCATGGCCTCCAGGAAGACCCGGTTGGGCGGCACTGTAACCAGCGACGGCTCCCTGTCGGGGACGTCGTCGAGTAGCGGATGGTGTTCGCGCTCGCGCCAGCGAGCCATGATCAGGGCGGCTGGCGAGGCCAATCGGCGTGTGACCCTCCACACCGAGAAGTCGGCAGCGATGTCGGCTGCGCTGTGGCCGGAGGCAACCCAGGGCCGCAGGGCGAAGGCGAGTCGGCGCAGGCCCTCGCCCTGGGTCCAGGGCACCCGGGGGCGGACCCATGCGGCGACGGACATCGCGTGAGCGGCCTGTTGGGGCTCTGCCCGGTAGGTCTCCGGTACGCAGATGGGATGGCTTTTCCGCGGACGCCCGCGCCGCCTGGAGGTGTTGTTCTTCTTCCCCTCTACCTCAGCTGTACGTCGTGGGTGGTTGGTCTTACAGGAAGGGGTGTCACGGCGCCGGGTGGACGGCCGGGCTCGGCGGCGGGCGTCCGCGATCGCGAGCTCGCGCCCGCGGACGGTGAAGCCGACGTGCCGGGCGTGGTAGCCGTGCCCGCTCAGGCGGTGCCCGAACGTTTCGTCCCAGGCCCGGGGGACGACTGCCGCATAGATGGTGGCGGTGCCTGCCCACTCGCCGCTTCCGGTGGGGCGGGTGTTGGTCCGTGAGCCGTGGACGGCCCAGACCAGGAGCCCGAGTTCGCGGAGCACAGCCATGTGGCGCTCAAGCGTGCGGCGGCTGATGTGCAGGCGTCTGAACATGGCGTCGCGGCAGTAGGCCACGTGTCCGTCGGCATTCAGGCGGGCGGACAGGTCCTGGGCAACGCGGAGTGTGGTGCCCGTCGCCTTCGGGTGAAGCCGGGCGGTGATGGCCCAGGCGGCCGCGCGTAGGAAGTCGGCGCGCCGGGTGCGGCGGGACGCAGTCGTGCCGAGCTCCTGCTGTGTGTGCTCGCGAATCAGGACGAACGCGTCCGGGGCTAATCGCTGTGGTCTGTCTGCGGTGCGTGGTGGCGTGGAAATCTCTTGGACCAACGCGCGGGCGTGCTGCATCATGAGTAGGCACGCCCCTCCTTTCGGGCATGCGACGGCCCCTAATCGATAGGGGCCGGGTTCTTCGGGAACCAAGTGATCCGCCCTGGCAGGGGCGGTGTTGCCCGGTCGTGGACCGGGTTCTTCACCGGCGAGCTGGACACTCGTGCGGTGGTGGCAGTGGGCGGCGGGGCAGTCCGAAGTGCTGGACACACCGAGGGCTTGCCGCCGCTGGGCAGATCGCTGGGACTGCCCGCTTCAGGTCATCTGCGCATGAACCTCCGGGGGTTGCCGGGTCAGCAGTGTCAGTGGCCCATGCCTGCTCCGCCGTCGACCGGGACGACGGCACCGGTGATGTAGGAGGCGGCGTCGGACGCCAGGAAGGCAACGGCCGCCGCGATCTCCTCCGGACGTGCGAGGCGGCCGAGGGGAATCTGGCTCTTGAGGTTCTCGCGCTGCTCCTCGCTCAGCTGTTCGCTCATCGCAGTCTCGGTGAGCCCGGGGGCGACCAGGTTGAATGTGATGCCGCGCGAGCCCAGTTCGCGGGCCATGGAACGGGCGAAGCCGACGAGACCGGCCTTGGAGGCGGCGTAGTTGGCCTGGCCGCTCTCGCCGCGCAGGGCAACGGCAGAGGAGACCAGGACGACGCGGCCCTTCTTGGCGCGGAGCATGCCGCGCGAAGCTCGCTTGGCGAGGCGGAAGGCGCCCGTGAGGTTGGTGTCGAGAACGGTGGTGAAGTCGTCCTCGCTCATGCGCATCAGCAGCTGGTCCTTGGTGATGCCGGCATTGGCGATGAGGACCTCGACGGGGCCGTGCTGATTCTCGACCTGCTTGAAGGCTTGGTCGACTTGCTCGCTGTCGGTGACGTCGCATCGCACGGCAAACAGGCCCTCGGGCGGCTCGCCCGAGCGGTAGGTGACGGCGACGCGGTCACCGGCGTCGGCGAATCGACGGGCGATGGCCAGGCCTATGCCGCGGTTGCCGCCGGTGATCAGAACTGAACGGGACACGAAGTGGCGCCTTTCTCTTGCTTGGTGGGGGGCTGTGCAGTCAATTCAGCCCGCTCTGCGAGTTCCCGAGCGGGTCAGGTGCCCGCTCATTGCGGCCGCGGTGTCCATCACTGCGGCGATGTACCGCGTGCGGGTGGAGTCTCTTCGCATCTGGCCCTCGCTGGCCAGCAGCGTGACCGAGCCAGCGATAGCCGATCCGTACCAGAAGGGGGCCGCAACCATGGCCCAGCCCGGCAGGGGGGAAGGTCCCACTGCGTGACCTTCCTCACGGATGCGTGAAACATCGCTCCTGGTGCCGGTCGCGGAACCAAGACACGCAAGGATCGCTAGGCCCGCTGCGTCGGCTTCCAGCGGCGCCGACTCAAGGGCTTGCAGTGCTTGCTGAGGCGCCGTGAATAGCTCTTCGCCGTGCGCACCGTATGCCCGTTCCACACAGGTTCTCCTCGGAGTACCGATCAAATGCGGACGGTAAACGAATGCGATCTGACCAGTCCTCGACTGTAGTGTGACCAGCTCAGCCCTCACGGTAGGTGAGGGTGTGTCAGCCGCCTGAGGCGGGACGGTCGCAAGAGCATGGGGGGCACGGTGCAGCGCGTCGACCAGCGCGTACGCAGCGCGTGGCCCTCGCTGTTCAACGGCACCGTCCCGCACCAGGGCCTGCAGATATCGGTGAACAGTCGCAGCGGGAAGCTCTGCGGCATCCGCGATCGCGGCAAGAGGTTGTTCAGCGGGGCCGAGCCGGATCAAGGCACGGAGCACTGCCATGGTGCGCGCCACGGTGCCGACGGTGCGGTCGGACGACGCAACAACAGGGTGCAGCAACGCGAATTCCCCCTCGCGGTAGAGGACCTTCGCGTCTCCCACAACGCGCGTTCGATCCAGTGGTTGATTGTTCCTGGTCAAGATCTCGCTCACCAGGCTCTGAGTTTTCCGGTCCGCGAATTTCAGGAACAGTCGCTTCTGGTAATTCGCCGCGGCGGGCCGCGTACGAGACGACGGGGAGGAGTTGAGGGATGAACAACAAGGATGCGTTGCAGCAGTTGCTGCAGTGGAAGCGCGGGCAGATAGACCCGTCGGAGTTCGGCATACCCAAGCGCACCGGACGGGGCCGCCGTTCACTGGGGCTCTCGCAGGCGCAGGTGGCACAGGCCTTGTTCGTGACGGAGCGCTGGTATGGCCTCCTCGAGCGAGGAGAGATGCCGGCGCCCAGCCAGGATTTCCTCGACGCCGTGGCTCAGGTGCTGCGCATGGAGGAGCGGGAGCGCACCGCGCTTTACGTCTACGCGCTCGGGTACGAGCCGCCGATCCCCATGGACCCGACGTCAGGGACGAATGTGGGGCCGGCGTGGCAGAGGGCTGTCAGCCAGGTGACTGGGCAGCCCTGTTACATCAACGATGTGGCGTGGAATGTCCTGGCCGCCAACCAGGACTTCATCTCGATGTTCCCCCAAGTGGAGGGGCAGACCCCACTCCTGCCCGAACAGAACCTGATCCGTTGGATGCTGCTGCGAGAGGATTCACGCGAGCACCACCTGGTCGACTGGGAGAAGCAATGGGCGGTGCCCGTGGCGGCCCAGTTGCGCACTGCAGTGGTGGCTCATCCCGGCAATGCGGACCTCCAGCAGCTCGACAAGGACGTCAACGAGGATCCGGTGGCAGGGCCGATCTACCGTAACCGCAGCCTCGCGTACGTCCATCCCGATGGTGACACCCGCATCATGCGTCATGCGGGCTTCACCGTCGGGCCAGGAGGTTTTGACGAGCGGGACCGGTGCTGCGAGCGGCATGCTCCCTCTCAGCGGGGCAAGGTCACGATGTGTGCCGCTCAGCCGTTCCTCAGCCCGGGGGCCCGGTTCTTCTTGCTGGTGTTCGAGCCCACGCTCTGAGGGTTTGGTCCGGCCCGGCGGACGCGATTTCCGCCAGGCCGCCCACTCGCGCACAATGCATTGCCATGACGCTTGCATCTGACTTGCAACAGATCGCCCCCGGAGTTTTTGCGTGGTGGCCCGGACAGGACGGGGTATGGGGGCTGGCCAACTGCGGCCTGATCGCCTCCCAAGGTGAGGCGCTGTTGATTGACACCCCCTACACACCGGCCCTGACAGACAACTTCCTCGCTGCTGCTCGCGCAGCGGCCGGTCACGCGGCGCTGACCCGGGTGGCCGTTACCCACGCCAATGGCGACCACACCTGGGGCCTGCAGCAACTGCCCGACGCCGAGGTCATCGCGACCCATGCCGCTCTGGAGCATCAGTGCCTTGAGCCAACCCCCCAGCAGCTCACCGCGCTTGGCCGCGACACCGACCCTGACCAACCTCTGGGCCGGTACTTCAGGCAGCACTTCGGCCAGTTCGACTTCTCGGACATACGAGTCGTTTCCCCGACCACCACGTTCACTGGTCGACTCGACTTGCAGGTCGGCTCCATACCCGTGGTGCTGCACGAGGTCGGCCCGGCACACACCGTCGGTGACCTGATCGTCCACCTGCCCGAGCAGCGCGTGGTGTTCGCCGGTGACATCGCCTTCGCCGGCGATCACCCCCCGCACTGGGCCGGCCCGCTCGAGCGGATATCCGAGGCCTGTGAGCGGATCCTGGCGCTCGACCCGGAGTGGATCGTGCCCGGCCACGGCCCGCTCATGACCCCCGACGCCCTGCGGGAGTACATCGCCTACCTCGACGACCTCTCCGATCACGCGGACGTGATGCACGCCCAGGGCCGGACCTCGATCGAGGCCGTCCACATTCTGCTCAAGGAAGGCCGCTACCCCGGTCTGGGCCTGCCGGAGCGGCTCGCGATCACTCTCGGCACCGAATTCCGCCATCTCGACAGGGACTCCACCGCCCCTGACATGGTGACGTTGGTTAGTCAGGCGGCACGCATCGCATGGGATCTCGCGGCGGCCGACTCACCGACACGCTGAGGCAGCACATCCCGCTGTCGCATGTCCTTCTATTCCGGCCAGCGGAACAACGGCCGCGCACTCGTTCCGATCATTGAAATAAGAACTGGCTTGGGGCCGTTCCGGGTTGCCCTGCGGCCCGTCGCACGATGGAGTACGGCAGTCGGCGGCGCTGTGCAAGAACGGGGGAGCGCCGCCCATGCACCGAGGGCCCTCCCACGCCCGATGACGTGCGCGGTCGAGCAGCACGCCTTGCGTTGCTGGACTCGATTCCGGATGCCGCCGCCGGCCCCCCGGCGGCGGCATCCGCTCGCAACCGCCCCTCATCCCAGGAAAGAAGCCATGGCTCACCGTTCCGTTGCCCTACACCGCGGGCGGAGGAGTGCGCGGGCAGCTTGATGCTCGTGCTCCACCGGGTGCCGTCGAAGATGGAGTGCCACAGCAAGTGGTCGCTGACCCTTGAAGACGCAGTGGAGCTTGCCGTTGAAGACCGCCAGCGCGGGGCGTCGCTGCTGGCCTCGTCCATCTTGACCTCGACGGTTCAGCCCGTGTCCGGGTCGTAGGAGGTGTAACAGAGCTGGACATCTCCGCCGGTTCCACTGCGTACTGCACCGGCCGAGCGGCCTCTCACACAGTCGCCCTGCTCGAACTCGCACTGGACCGCTTGCTATACCCCGCACGCCTCTTCGAGCAGTTGCGGCGCCCGCCGGGCCGCTGACGTCGCGGTCCTTTCTGCGGGCGCCGCATCCGGCTATGCCGTTCCTAGAAGGGTTCGGCAGCTCGCAGGAGATCCTGCGGGAGGTAGGGGGATGCGACGCGGATCGCCCAGCCGCGGCGGCGGGCGTGGCAGGCCAGGGCGAGGATGTCGAGGTTGACGGAGGCGTCCGGGTCGTCGGCGCGGTCGGCGACCTGGTAGTAGTCGCGGTGCGCTTCGAGCGCGTCGGCCAGTGCCAGATTGAAACTCTCCTCGTCGCCCTCCACCAGCTGCGACAGCAGCACGGCCGGCGGCATGGCGAAGCCCCAGTCCCTGGCCCTCTCGTTCTGTTCCAGGGCCCGCTGCGCGGCCGCTTCCGGATCGGCGCCCTTCAGGTAGGCGTGGAGGGCTTCGCGGTACGCGCTGAAGGCGGAGCCGTCCGGGCGGGCGAAGACGGGGCCGGTGAGGACGAGCGGGGCGAGGTCCTCACGTGCACCGGTGATCAGGGCGAAGGCGACGGCCCGCTGCCAGTTCCCGGCGCCGATCACCTCGCCCCGCTCGGCCGGGTAAGACAGTGTGCGTCCCTCGACGCTGACCTCGGCCCGGGTGCCCGGCTCCGCGAGGCCGATGCGGAACGCGGCCGCGCCCAGCTGCGAGGCCAGCATGAGGGTCGCGAGCTGCGCGTCCGTGACACCGCTGGGGTTACCCGCGCGCCACTTGAAGAGGCGCTCCTGGTCCGCCATGACGTCGCGGAGACGCCAGACGGCGAGCGGTTCCCCCTCGGCGGGGGTGAGCGCCTCCTTCAGGGATTCCTCGTACATGGCCGTGACCCGTGCGTCCACGATCCGCTCGCAGGCGGGCCGTTCCACCACCAGCGGGCCCGCGGCGAGCGCGGCGACCGCATCCGGTCGCCGGCTGCGGCCGAACCCGGCGACCCGCGGGCCGCGTGTCTCGAAGCCGGTGACCAGCGCGTGCGGCAGGTACGCGGTGCGGACGGCGGGCGTCCAGCCCAGCCTCCGGTAGGCGAACGCGGCCAGGGCGATGGGGACGAGCGGCAGAAGGGTCCTGGGGGAGGTTGCCGGGCCGTGCGCGGCGGCGTACCTGACCAGGAGGTCGGCCAGCGCGGCGTCGAAAACCTCCCGGTCCTCGGCGGCCAGGGCACGCAGCGTGCGCAGCGCGGCGCTGTCCGGCCGGTCCAGGAGGGGCTCGCCGCTCTCCTGGGCGCGGGCACGGACGCGGTCCAGAGCGGCGTCGACGGCGGTGAGCTTGGCCTGCGCGCTCGGCGGGTACTCCTCGTCGTCGCCGGTGTCGCCCAGGACCACGGCCATCAGCCCCGTGGCGAGCTCCCCGGCGGGCGTCCCCTGCACACGTGCGGCGAACTCCTCCCGGGCGAAGTGGAAGGCCTCGCCGTGAAACGTGGCCTTGTCCCGCAGGACCGCCAGGCACAGCGCGTCGATCCACTCCCCGGGCGGGACGCTCTCCTCGGGGCCGTCCTCACCCGGGTCGTAGGTCATGCCGAAGTTCACGTAGTGCAGGAACACCTGGAAGCTGCAGTGCGGGTGGTACGCGGCGTAGGCGACGGCGCCGGCCGCGGCCTCCGAAGCGTCCTTCAGCGCGGCCCGAGCCTCCGCCGTACCGAGGTCGGGTATCTCGACGGAGAGCGCTCCCAGGTAGTCGAGGAACTCCTCGGCGATCAACTGCCATTCGTAGGTGGCGATGCGTCCGGCCTTCGACATGGAGTGCACCTGGCTCCCGATGCGGTTGGTGAAGTCCTCACGGGCCGCCGACACGGCGGCCCCGCCCACCTGGTGACGCTCTATTCGCACTGCCCTACTCCTTGATCGAACATCCACGACAGCCTAGGCGCGGGGTCTGACATTGATACTCGTAGCGGGTTCCGGTGTCGTGACTCTGGGTCTGACTGACGTCCTGCTGGGCTGTCCTGCGGCTGTTCTGTCCGGCTGCCGGGACCCGTTCTCCATGGCTCCGGCTAGGTGGAACATGACCTGATTGGAGCTTGGCCAGAGGCCCCTCAATGTCCTGTCTGACCCGCCCGGCTGGCGTCACCGCAGACCCGGGAAGGCAGTTGACAGGATGACAGTGACGATCGCGCCCGCTCCCGAACTGGATGCAGTGTTCGGCGGAGTGGACTCCCACGCGGACACGATCCACGTCGCTGTCATCACCGACCGGGGCGGCCACGTCGCCGACGCCGAGTTCCCCACGACGACCGCCGGATACGCTGCGGCGACGGCGTTCCTGAACGCCCACGGCCCGGTGACCGCCGTCGGCGTCGAGGGGACCTCCTCCTACGGCCTGGGGTTCACCCGTGCCGCCCGACACTCGGGCCTCACCGTGGTCGAGGTCAACCGGCCCGACAAGGCCGAGCGTCGCCGGATCGGCAAGTCCGATCCCATCGACGCCTGCGCAGCCGCGCGGGCCGCGCTGTCCGGCCGGGCCTCGGTCATCCCCAAGGACGACACCGTCAGCGGCATATGTGCCCTCCATAACGCCGCACGGTCCGCCGTCAAAGCCCGTACCGCCACGTTGAACCAGATCGCGCACATCCTCATCACCGCCCCGGACGACATCCGCGTCAAGTACACCGCCCTGCGCGGCAAGACGCAGGTCGACGCCATCTCCCGGCTCCGTCCCACGGGCGATGGAACGCCTCGGCCGCACAGCATCGGATTTCCGGGCCTCGAACGCGCTGTAGGGTTGCCGACCCGGTCTTCGCCGAACTGGTAGTTCCACTGCCTCGGGGGTAACGCACCAACCGTGCGACCTGCGTGACTTCGAGGTGAAGCACCGGCCGCAGGGTGGTTACAGTGGCTTCATGTCGAACGAATATCCACCTCAGCCACCCCCGTACCCCGCGCAGTACCCGTCGTCTTACGGAGCTCCGTTCACTGCTCCCTCGGCTCCCATATCCATGCCGGGCAGTGTCCGTGCTGCGCAGGTGACCATCTTCGCGATGATGGGGCTCTGCCTGCTGATGTCGGTCCTGGTGGGCATGGCCCAGAGCACGCAGGCTGCGGGCGCCACCTTCGGACAGAACTTCATGGGCTGCGTGCTGTTCGTCCTCGCGTTCCGCTACCGAACGGCGGGAAACGGTGTGCGGATAACGTCCATTGTGCTGGCGAGCGTGCAGATCGTCCTGGCGCTGAGCGGGACGGCCCGGGGAATCCAGGGCGGCGTCTTCGCCGTCATCGGCGCGATTACCGTGGTGGTGCTGCTCAGCCAGCGCACGGCCAGCGCCTGGTTCAAACGAACCGTGCGCCCCGAAGTCTCTTGAGAAGAGTGGGAATCACCAAGGAGCTTCGACTGATGCCGAAGGTGTAGGACCCGAGCCAGTGCGACAGGGCTCGTTCCCGCCTCAGCGTGCATCGTGAGTTTCGCGGGGTGCGGGAGCTCGGGGAATGGCCCAAGGATCCTTGTTCCATCCGGGGGTTACAGGCTGGGGAATGTTGGTCGGGTGCATGCGAATGAACCTTGATGATGCCTCGTCATGAGCACTCCCGCCGACGGGTTGGCACAACCGCGAGTGGCTCGGGCTCTTGCGGATCAAGGGAGACGTGATCGTCCTGCAGATGAAGTGGGACGACGGGGTCCGTTCCCCGGCCGAACTCACCTCGCGCGAGGTCGAACTGACTGACGACTACCCCGAAGCTGTCGAAGAGCTCTTGGCCGCCAAGACCGAACACAGCGAACCCCGTCCGGTGGAAGGGGCGGCTCCGGGGCCTGCCGGAAGGGTCGTCGACCTATGGCCGCGCTCAATGCGTCGGTTGAGGCGGCAAAGGCTCAACCGTGGCGAGAGCACCCAGGGCGCCGTGGTGCACGACCTGCCGAAGAAGCGGGCGGCGAAGACCGCGGCTACCAAGATCGCCGCGACTGACAAAGACGACCGCCACGAAGACGACTGGTCGCAAGCCGCGCTCGGCATAGGCCAGAGACTTCGCGGCCACCGTGTGGAAACGATCACCTGAGCCCGCCACTCTCGCTACACGTCAGCTTGGTCTCAAGGCGAGTCGAGGCAAGAGTTGTCGCGCAATGTGTACGGCCCGGGGGCCGACGCCAGCACAGGCCCCGCTTCAGACCGGCAACAAGGGGCGCGATCACGGGCATTTGAGCGACAGCATCCGGAGCCGGCGTTCCGTCACCGGCGAGTTGCCAGCCACCCGCCCCGGACACCGCCACTCTAATGGCCCACGCCCCGTCCCCTCCCGGGCGGGGAGCAGCAATGCCGTTGCTTTTGGGACGTGCGTGGTGTTGGGCCATGCGTGTTGGTGTCGCGTCTGGAGCGGCTGGGGTTGGGCATCCTGACCCGGCCGTGTCCTGCTGAGCTGGTGGACCGGGTCGTTGCCGAGGCCGGGTGCGTGGAGAAGCGCCGGCGTGTGCTGTCGGCCCGGTTCACGGTGTACTTCGTGCTCGCACTGTGCCTGTTTCCGCAGGCTGACTACCTGGAGGTCTTGCGGCTGGTGAAGGCCGGCGAGCCGATACTTCGGCCGTGGGCCGGAGTGAACAAGTCATCTCTGACTCGGGCGAGGCAGCGGCTGGGCTGGCCGGTGATGCGAGAGCTGTTCCGGGCCGTGGCCCGGCCGCTGGGCCGGAGCACGGAACTCTTCCACGGGCTGCGGGTCCTGGCCCTGGACGGGATGCTGCTGGCCGTCCCCGACTCGGCCCACAACCGGGAGACGTTCGGCAAGTCCGGCTCGCAACGTAGTCCGATGGGCTATCCGCAAGCCCGGGTGGTCGCGGTCACGGAGTGCTCGTCGCACGCGGTACTGGACGCGGTGATCGGCGGCTGGAAAGACTCCGAGCGGATCGTGTCCGACGAACTGGAGGCCCATATCGGGGCCGGGACGCTGGTCTTGGCCGACCGAGGACTATGGGGCCTGGCCCGCTGGCACCGCTTCCGCGACCGGGGCGCCCACTTACTGTGGAGAATCGAGCGCCGGGCCGCCCGCAGGGTCCAGGACGTCCTGCCGGACGGGAGCTACCTGGCCCTGATCCAGGCGAACAAGCACGCCAAGGCCGCCGGAACCGTCAAAGCTCCACCCGCGCTGGTGAGGGTGATCGAGTATCGCGTCGACGGCCAGGAGGACGTGATCCGGCTTGTCACCAGCCTGACGGACTGAGCCGCCCCGAAGTTCTCGGACAGTGGTCCCCGATAGGATCATGGTCAGGAACGGCGGAGAGAGTACGTGGCACCAAAGCGTAGGAAGTTCAGTCCTGAATTCAGGGACGAGGCAGTCAAGATGGTGATCGTGGAGTCCCGGCCGATAGCCGAGGTCGCGCGGGAAATCCAGGTGAACGAGGGAACTCTGGGTACCTGGGTCAGCCGCTACCGGCAGGAGCACGTCGGCGAGGAACCGCCCCTCAACATCAGCGAACGTGCTCGCCTGCGTGAGCTGGAACGCGAGAACCGTGAACTGCGGATGAAGACCGAGTTTTTGGGAAAAGCGGCAGCCTTCTTCGCCCAGGAATACCGGTGACGGAGAAGTACGAGTTCATCGACGGTGAGTCCGACAATTTCTCCATACAGCGTATGTGCGCCTGGGCGGGTGTATCCACGTCCGGTTTCTATCACTGGCGTTCGCGGCCGTTGTCGGCAACCGCCGAGCGCCGAGCGGAGCTCAAGGCGATCATCCAGCAGGTGTTCGCCGACTCGCACGAAACCTATGGATACCGGCGCGTCCACGCAGCCCTGGAGAGGATGAACGTGCAGGCTGGGGCGGAGCTGGTCCGCGCTCTCATGCGCGAACTGGGTCTGGTGCCATGCCAGCCACGCCCGTGGCGGATCACCACCATCGCCGACGAAGCGGCGCCGGCCACGCCCGACTTGATGGCTCGCGACTTCACCGCGGATGCACCGGGACGTAAACTGGTCAGCGATATCACGTATGTTCACACCTGGGCTGGGTTTCTGTATCTCGCGACGGTCATTGACTGTCACACTAAGGCCGTGGTCGGCTGGGCGATGGCTGACCACATGAAGACGTCGCTCATATCGGACGCACTCGACATGACGGCACGGAACATCGACCTCGCCGACGGCTGCATATTTCATTCGGATCGCGGCAGTCAATACACTTCCCGAGAACTCCGGGCGAAACTCGGTTCGTTGGGGCTCAGAGCCTCCGTCGGCCGTACCGGAGTCTGCTGGGACAATGCCATGGCCGAATCATTTTTCGGGGCCCTGAAGAATGAGCTTGTACATCGAACGTCGTTCCCGACGCGCGCGCACGCTCGCCAGGCAATCGTCCGATACATCGAGATGTTCTACAATCACAAACGCCTCCACTCCGGCCTCGGCTACCGAACCCCCGCAGAAGTGCACGCCGAGTACGAAGAGTTGCAGGCCGCAGCATAGAAACCCCTCAACGCCACTGTCCGAGGAACGCAGGGCGGCTCATTGTCCAGGAAAAGAGAGCCGGTCTGCGGGCCGACGACGCCGTCCGGGCTCGCGCCCAGGTCCTGCTGGAACCACTTGACGGTGGCTTCGGTCTTTGCCCCCCACTGGCTGTCTTCGTCGAGGATGCCGTAGGGCGGCGCGCTGCTGATTTTGCCGCTCCGTATGAAGAAGTTCAGGTTGTGCTGGACGCACCACACCCCTGCACCGGAGGTGGTAGGGCCATAGCCGATTTTGGCGACGCCCTGCTGGGCGCTGGCGGTACCGGCTGTCGGCGAACACACCGGTAAGGCTGAGCGCTGCAGCGCCAAGCGTGAGACCGAGTCTCTTGCGCATCTTCATGCTGCAGGTGATCCTCTCCGTGCCCAGGGAGGCATACGTCGAAGCGGCGCTTCAACGCTCGTTGAGCTTGGCCCGCGGCCGGCAAGTTGACCAATAGTCTCCCGTCACCGTTGCAACGCGACGAGCGCGACAAAGGCGGCCGTCGGCCTGCTCGATGCTGTCGGCGAGGAACGGGCCGGAGAGATGAACAAAGGGCCCGCTTTGAGGAAACTCGGGAGGGGTGCGCTGGGGCACGAGCGTGGGCTGGGATGAAGGTGTCTGCTGGGAGGCGAGGGTGGGCGTCTGTTGCCCGACGCTCACGGTGAGCACGAGGACGACGTTCACCGTGGGTACGTAGAGGCGGCCTTCGTTCACTCGGCGGGGTGACGTGTCGTCATCACGGTGTCGGCTCCGTGTGCTTGCTGTCGCGGGTTGTTCACGCGGGCGTGAGGAGCCGGCCGCCGGTGATCAAGACGACGGCGCCCCACGGATCGGTGGAGGCCCATGAGGTGTGCTGCTCCTGGGCGACGCGGGCGGCCTCCCCCCAGGACGTCGAGGGCCTCGGCCAGCTCGGTGGCCCGGGGCTGGAACGGTCCGGCGTCCGGGGTGAGTCGGTAGGCGTATATCATGCCGTGGCGGCTCCAGAACGCGGCGCGTGCTCTCGCGCGGCGGAGCCAGCCGCGGACGGTCGTCGCTGGCCGGTGCCGCCGCTCGGCGATGCGGCGGTGGCCGTGCCCGGCGACCTGGTCCAGGAGAGCAGCGGCGATGGTGTGCACGCTGTCCACGCGCCTGAGCAGGCAGTACGGCGGCAGCAGCACGTGTGTGGTGCGGCAGGAGGGGCAGCGGGCCCGCCTCGGCCGCAGCCGCCGGAGGCCGCCTTCGGGCAGCCGGATCGTGCGCTCCCGGGCGTAGCCCCACGGACGCAGGGACGCGTCGCAGGCCGGACACGACGGCATCACACTCGTCTCGGACTCCGCCACGACGATCACGAACAGGTGCCTCCCGCATCCCACCAGCGTCGCCACGACCATCGCCGCCCGCGCCAGGAGCAACTCGTGTTGCTGGCTCCCCATGCGGTCGATCATCCAGTCCGCACAGGTACCCACCTCACCCGAACGAAGACCGGCGACACGACGTCGACGACGCACAGCACGACCGAGAAGGGCGGTCTGGGGTAGGCCGGTTGATGTGCACGGTGTCGTCGCGCACGAACGTCAACATGACGCACTCTGGCCGTGGCCACCATGAACGTCGCCAACCTCCGAGCACGTACTCATGCTGAGCGTCGCCCAACACAGTTGGCAGGACTCACCCCGCGCGGCATAGGTGAGCGTCGCCGGCATAAGTAACGGGGTCCTTGAACTCATCCTGAACGTACACGACTTCGGGCGAAGGGCGAATTGCGTTCCCCATCCTGGAGGCAGGCTGGCACACAGTAAAGCCAGGCTGATAGCGAAACCTCGGCCGGGATTTACTCCGGCCGAGGTTGCTTTTTCCTGTCAGTGGTTTGGCTTTTTCCTTTTCCTTGCGAGCCGAGCGGAACTCACCCTTCAAGTGCCGCGATTACGCGACGCCTGAAGGTCGACTATAGCGCGGCATTGACCGGGGGTATGGTGCGCCATCTGGCCCGTCTAAATATGGATCCGGGCAGAGATTTCCACCAAGCCCTGTTTACAGGAATCTCGGGTCTACGATATCCAGACCCCAGATGTCGCCATTTCCAGGATATGTGCCGCGTTCGGATGATGCGTCATCGATCACGGTGACAGAGACTCCTGTATTTCTTGATCGGTACGTTCTATATCCTCGCGTGACGGTTGGCGAGTCGAACGGCAGACACCCGACAAGGCCGTGGAGCGCCTCCGCTACATCCGTCCATTTCGTGTACGGTGCGAGATTGATGCCCGTCAGCCCCCTGACCCTGGCCGCAAGGTCGGGCATGGAGGCGAGTCGGTGGATTTCCAGGGTGATGGACCGGCAGGTCCAGTCCGACTCATCGCTGAAGGCGGCCTCGAAGAGGCCATAATCTCGCCGCAGCGTTCTTGCGCCGCGACGACCTTGAAGCTCATCGAAGTATTCGAGAGCGATCTTCTTCTCGGCCTCGGCCAGCTTCGCTCCGATAGAGAAGTCGAACAGTGAGCCCGTTTCGACCGCCCTCGCAATGAATTCGGGTCCGTTCATCCCATCTTCTCCAGTGTGTTAATTAGGCGGCTCATTTCAGCCGCCCGATTCTTTTCGTTTCCCCAGTTGTGTTTGTTCATCTCGGCCATTGCGGCACTGGCCTTCTCGACCAGGTCCTGGCGGAGTTCGCGGCTGCTGTTGAGTGTGTTGAGGACCTTCTGAACGCTCTTGTCGGAAGCCCAACCGCTGCTCATTCGGAGCGGCTTAGCTCCCAGCCCACCAGACTCGTTAGCGAACACGCGAACCTCGTCTGCACCGAAGTGCAGATGCGCGCCCTTCGTGGCCCAGTCCGAGGCCATGGGTGACACGCGGACTCCGCAAACCTCATTGTGGACCAGGACCGGAGTATGCCCCGCGAACACATAGTAGGTGTGCAGGCGGTCAACGGTATCTCTGTACTTGGTGGAGCACTCACAGGGGTACGTCGACAAAGGATGGCTCGGCGAGGTGGAGGGGCTTCAAGTCAGCCTGGTTGGCGCCGAAGACAAACTTGCTCAGATGGACCGACGGGCTTCCGGCGGCACGGCGATCAACCTCGGCATGCCGCGCATAGCCGCAGCTCAACCTATCCGGGAGGGGGCAGCAGCTTCGCTGAGACAATCACTGGATGACCAGCAATGAGATCCGGTTCGACTGCCAGCATCGCGGCGACGGCGGTGCGCTCGTGATCGTCCCCCGCATCGACGGAGCATCACTCACCGAGCTGATCGATGGGTTCGAGATCGCGGCCGGGATGCAGCCCGCAGGCGACGCCTACGGCGGTCTTATCCCGCAGTTCTTCCGGTTCGGCCCGATGCAGGACCACTTCCTCGGACGGTCCGCCAACGCCATGGGGCCGAAGACGCCCGTTCTCGGTTGTGAATGCGGCGAATGGGGATGCTGGCCGCTCATGACCCGCATCACCGCGACAGCCGACCTCGTGACCTGGGACGCCTTCGAGCAACCGCACTGCAAGACCCGCGACTATGTGGCATTCGGTCCGTTCCAGTTCGACCGTCACCAATACGATGACGCCTCGCGGGCCCTGAGCGCGCTGATCGGCTCCGGCGTCGACGACACGCGTGCATGAGTACTACCAGGCGCGGCCTGCTCGGCTAAAGGATGGGGAAGCGGTTCATGGAAAGGTTCGAGACGGAGAGTCTGGCGCTCATGCCTGGGCAGAAGGTTCAGGCCAGGGTCCTCAGCCATCACCCATGGGGTGTGGTCGTTGTGATCATCGGTTACGAGAACGCCGGTCTGTCGGCCTCCATCGACATGATCGAGCAGTTCTCCCGGACCACGAGCAGCCATGACGAACTACTCGCGCTCTTTCCACCCATCGGTTCGCAGATCGATGCGGTGATCGAGCAGATCCGTCGCTCGCATCCGCCGGTATCAGTGCGGCTCAGCATCCGACCTGCCGACCTGGAGTCGCTGACCTGGGGCTGCGACTTCTGTGGTGAACCGATCACGTTGAGCCCAGGTGGAGACGCCCTCGTCCTGGACTCGCGGAGCAACGACGGGCCGGGAAGCCACACCATCATCTCCCACCGGCACTGCCTGGCCGAGCGAATCCACCCCGAGAACACCGGAGAGCGGGCGCGAGCATTGAAGATCGGGAAGATGCACTGAGGGTCGTCAGGGCCGCGCCTACCGGCATGGCCGAGCTCGACAGCTCATTCGGCGGGAACCAACCGGTAGTTCAGAGAAGCGGTGATCTTTCACAACGCCCTGGACATCGCGGAGATCGTCCGGCAGTTGCTGGAGGAGGGCTGGGAGATCGAGCCGGAGGACCTGGCCCACATCTCGCCGTACTTGACCGAGCACATCAACCGGTTCGGCGAGTACTCCACGCATGAGCTCGGCATCCGGCCCGAGGCGTACGACCCGAAGCTGGACGTCGGCTTCACCCCGCTTCGCGAACAGGACCCGACATCATCCGGCTTCGGCCAGGCAGCCTGAACCGCCCGTGGATCAGGCTGCTGGGAGTCAAGAGGCCCTACGACGGCCGCTCGCCGTGCCATGACCGCCACAGCGCGGCGTAGGCGCCGTCGGAGGTCAGAAGATCGTCGTGGGGGCCGAGTTCAGTGATGCGGCCGCCTTCCATCACGGCGATCCGATCGGCGTCGTGGGCGGTGTGCAGGCGGTGTGCGATGGCGATGACAGTGCGTCCTGTGAGTACGGCGGCCAGCGCGCGTTCGGTGTGGCGTGCGGTGCGCGGGTCGAGGAGTGCGGTGGCCTCGTCGAGTATCAGCGTGTGCGGATCGGCCAAGACCACGCGCGCCAGGGCAAGCTGTTGTGCTTGCGAGCCGTCGAGCCGATGTCCTGCAGCGCCCAGCTCGGTGTCCAGGCCGTCCGGCAGCTCTTCGGCCCACTCGGCTCCGACGGCCGCCAGGGCGGCGTGGAGTTCGGTATCACTGGCGGTCTGTGCCGCGATCAGCAGATTGTCGCGGACCGTGCCGAGGAAGACGTGGTGTTCCTGGGTGATCAGGACGACCTGCTGGCGCAGCAGTTCGGGGCCGAGGTCGCGGATCGGGACCCCGCCGACCGTCACCGTTCCGGTGCGGGACGCGTCGATGCCCGCGAGCAGCCTGCTCAGGGTGGACTTGCCCGCGCCGGAAGGGCCGACGATCGCGAGCCGTTCACCCTCCTTCACGGTCAGGTCGATGCCGTGCAGCACATCGTTACCGCCGTCGTAGGCATAGCGCACGCCGGTCACCTCGATGCGGTCATCGGCGGGAGCACAGGAGGTGCCCGCAGGCGCCTGGGGTACCTGCCCCAGCCCCTCGACCCGGGCGAAGGAGGCGCTGCTGCTCTGTAGCTGCTCCAGACACTGCAGGATCGTGTCCAGCGGGGCAGACAGTTGCCGCAGATACATCGCGGAGGCGATCACCGCACCCAGGCTCATAGCGCCGTGGTCATGCAGTACGCCGCCGATGAGCAGCACACCGACCACCGGAATGACGTACGAGATGTCCACGGACGGGAGGAGCACGCTGCGCAGGAACAGGGTTCGCATCCGGGTGCGTCGGCACCTCTCGATCGCCGCCTGGCATGCGGTGATGCGTCGCTGCTGCAGTCCGAAGGCCTCGATGGTGCGCGCGCCGGAGGCCGTGGTCGCCACGAGCTCCGCGAGGACCGAATTGGCGGCTCCCTCAGCGAGATAGGCGCAGCGTGCCCGGCGCAGGTACCAGCGGCTGGCGAAGTAGATGCCGCTCAGACCCACCACCGCACAGGCGCCGAGCAGCGGGTCAAGGGCAAAGACCGCGCCGAGGATGAACAGCGTCTGCACTGCGGCGATGAGCACGTCTGGCCCGATGTCGCGCAGGGAGACCGCGACAGACGCGACGTCGGTACTGCCGCGGGTGGTCACATCACCCGTTCCGGCGCGCTCCACGACGGATGCCGGCAGCGCGAGCACGCGGTCGACGAACCGCTCTCGCACCCGCGCCGACGTCCGCTCACCGAAACGGTCCCCCACCAGCCGGGCGTACCGCGTAAGCACCAACTGGGCAGCCGCGCACACGACGATGGCGAGCGTGAACCGGTCCACGGACGCCGCACCACCGCCCGCCCTGACCGCGTCGATGATCCGGCCGAGCAGCCACGGGCCGGCGAGACCGGCGCCGACCGCCAGCGCGTTGAGGGCGATCAAACCGGTGAAGGCGCGTGCGTCGAGGAAGATCAACTCAAGCGCCGCACGGCGTAGATGGGACGGCTCGGCAACGGGTAGCTGCCCGGCCGCCGGCTGCGAGCCGGCGGTCATCGGACGGCCTGTGGGGTCGGTTGTCCAGGGCCGTCCGGGTCGATCTCGTCCTCCGCGCCGCGCGAGACCAGCCTGCGGTAGCCGGGCTGGCCTTGAAGGAGTTCCTGGTGGCTTCCGGCGGCGGCCACCTCGCCGTCGACGAGGTAGTACGCGATATCCGCCTGGTCCAGCAGGAGCGGTGAGGTACTGGTGACAACGGTGGTACGACCCTCGCGCACGGCACGCAGCCGGGCCGCGACGGCGGCTTCGGTGTGCGCATCCAGCGCCGAGGTGGGCTCGGTCGCCAGCAGTACCTCAGGATCGGCCAGCAGCGCCCGCACCAAGCGGATGCGCTGCCGCTGCCCGCCGGAGAGGTTGCGGCCCTGCGCATCGATGGGCGAGTCGAGCCCGTCGCGCAGGCCGAGCATGATGTCGTCCGCCATGGCCGCGCGGGCGGCCCGGGTGAGGGCCTCCTTGCTCCGTTCCCGACGACCCGCGACCACCTCGCGCAGTGTGCCGGCGAACAGTTCGGCCTCGCTGTCTGCGACCAGGATGCGGTCGCGGACCTGCTCAAGAGCGATGTCGTCGAGCCGTACCGCGCCCCAGGTCACCGCGGTGTCGGTGAACCGGCCGAGGCGGTCGATCACGGCCGCGGCCTGCGACGGCCGGGCGCTGACCAGCGCGGTCAGCTTCCCGGGCGCCACCTCGACGCCGGAGGCCGGATCGCACAGTACGCACGGCGGCCCGGGTGCGTCTGCGCCCGTCGTGGGGTCGGCCGCATCGGGCTCCAGGTCGAGGAAGCGCAGCAGACGCCGTGCGGCGACCAGTCCGCGGCTGAGATCGGAGCCGCCCTCGATGAAGGACGACACCGGCACCACAAGAACCGCGACATACCCGTAGACGGCCACCAGCTCCCCCACGGTGATAGCACCTTGAGCAGCCATCCGGGCAGCAAGCCAGGTGACCACGGCAAGGAACAGCATCGGTAGCCCGACGCCGAGGGCACCAATCCAACTGGTCACCGCCGCGACCCGATACCCCTGCGCCTGCACCGCTTGCGAATCGCGACGGTAACGCTCGGCGTACACCTGCCTGCCGCCCAGACCACCCAGGACGCGCAGACCCCCGACGATGTCCCCGAACCGGGCCGCGAGCCCGCCCTGCTGCTCCCGGTAAGCCATCTGCACCCCCTGCAGCCGGTCCAGCAACGGCCCGACCAGCAGCGCGAGCAGCGGCACACCCAGCAGCACGACCACGGCGAGCAACCAGGAGACGGAGAGCAAGAACGCGGCCACGACGGCGTAAGCAACCACAGCGCCGACCCCGGGGCCGGTGATGGTCAGCGTGTTCGCCATCGCCGCGGCATCACCGAACCCGATCGTGACCACCTCTCC
Organism: Streptomyces sp. NBC_00212; assembly: GCF_045206365.1. Taxonomy (NCBI): domain Bacteria; kingdom Bacillati; phylum Actinomycetota; class Actinomycetes; order Kitasatosporales; family Streptomycetaceae; genus Streptomyces; species Streptomyces sp. NBC_00212. The sequence goes on from NZ_CP108116.1 coordinate 155,931, forward strand.
GGCCTCCACCCGTCGCGGCAGGGTGGCCCCCAGCCGCGTCGCGTGCGCCACCACGACCTGCACCGTACGAAAGGCGGCATCCAACCGGACCCGGGTCATCGCGCGATGCCGCATGATAGCCAGCCAGGCGTTCACCACCCCCACCCCCAACAGCACCGCACACCAACCCGCCAGCACACTCAAATGTCCCGGCTCCAGCCCGTCATCGACCGCGCGGGAGAGCACGAAGGGAGGCAGCGTCAGACCGACCATCCAAGCGCTGCCCAATGCCGCCCCGGCCGCGCACCGGCCGCGCTGACAGGCGATCAGCCACCACAGATACCAGCCAGGGCCGCGCCGATCCGGAATCCCCGGGGCAATGGATGCATCGGTCATCCACCGCACCCTACGGGGACATCCACCACCCTCTCCAGGGTGCCGGTCGCCCCAACTTCCAGGGCCCCGGCACCCTGGCCATCCTCGCAGGGCCCCTTTGGGGCCTTACCACGCTCGCCGAATGACGAGGAACCGGCCCCCTCCAGGGCGTCTACGACCCGTCCGGGCAAGGCGCCGCCCTGTTCGCGTTCTTCGTCGGCATGGCTGAGTCCGAGTGCGAGTACATCCGGGAGAAGTCCCTCGAAGGCCAGGCATCCGCCCGCGAACGCGGCAGACACGGCGGGCGCCCCAAGGTCGTCGACGACGACATGGCGGCCTACGCCCGGTCCTTGCGGGCCAATGGCGTCCCCGTTCCCGAGATCGCCCGCAAGCTCGTCATCACCTCGGGCAAGAACCAGGGAAAGCGACCCTCGGCCGACACCGTCTACCGCATCCTCGCCGAGGACGCCGACAGCACCGCGTGAGCCTGGACGCCCGGCAGGGCTTCAAGATCAACTCATTGCCCCTTTGCCGCCAGTTTCACACCCCCTTCAGGCCGCCGTCGTACCCGTTGCCGCCGAACATCGGCTGGTCCCAGGGCATGTCGAAGGTGAATGGGTCCATCTTGTGCTGCCGGATCTTCTCCTTGGCGGCATTCACATGGTCCGCGTACCGGTCGCAGGCCTTGGCGAGCTGGGTACAGGCAGCGACCAGGTTCGACACGAGCAGCTCGTCCTGCTGAGCACGCTCGGGCGGCACCCCAAGACCCACGCAGGCCGAGAAGTAGGCGTGAAACGACTCGGAGGCCTGTCCCGAGTGGGAGTTACGTGCTGTCTGCGCGTAGGCCTGGGCATCTTCAAGGAACCGCAGAGCCAGCTTCCCGGCGTGCCGCCAGGTCCCGGCGACATCCCGCAGCCTCTCGGGGGAGCCGCGGAAGCGGTCACCGCGGCCGCCTGGCGCGTACTGGTCGTACCAGGCTGTTTCCCCCACGACTTCGGGCAAGTCGTTGCCCAACCCGAGGTGGCTCCCGGAGCAGTCGGCTCCCGGGTCGCCGAAGCCGGCGGTCAGACCGGCCTGCTTGCCCAGAATGGAGGCGGAAACCGCACTCTCGGCCGCCATGAACTCGCGGCCGGTATTCATCAAGCCACGCCCGGATTCCCCGAGAGTGTTCACACTGAAACCGATCTGGTTCAGCGTGGTGGCTGCGGCCTTGGTGTAGACCTTCGCGAAGGCCTCACCTGCGTCGTCGTCGCCGGCCATGCCGTGCTGCCGGGAAAGTTCGTGCCCCAGCGCGATGGCCGTGTCCCTGGCACTTTTCATGGACTCCACCAGGCCCATCGCGCCACGGATCATTCCGCTCGCGATCAGGCCTAGTTCTGGCGAGAGACTACTCACGCTGGCCCCCCTTGTCCCCGATCATCGAACGATCAAAGTATCCGATGGGGGCGAGGACAAGGCGACTCGATCCAGCCGCTCTCGCCGTTCAAGCAGAGGCAGAGGATACGGTCACGGAACGGCAACACCCGCCCCACCGCGCGGCGTTCGACGCTGGGATAGTCCCCTTACCGCCTTGGGGTGATCCATGCATCGCACCCATACCGCCGCCGTGATCCTCGTCATCGCGGGCCTGCTCCTCACCGGATGCAGCCCTGGAGGTCTACGCCGGGGATGAGCAGATCACCCAACTCTCTTCCCCGAACTGGCTCTGCTGAGGCTCTCACAGTACGGATTTCTGGAGTTGGAGAGCACCCTCCTGCGTCTACGGACTGTCCGGCGGGTCACCGGCAGCGGTCGGGTCGACGGCGCGAGGAACTCACCGCAGAACGCCCGGATCCAGCGGTGTAAGAGGAGCTGAGTCTTTGTCCGGCCGGCGGTGTCCCGGTCAGGTGGGGGCGACTGCTTCCTCGCCGTGTTCGACGGCGGCAAGGACACGCTCGTGATAGTCCTCCAGCTCACCATCCGGGACGCACTGCGCAAGCGCAGGATCCTGCCCGTCATCTCCTACAAGAGCCGTCCGAACATCAAGGGCCTGGGCAAGCTCCGCTACGTCGTGGAGCAGACCTTCGCACTCCTCCACCACTTCAAACGCCTCGCCGTCCGCTGGGAACGCCGCACCGAACTCCACGACGCCTTCGCCTCCCTCGCCTTGCAGCCTCATCTGCTGGAGACGACTCAAGAAGGCCCAACCACGATCGTGTTACGAGCTCTACGCGAACTCGGGCTCACGGGATGAGCACGCATCACGCCTGCCCGGGAAGACGCGAGGAAGGGGGAAATTCCGGTGCAGCCCGGCCGGATTTCCTCTCCTCGCACACCTCTTTTCCCGGTACCTTCCCGATGTGAAAAAACTGCGGAAACTGGCCCTGTTCGCGACAGCCTGCCTGACCGCCCCCTTCCTTACGTCGTCCCCGGCAGCCGCAGCCGACCGCGACTACTGCGGGAAGACCGTCACCGGCGCCATCCTCGACAAGTACATCGCGATGGGTGACGTGTCCTCGCCGCTGAAATGCCCGGTGACGGACGAGATGACCACTCCCGACGGGCGCGGCCGGTACACCCACTTCCAGGGCGGCTCGATCTACTGGTCGGCGGCGACCGGTGCCCACCCGGCATGGGGGGCGGTGCGCGACAGGTGGCAGGCGATGGGCTGGGAGACGTCCGCGCTCGGCTACCTGAAGTCGGACGAGCTGAAGAACGCGGACGGCAAGGGGGTGCGCCAGGAGTTCGAGGGCGGCACCGTGTACTGGTCGGCGGCTACCGGCGCCCACCCGGTATGGGGGAAGATCGGCGCGACGTGGGGCGAGTACGGCTGGGAGAACAGCGCGTTCGGCTACCCGGCGTCCGACGAGACGGACGGTACCGGCTCGTGGACGGATGTCGACACCGGGCAGGTCCACACGTACCGACAGGTGACGCAGAAGTTCGCCTCGGGTGCGGCGCTGTTCTGGATTCCGGGCGGCGCGACGGAGGGCTGCGGCGGCGAGTGCACCGGCTACGAGGTGGAGGCACCGGGCAGCCTCGTCAAGCGGGTGCGAGTGAACCTGCCGACGGACTCGGACAAGTTCGTGCTGATGGTCTTCCCGACGGATGCCGGGTTCCGGGGCGGCATCGACAAGGCCGCCGACGGATGGCAGGAGGTGTGGACGAACACGCCGCATCCGCTGCGCCTGGACACGACCGACGAGGCGGAATCTCTGCGTGAGCAGTATGCGTGTCACGCCGCGTACGCGCGCCAGGAGTCCGACGGCAGCTGGAACACCGGCAATTCGTGGGATCTGGAGTCGGACAGGCCGAACGTGAGCTGGACGTACGCCACGGACGCCGTGTTTGTGGCGATCCACAAGTGCAACTGGACTTGATCACGGGCTGAGCGAAAACGCCCGGACAGGTGCAGGGAGGTCTGGTCGACGCGTGAGGCGAGGTGAACGGCACCCCTTCCGGCAGCCCGCTGGAGGGGGCCTTTCCGTGCCCCAGGAGGAGGTGAAGGGAGGCTCTTCATGGGCGCCCGTTTTTATGCTCCGTGAGTGAACGCTTCTCATCCTGCGGTTCGCGGGTGATGACGGGTCCGTGACATGACAAGCCTCCTGGTCGTTCCGTTGGTGATCTCACTCATCAACGTCCTGATGCAGGAGCCCTGTTGGTCCCGTATCGTGCCATGGCACTCAAGAGGAGAAGCCTTCAGTGAGGACTCATTGCCTGCCGGACGCCGGTTCCGACGATGCGTCAAGAGCCTGACCATGCAGGTCATAAGCTTGCGGTATGGCTGAGTTGATTTATGCGATGCGAAAGGCGCGCAAGGCGCACGGCGACAAGGTGATTCTGGATGACGTCACCCTGAGCTTCCTGCCCGGCGCGAAGATCGGTGTGGTCGGACCTAACGGTGCCGGTAAGTCCACGGTGCTGAAGATCATGGCGGGCCTTGAGCAGCCCTCCAACGGTGACGCCTTCCTGTCGCCCGGGTACAGCGTCGGCATCCTCATGCAGGAGCCCAAGCTCGACGAGTCCAAGACCGTTCTGGAGAACGTCCAGGACGGCGCCGCCGAGCTCATGGGCAAGCTCGAGCGCTTCAATGAGGTCGCCGAGCTCATGGCGACGGACTACTCGGACGCGCTGCTCGACGAGATGGGCAAGCTCCAGGAGGACCTGGACCACGCCAACGCGTGGGACCTCGACGCCCAGCTGGAGCAGGCCATGGACGCCCTGGGCTGCCCGCCCGGCGACTGGCCCGTCACCAACCTCTCCGGTGGAGAAAAGCGCCGCGTTGCCCTCTGCAAGCTGCTGCTCGAAGCGCCCGACCTGCTGCTGCTCGATGAGCCCACCAACCACCTCGACGCCGAGTCGGTGAACTGGCTGGAGCAGCACCTCTCGAAGTACGCGGGCGCCGTGGTGGCCGTCACCCACGACCGGTACTTCCTGGACAACGTCGCCGAGTGGATCCTGGAGCTCGACCGCGGCCGCGCCCATGGGTATGAGGGCAACTACTCCACGTACCTGGAGAGCAAGGCCGCGCGCCTCAAGGTGGAGGGCCAGAAGGACGCCAAGCGTGCGAAGCGTCTGAAGGAAGAGCTGGAGTGGGTGCGGTCGAACGCCAAGGGGCGCCAGGCCAAGTCCAAGGCCCGTCTCGCCCGCTACGAGGAGATGGCTGCCGAAGCCGACAAGATGCGGAAGCTGGACTTCGAGGAGATCCAGATCCCGCCGGGCCCGCGCCTCGGCTCCATCGTCGTCGAGGTCAACAACCTCTCGAAGGCCTTCGGCGACAAGGTCCTCATCGACGACCTCAGCTTCACGCTGCCGCGCAACGGCATCGTGGGCGTCATCGGTCCGAACGGTGCGGGCAAGACCACGCTGTTCAAGATGATCCAGGGCCTGGAGACGCCGGACAACGGCTCCATCAAGGTCGGCGAGACCGTCAAGATCAGTTACGTCGACCAGAGCCGCGCCAACATCGACCCGAAGAAGACCCTTTGGGCCGTCGTCTCCGACGAGCTCGACTACATCAACGTCGGCCAGGTCGAGATGCCGTCCCGGGCGTACGTCAGCGCCTTCGGCTTCAAGGGCCCGGACCAGCAGAAGCCGGCCGGTGTCCTGTCCGGTGGTGAGCGCAACCGCCTCAACCTGGCGCTCACGCTCAAGGAGGGCGGCAACCTGCTGCTCCTCGACGAGCCCACCAACGACCTCGACGTCGAGACGCTGTCCTCGCTTGAGAACGCGCTCCTGGAGTTCCCCGGTGCCGCCGTCGTGATCTCCCACGACCGCTGGTTCCTGGACCGAGTGGCCACCCACATCCTCGCCTACGAGGGCGAGTCCAAGTGGTACTGGTTCGAGGGCAACTTCGAGTCGTACGAGAAGAACAAGGTCGAGCGCCTCGGTGCGGACGCGGCCCGCCCGCACCGCGCCACCTACAAGAAGCTCACCCGGGGCTGAGCTTGATCTTTAAGGTGCTGCTGTCGAACGTTTCTCGTACGCGTTCGCTCGGCTGGGTAATTCCCGCACGTCAGGGCGGCCTTCGCCTGATCCTGGGTTCCGGATCAAGAAACACACGGGACCAGCGCGAAGGCCGTGGACATGAGTGTGCTGCAACTCAAGGACCGCCGTGACGCGTTCGCCTGGGCGTCACACTTCCGGGACATCTTCCATGCATGTCTGACCGCGCGGGGCGACGCGCTCTTCGAGCTCACCGACGCGCTGCTGTGTGCCGACGGACCGGTGACCACACCGGTCGACCTGACCCTGACCGCCGAGCACCGGCGCGGGCACGGCGCCATGTACGACGCGCTGAACCGCGGCCGGATCGATACCACGCGGCTCGGCCGGCTGCTGGCCGCGCTGCCACAGCCGCAGGCCGCCGACGGGCGCCTCGTTCTGGCGGTGGATGTGACCAACTGGCTCCGGCCGGACGCGCCGTGCAGTGCGGAGCGTCTGTTCTGCCATGTCTACGGCCGCAGCGGCCGTGCCTCGGACCAGCTTGTTCCGGGGTGGCCGTACTCCTAATGGGCAGTGAAGCGGATACAGCACCAAGGTCTTCGTCGCCGCGCTGGAGCGCGGGCGGACCTCGTGGTGTCAGCTCCTGGATGCCGTCCGGCTCGGCCCCGCCGACGACGTGGCCGAGGTCACCGCCGTCCAACTGCGCAGGGTCGTGCAGCACTTGATCTCTCAGGAGCGGTGGCGCGAGGGCGATGCGGACGTCCTGATCGTCTGCGATGCCGGCTACGACGCCCCGCGCCTGGCCTACCTCCTTGGTGACCTGCCCGTGGAAGTACTGGGACGACTACGTTCGGACCGCGTGATGCGTCGTCCCGCACCCCGGACGACCGCGCTGCCGCAGGGCGGGAGGATCCCCAAGCACGGACCGGAATTCCGCCTGGCCACGCCGCAGACCTGGGGCGAGCCGGACGCGGCCACCGCGCAGGCCACTGAACGCTACGGACTGGCCCGGACCATGGCCTGGGACCACATCCATCCCCGGCTGCGGCACCTGAACGCCTGGATCGACCACCACGGCGAACTCCCCGTACTCAACGGCACGCTGATCCGGCTCGAAGTCGACCACCTGCCCGGCGACGCCACTCCCGTTCCGGTCTGGCTGTGGTCCTCCAGGACGGGCCTGACCGGCACGGACGTCGACATCCGCTGGCAGGCATTCTTGCGCCGCTTCGACCTGGAACACACCTTCCGCATGATCAAGACGACGCTCGGCTGGACCCGCCCCAAGCTCCGCACCCCCGAGGCCGCCGACCGCTGGACCTGGCTGATCATTGCCGCCCACACTCAACTCCGGCTCCTCCGCGCTGCCGCCGCGGACCTCCGGCATCCTTGGTCGATCACCGAAGACTGCCCGATGCCCAGTTCGCCGTAGAAGGCATCACTCAGGCGAGGCAGAGCAAACGCGGCCGCCCCGGCCAACGCCCACACGCCGGCGAGGACGGCCACACGACGGCCGACCTCGAAGGGACGCACCGTGAACATGCAGGGCAACAGCAGGTGAACCGCCGCCAGGACCGGGGGTGCCAGCAAGACGACGTCCAGCGCACTGAAGTGTCCGGTGAACATGGGCTTCTCCTCGTCCCGTGGATGCCCGAGCAGCCTATGCGTCGGCTCTGACGTTGCGGAGAGGGCGGAGTGCACGCGGCCGGTTTCGACGATTGACGGGTACGCAGCGGCAGAACAGCCGGCACGGGGGAGGGCTCAGCGGCTTACTGAGGCCGAGTTCGGCGAGCGCACGGACTGGACGACGGCACTGGCCAAGCCGGGTCTCACGTAGAGAAACGGCGCCTTGCCGGGGCCAGGCCCGATACGGCCGGGCCCCGGCAAGATCAGCGGCGGGGACGGCCGGCGAGCCACCAGGCGAGCAGTCCGCCGGGCACGGCGACGGCGGCGAAGGTGAGCAGCGAGCTGCCCAGGGCGCTGCTGTCGGTGCGGAGTTGGGCGTGGATGAGCATGCCGAGGAAGAAGACGATGATGGCGGTCAGCATCCCGATGACCGCCGGGCGCGTCCTCATGCCGTTGGCTCCTTGGTTCACTTGATGCACTTCCCTCCGGCGGCCTTGCCCGCGTAGGTGAAGCGGATCTCGACCTTCTTGCACTTGTTCAGGTTGTCGCTGCCGAGGCTGGCTATGTAGGAGTAGACGCCCGCGGCGACGGCGCCGCCGATGCCGCCGGTGATGACTCCGATGATGCCCGCGGCGGTGGCCGAGGTGCCGAACAGGATGGCGCGGGCCTGGCTCTGGCTGAGCGTGACGTAGACGTACCAGCCGAAGCTCACCCCGCGCTTCTGGATCCGCCCGTCGCCCGCGGGCGGCAGCTCGCCCCACACGACCTGGACGACGTCGGAGTCCTTGAACGCCTCGACGGCCTCGTCGTAGGTGTAGCCCCATTCGGCCAGGTTGACCGCGAACCCTTCACCGCTGCCGCCCGGCTCGCCGGCCGCTGTGTGTTCGGCGGCGTTCGCCACGGGCGCCACGGTCGCGATCAGCGCTGCGGCGACCAGGCTGGCGCAGGCGGTCTTGAAGGTGCGCGATTCGATGACGGACACAAGTCTCCCTATGGGTCGTTTCGGTGACGGCGCATCAGCACCGGGTCACTTGATGATCCATTTACTTGATCTTGACTCTCCAGGGACCAAAGTCCCTTAACCACCCCACAAGCCATGAACGGCTTGAAAGTGCCCGCCGCCTGAGGGAAGAGCTGGGGCGGCGCGACTTCGCGATCGAGGACCCGGACCTGCTCGCCGCGTAAGCGGAACGAGTCTGTAAATCGCACCCTCCTCAAGGAATTTCGCGGGCCGGATGCCAGCCTCTGCCAGAGAGGCAATCCCTTTCCTGGAGGGGAAGACGCCGAACAGCTCGCCAACCGGCGCTCAAGGTGTGCTGCGGCTTGGTCGCTTCTCGGCCAATGCAGGTGCGGAACCGGGCAGGGCACGGCGGATGTCGCGCGCTGCCCGGCCGGGCCGTCCCATGCTCTGAGCCTGGGCGCATCGGCCCTGCGAGGGGGAGGAGCCCGGGATGGGCGTGAGCAACAGTTATCTGTCGAAGGCGGAAGTACAGCGCTTGCTGGGCGTGAACGCGTTCGGGATGTGGCGGCTGGTGCGGAAGTACGACGACTTCCCCACGCCGACGGAGCATCCGAACCTGGGTGGGCCGTTCCGCGGCAGGGAGCCTGAAGAGGTCTGGGACGGCGGGCAGGTCTCCGCCTGGGCTGCCGGCACCGCGGAGTTCACCCACCGCGGCGCCGTGCTGATGCGCCCGCTGCCCGAGGAATTCGCCACGGGCCGATGGGCGGGCTACAAGGACACCGTGCGGGGACCCGCACTGGACTGGCGGACCGCTCTCGGCGTGGTCCGCATCGTGCACTGCGCTGATCGCAAGGCCGCCGCCGATGTCGCCACTGACATCACCGCCAAGGGCAACCCGGACAGCGTCGTCACCGTCTGCGCCCTCTACGGGGACATGGGCATCCGCGGACCTTCCCTGGTCGCCGCCGACACCGCTCACCCGGGCATCGAGTACGAAGCCGACTGGAGCGACGTCGCGGCGCTCGCCGGCCAAGACCTGCCCTGGTGGCCCGGCACGCTGCGCCAGGCGCCGCTGATCCGCCAGTGGCAGCCCGGCTCCCCAGCGGCCGTGGTCGAAGTTCCGGCCAGCACCAGCGAGAAGACCCTGCGCCGGGCGGCCGGCAACGACACCTTCGACGTCACTGCCCGGGCCGCGGCGACCGACATGGCCAACAGCATCCGCAACGACCGGATCGATCACACGGCGCACGACATCGAGATCTTCTGCAAAGACGGGTACGGCGAGAATCCGAACCCCGTCGTCGCGGGCGCCGTGCCCGACACCACCCGCCATCCGCTGCCGTGCGACGGGGACCGCCAGGCTCTCAAGGCTGGCTGGCACAAGCTCGCCCTGAGCAGCCACCCGGACGCCGTGGCCGCGCTGGAGATCGTCATCGGCCGCGAGCCGGAGCTGCTGCCCTTCGGGTCGGTCACCGAAATCCCCGTACAGTCCGGCACGATCAGCGCCCGGTGGACCAGCCGGCTGACGATGTGCGATCCGACCGCCGCCCACGCAGTCCTGGCTCAGGACGACCGGGCGGAGGCGTTCTTCCTCGACCCGCTCACCGACATGCCCGTTCTGCGCACCCCCCGCGAGGACGGCAAGCAGCTGTGGCGGTTCTACGCCCCGCTCTCTCCCGGCCGGCGGCGCGGAACTCGCTTCGGTCGTCCTGCACCACACCGTGTGGATCACCACCAGCGACGGCCACGTCCACCCTGCGCCCTGTACACCGACCGAGCATCTGTGGTGGGGCGACGGCTGGGGTGACCGGCCCAGCGAAGCCGCCGCCGTCATCGACACCCTCCTGGACGACCTCGCCGCCACGGTCAGCCTGCGCCAGCACTGGAAAGCCCCCAAGGGCCTCGTCGCACTGTTCAACGAGGAACACAGGCAAGGTGCCGAACTCACCCGCAGCACCCTGCTGCACGCACGCATGTCCCCGCCCCGCGACCGCTGAACAAGGCGACGGCGGGCCTCAAGGCCTGCTCCGACAGATACGAATCTGGCTGGCAGGCGACTGCGGAGCACGCTGCTGGGGCGTACGAGGAACGGTTGGGGCGCTTGGCCGCGCTCCCCAAGGGCCCGCACACTGCTCGCCAACGGCAGACCCTGGACCAGGGCTACGCCGCCGCCGTCTCCACCCTGCCGTACGACGCGCAAGCCACGCCCATGTTCGAACGCCCCCAAGACTGACGATGCCGTGCCGCGCCCCATCTCGGAGGCGTCAGTGTCGAGAGCGGTGCCTTCCACGCTGCCCTGTCCGCCGCATGAACAGGAGACCATCGCCATGAAAGGCTCCGCACAAACGACGGCCGTGGCCGGTTGGGTCCTGAAGTTCATGGACGCCATTGACACCCTGGAGTTCGATGAGGGCTTCGCGCCACTGACCGAGGACACCGACATGTTCTTCGGCACCGCGCATGTGCACGGTGTCGAAGCCATCAAGGCGTTCTTCGTGAAGATTGACTCGCCGCTGAACATCACCCATGAGGTTCTTGAGTTCTGGACCGCGGACAACGGGGTCCGTCTGCTGCGCGGCGAGGCAACTATGGCCAGGAAGAGCGAACCGGACCAAGTGGTGCGGGCCCCGTTCATGCACATCTTCTACCTCGACCAGGAAGAGCCGGTCCGCATCCGGACGCTGCGCATCACTGCAGGCCCGCTGCAGACCCACGCCGTGTTCCCGGAGGCTTGATCTGCGGCTCGACGGCGGCGAGACATGTGCAGGGCATTCACCGCGTCGCCCGCCCCGCTACGACGGTGAGCGTTGCGCAGGCTGGACCTCAGGCGGCGGCCGTGAGGCATCGACTCCGGCCGGCGTGCGCCCGGGCTCGTGCTGAACCGGCCTACCAGCCCGGGGGATAGGGGTGTTCTCGCAGGAGCGGGCGTCGGCGGTGACCAGGTTGCCGCCGAGCGGCACCTGTCCGTCGGTCTGGAGGTCGGCGGGCGTGGGGGTGGAGCAGCGTGGCAGACGCCGCGGAGCACGGCGGCCGACGTGTTTCCTGGTGCTTTGAAATCCTGGATATTCAAAGCACCGATCGCCCATAGAATCCCTCTATGGCTCAGAAAATCGTAACCATCTACACCGACGACCTCACGGGTGAAGAGAACCAGGAGGCCGCGACGCATACTCTCGTTCTCGACGGTGTGGCCTATGAAATCGACCTCGGCCCGGACAGCTACGACAAGCTGCTTGAGGCAGTCGCGCCTTTCACCAAGGCCGGACGGCGGACCTCTGGACGGGGCCGCAAGGCGGCGCCCCGTCCCGCAGGCGGCAGCAAGGACACCGCTGCTATCCGCGCCTGGGCCAAGGAGAAGGGCTACGCGGTGAACGATCGCGGCCGCGTGCCCGCTGACGTTCGCGCGGCGTACGAGAAGAACCACTGACTCAACGCGAACCCGACGGAAGGCCCTCAGCGATGAGGGCCTTCCGGCATTTCGAGCCAAGCCTCCGAACTGCTGGACATCACGAGCAGAAACGTGCGACGGCATTCCAGCTACGCCATGCCACCACGGCCACCTTGCACAGGGGTCTGGGACTGGACGGCGTAGTTGTCGCGGATGCTCGTAGATGCTGTTGGAGTCCAGGCCGGGGGGCGACCGGGGCCGGTACTACAGGCCGCGCAAGCTCCATGCCGACAAGGCGCGTACGGTGCGTGGTTCGAAGGGGCGGCCCTGCTGTTCGGCGTCGCGGAGCATGAAGCCGAACAACGACTCCTCGACTTCCTCGAATCCTTCCCCCGAGAAGATGTTGACCTGCGGGACGATGTAAGTGCCGCGCACGGCGCCCAGGCGCAGGTTGATGAACTCCGACGCGCCGTCGGGTGCGTCGGTGATGTCGCCGGAGTGCTCGCCCTCGACCTCGGTGAGAGCGGTGTACGACAGCCAGGAGACGGTTTCATACGCGGCGTTCAGCATCAGCGCCGACAGGTCGAAGTCGGTGGTGCGGCTCGTCTGCTTCCAGTACACGAAGAACCGGAGCAACTCGCCGTCGACTGGAGTGAGAGAACTGCGCGGCAGCACCCCGAGGCCGGCCGCCGTCGCCTTGCCGCTGAGCGGGAGCGCGACGTCCAGGATGTCCGGGTCGATCAGCAGATGCCCCGGCTCCGGCAGGCGGCGGCTTATCTCGACGTCCAGCGCCGCGGTCAGGCGCTCGCGCTCGGCCGCCGGCACCGGCGGGCGGGTGTCGTCGCTGACCCAGGCGCGGCCGAGGCGGTTGACGAAGACACGGCGCCCGCCGCCCTCTTTCGTGCGGTTGTCGAAGTGCTCGCGCACCGAGAGCAGGACCCGGCCCGAGACCTGTGGGGCGACCCGCTCGGCCGCGGCTGCCGCCCCCTCACGCTCGTCCTGAGTGAGGCAGGCGCGCAGCAGGCGGTCCAGAGAGCGGAACAGCTTGCCCGGAGCGGACTCCAGCAGCCGCGCCGCGCCGGGAACGTCGTTCGCGCCGAGCAGTTCCTCGACGCGGCTGTCGAAGGAGCGGGCCTGCATCTCGCCCCGGGCCACGGCGAACACGTCGGCGGCGTGCGGCCAGCGCGCCTCGTACTCGTGGGCGTGCAGCCGCTCTCCCAGGCGCTTGAACGCCTCGCGGTGGGCCAGCACGTCGGCGAGCTTGTCCGGGGCGTCCGCGACGACACGGTCGAGGCCCGCGAGCAGGGCACGGCGGACCCGGCGCGACGGCGAGCGGAACCGGGTGGGCTCCAGCAGGGTCACGTCACCGTCCGACAGGACGCACGCCAGGCGGAGCACGTCGGTGACGGTGTCGAGGAGGAGGGTCGCGCCGCTGTCGAGACGGGCGCGGTTGACGACGGCGCTGCTCTCCCGCATTGGGATCGTCTCGGGCTGGGGGCCGTCCACGCAGTACCCGGCGAGCATGGCCAGGTCGAGCAGATCTTCCTCGCCCAGCGGCGTACTGCTCCCGGCCAGGGCCGGGATGTGTGGGACATAGAACGGCCATCGCGGGATCCTCCAGGTAGGTGAAGACCGGGGAGGGCGCGATGGCCGTCGCTGTCAGTGTGCTCGGGGGCGGGACGGCCCGCCAGAGGCAGACCGATCTGATGCGCTTCCGCAGGGGTTGGTATGACTGTCTGGTGCGACGGGCGGATGCGTTGTTCGAGCTGACGGACGCCTTGCTGGCAGCCGGGCCGGTCATCTCGCTGCCGTATCTGTCGCTGGACGGGCTGCACCGGCGCGGTCACGGCAGCACCTACGCCGCCCTGGCAAAAGGACAGGTGCATGCCGAAGCGGTACGTGCGTTACTCGCCGGCTCGCTGCCTGGTACGTCGTGTCCCGTGTTCGCGGTGGATGTGAGTGTGTGGGTCCGGAGCGACGCGGAGTGCTCGCCCGGCCGTGGCTACTACTACCATCCCTCCAGGCATTCGGCGGGGCAGCCGATCGTGGCCGGCTGGGCCTACTCCTGGCTCGCCGGCCTGGAGCTGACGACAAACTCCTGGACCGCTCCGATCGATGCCCGGCGCCTGGTGCCGGGCGAGAACCCCAGCACGGTCGCCGCCGATCAGATCCGTAGCCTGCTACGACAGCGTCCTCAACTGGGCGTGCAGAGCCCGCTGTTCGTGTTTGACGGCGGCTACGACTCCGTCCGCCTGGTCCTTGATCTCACCGGCAGTGAGGCCCAGATCCTCGTCCGGGTCCGCTCCGACCGGTCCTTCTACGCCGACCCGCCGCCCAGGAAGGCTACGGGCGTGGGACGGCCCCGCCGCCACGGCGCGAAGTTCGCCTGCCCCGACCCCGCCACCTGGCCGGCCCCGGACTCCGTCCACACCTGCACGGACGAGCAGTACGGCGCGGTGACTGTGCAGATGTGGCATCGACTGCACGCCAAGACCCAGCAGCACGACGGGCACGGCAGCCGCGGCCCCCGCCCCATCGTCCCCGGCACCCTGGTCCGCCTCACCGTCGCCCGGCTGCCCGGCCGCAGCCGGGCGCCGAAGACGTTGTGGCTGTGGTGGGCAGGACCGTCTGGCACGACCCCCGATCCAGACCCGCTCTGGCGCGCCTACACCCGCCGTTTCGACGTCGAGCACACCTTCCGCTTCGTCCGCCAGACCCTGAACTGGACCTTGCCCCGGCCCCGCACTCCGCAACAGGCCGACCGCTGGACATGGCTCGTGATCGCCGCCTACACCCAACTCCGCCTCGCCCGCACCCTGGTGAGCGACCACCGACTGCCCTGGGAACAACCCCTGCCACCTGCTCAGCTCACACCCGGCCGAGTCCGCCGACGATTTCGTCACGTCCAGGCGGCGGTGCGAACACCGGCCAACCCGCCACAACCCTGCGGACGCTCCACAGGTCGACCGCAAGGCACCCGACGCGGCCCCGCACCTCGCCATCCAGCGGTCAAAACAACCGCATGACCTGCGATCCGACACTCTCAGGGATAAAAGCGAAGCTAAGCCCGCCCAGCAACGGCTGACGTACCCAGGGCCGGGCCCCCGCCCGGGGGGGGGACCCGGCGGTGCGTCTCGTGCGGGACGCACCGCCAGTCCTACGGAACAGTCCCACCTGGAAGAAGGTGCACAGGCATCACTTCACCAACCGTGCTCACCGCGCCGAAATACAGCCCACCATCAAAGTGTTGGTGCTGAGGGTGGGGTCGACGTTGAAGGTGAGTATGACGGCGACGAGTTGAGTGCGGACGTGGCACTGTGGAAAGGACCCCGGCGGCCACAGGCCGCCGGGCTCGTGATGACCGACGGCGGCCGCCGCATCAGCCTCCATCTGACCGACGAGGACCATCAGGCCCTCAGGGCGCTCCAGTTGGAACCGGGCGCAGTGCGGATCAGGCAAGCTCCCACTGCTGATAGGCGTTGTTCAGGTGGCAGTTGTTGAACTCCAGCCAAAACCCCGAGCTGGCCGGGTTCTGCTGCCCCGAGTCCAGGCAGATGCTGGGATCTTCGTGATTCTGGAAGAGGAACACGTTGTTGTACACGAAGTCTGCGTCCCAGAGCACGCGCGGGTTGCCGGCGCAGGACATGAGGTACGTCTCACCGCTGACGGGGAACATCCCGCCCGCTTGGTTGTAGTGCTCCAGGCATGTTCCGGTGGCGACGTTCTGGATCTCGTTGTAGCCGTCGTCGGGAATGATGTTCCACTGGGCGGCCGCATCGCCGCACGAGCCCAGCGTGACCTCATTGCCATTTGTGCGCAGACAGGTGTTCTTCTGCGCGTTGTACATGATGACGTGCGAGCGGGATATCTGTTGCGCATGAGCAGTTCCGTCGACCGCCATGACCGCGGCCAGCGACGCCGCAAGGGCCAGCGCCACCTTGATACGGGACTTCATCAGGTCTCCATCCTGTTGCTGAGCTGCTACCGGAAAAGCGGACAAAACATTCCGCGGCCGGGGACGCGGGCTCAGGCGTCAAGCCATGCAAATCACGTGTTCAGGACCACAGTTCACCCCTGCAGACGGGATGCGTGCCAAGCCGGGCACCGCTGATGCCCGTCTGTGCCGCCTGGATCTTTGCAGGGCCTAACGAACAGAGCCAGCGATTTGCATAAGTCTGTACGGTGCCAAAACCTCATGCCTCTGGCGGTTCAGCCCTGAAGCCGGCCGCCTGTACCGTTCGAATGGTCATCGCTGCAGGTGAGCGCCGCGGCGTATGGGTATCGGCGGTGACTGGGATGTGTCGTGGTGATCGTGTCGCTGCTGGACCGCACTGAGGAAACCCCCGTGGACTCCGGGGGACGCCTCACACCCACAGTTTCTCGCAGATACGCTGACGGCTTCGGCGGTGCTGGCGCCCGGCTGGTGGCCGGGCGCCAGCACCGCGTCAGGTCGGGTCAGCCCTGCGGCCCGGCGGCTCCGCCGAGGTGGCGTACGAAGAACCGGACCGCGCTGTCGGCCTCGAACCTGGGCAGTTCCTTGTGCCGTCCCGCGTTCGCGTGCAGCGTCTTGTCCTTCGAGGCGAACGCGTCGAACAGGGCGAGGCCCGCCTCGCGCGGGATGTGCTCGTCATCCCACTGCAACGCGAACTCGATCGGGATGCTGATCCGCCTCGCCGTCTCCACCAGCGTCTCCGGCCAGAACAGGCCGAACACCGCGGCGGTGACGCGGGGTTCGACCGCGGTCAGCGGGACGCCGATCGCGGTGCCCATGTTGAGGCCGAAGTAGCCGACCGGCCCGTCGGCGCCGATCTCCGGCAGCTCCTGGAGGGCGTCCAGGGTCGCCTGCCACTCCGGTACGGCGCGCTCGGCGAGGTGGGCGTTGTAGCGCCGGACGATCGGGCCGACGGGCTCGCCCGCCGCCATCGCCCGCTGCATCACGGCGATCTCGCGCTCGTCGTACTCGGTGCGCGGGCGGCCGCCGTGGCCGGGTGCGTCGATGACGGCGACGTTGAACCCGCCGTTGGTCACGAGGCGCTCGGCCCGGCCCACCATGGCCGGGGACTTGCGGTGGTTGCCGCCGCCGTGGCCCAGCAGCACGAGGGGCGCGCGCCCGGCGCCGGAGGCCGGCGACCAGAGGGCGCCGGTCAGCTCGCCCAGGGTGAAGTCGCGCTCGATGACACCGTTCGCCGATGTCTCCGCGGTGAAGTGCACAGAATTCATAGGTCTTGTCCTTCGGGAGTGCCTTGTTCGTCTCGGCGCTCCCGGCGACACCTACGTCAGTCGCCGACCGTAACGGGGAGGGGGAGCACCCATCGGGATACTGCGTTCATGGGGTCTCACCTCCTGGTAGGGGGCACGGCGCATCCGCACGCTAGCAGCGGGCCCGCGTCGCGCCCAACCGAATTCAGGGCGTGAGGTCCAGGACGCGGACCGGGTGGGATTCCCAGCGCTTCGGGGCGGTGGTCGCGATGATCGCTCCGTCCGGCCGGTCCGGGGTGGGCTGTGCGGCGTACTCGGCGTGTGCGGCGGCCCACGTCTCGTGTGGGGCGACGGCCAGGGCTGCGGGCAGGTCCAGGTCCAGGACGATGACGCCGGGCATCGCGGCGAGGTGCTCGGCCGTCCCGGGACGGCTGCGTTCGGCTTCGACGAGGGCGCAGGCCGGGGCGCAGAGGAACCAGCCCGGCTGCCCGTGTGCGCGATGGATGAGACGGGATGCCAGGACGTCGCCCTGGCCGGCCGCGGTCATCGCCGTTTCGTCCAGGACGATGTGCACGCATTCGCTCACCGGCCGGTCACCCGGGCCAGGCGCTGGTCCAGTTCAGCGTCGAGATCCTGCTGCTCGGCGGCTGTCGGGGCGTACCCGTTCCACTTCTGGAGCGCGGCCCTGGCCTGCTCCGCCCGCTCTTCCCTCTCCTGAGGGGTGAGCAGAGTGTCGGCGAGGCGGGCGAGGTAGGCCCGCAGTGAGAGCCCTTCACTGGCCGCTATGGCCGCGAGGCGATCCTTGGCTTCCTCGGGGATGCGGACGTTGGCGTCGCTCATGGCTGTGCTCCTTTCCACCCTTACAGGGTACGGGTACGTACCCGTACCCACACCCAGATTACGGGAAGGAGGCGGTCCGGATCAGATCGGCGGTGCGGACGCTTCGGGCTCGGCCGCGTGGCAGGGGCAGGCGCACTTGAGGACTTCGAAGGCCACCGTGCCCGGCGCCTGCCGCAGTTCGAGTGGCCCGGGACAGTGCAGGTGCCCCGTCTCCCAGCGGAGGTTGCGGGCCTCGCGGCACTCGGGGGTCACGTACGTACTCAGGGTCTTGAGCTGGGTCACGATTCGTCCCCATTCGTCAGCGCGTCCGATCCGACCGTGGGCATGCCAATCAATCGGATCGGATCGCGCAGCTCGTCGGGCCGGAGCATGGGCGCGGGCCAATAGCTTGCCAGGAACTCGCCGGGCTCGATGTGCTCCACTCGGGGGACGCTGGCGCAGTGGCCGAGGAGAGGACCGGGAGCCCGCTTCCGACCAGCCGTCCCCCTTACGGGACTTCCGGCGCCAGGATGAACAGACCCGCCACCTTCTCGTCCGCGTCGAAGGCGACCCTCGCCTTCATGTCGCCCGCCTCGTAGCGCAACGGAATGTCCACCACTGTGTGGTCGCCCACGCGCCGCACGAACGGCTCCCCGTCCGCGAAGTCCTCGAACGCGCCGACCAGGCCCGCGACCGTGGCCAGGCCGCTGCCCCTCACCTCGTCCGTGAAGGCCTCCAGGACCTGGGCGTTGAAGGTCTGCCTCGCCTCGTCCATGCGGTCCTCCAGGACGGCCTCGACGATCGTCCTCGCGCGTTCCGCCGCGTTTTCCATGCGCACCGTCTTGTCCATCGGGGCTCCCGTCCGGGGGTCGATCGGCTTGCCGAACCTCTGGAAGGCGGCCTGGCGGGTCACGCCGAGCAGGTCGCCGAGCTCCTGCCAGGTGTGGCCAGGGGTATGACCCCAGGGAGGAGAGGGAGCGACGGTGAGCGCCCCGCTTCGCCGCGAGGCGCTCACCGTCCAGCTGATTCACGGCGGAGAGGGCAGGATTCGAACCTGCGTGGACCCCGAAAGATCCGACCTCGGCAGAGCCACGGTCCCCGATCAACCACTCCGGGCACCTCTCCCTGTACACCGGCCCCAACCACCCGGACC
Source organism: Streptomyces sp. NBC_00212 (assembly GCF_045206365.1). NCBI lineage: Bacteria > Bacillati > Actinomycetota > Actinomycetes > Kitasatosporales > Streptomycetaceae > Streptomyces > Streptomyces sp. NBC_00212. The sequence goes on from NZ_CP108116.1 coordinate 174,855, forward strand.
GACCACGCGGAGAGGGCAGGATTCGAACCTGCGTGGACCCCGAAAGATCCGACTTCGAGCTTGCGCCCTGGTCCCCGATCAACCACTCCGGGCACCTCTCCCAGTTCGCGGCTCCGGTCTCCCTCGCCGTTCACAACAACTACGATGCCAGACCCACCTGACCTATGCCTTACCCATGGCTGACCCGTGCCTGACTCATCTCTGACGCCCTGCCCGTCCCGCCCGAACTGCCCCTCGACAAACGGAATCTGATTGCGTGTCAAGCGTCAGGAACCGGTCAGGAGGCTGCTCTACCTTCGGCCAAATGAAGCATCGTGAGAGGGAACTCCTCGTCATCAAGACCGATCAGGCCACGGGTCATCCCGCCGGGCTGTCCGAACGCCCCGCCGGAGCCGCAACTGCCGCGTACACCCTCGTCGCCCGGGCGGCGGACTGCCGCAGACGTACCCCACAGGTGAGAAGGGCATCATGACTCCTGGCGTTTCAGTCGCCCCGCCCGCCGCCGGGCAGGGTGTCCACTCCCGGTTGCCGTCCCTCACCGGGATGCGCTTCCTTGCGGCGCTGCTGGTCTTCCTGTTCCACAGCAGCCGTACCGACCCGCCCCTGAGCCTGTTCCGCGGCTCCACCGCCCACTGGTACTCGACGGTCTTCTCGCAGGCCGGCTGGGTCGGCGTCTCGTTCTTCTTCCTGCTCAGCGGATTCGTCCTGACGTGGGTGGCGAACCCCTTGGACACGCCGCGCCTGTTCTGGCGGCGCAGGATCGCCAAGCTCTATCCCAACCACGTCGTCATGTTCGCCGTGACCATGGCCCTGCTGACGACGGCGGCGACCTGGCGGCAGTGGCTGCCCAACCTGTTCCTCGTGCAGACCTGGTTCCCCACGGCCCACCTGGACACGGTGTTCAGCATCGACCAGCCGAGCTGGTCACTCTCCTGCGAGATCGTGTTCTATCTCTGCTTCCCGCTGCTGTACCGCCGCGTGGTCAAGATCGCGCCGGACCGGCTGTGGGTGTGGGCGGGCATCGTGGTCGCGGCCGTGTTCGCCGTGGCCGCCGTCGCCCAACTCGCCCTGCCCAGCAGCCCGATGACGCCCTCCCCGGGAGGCCCTCGCTTCCTGGCGTCGCAGTGGCAGGTGTGGGTCGTCTACGCACTTCCGCCCGTACGCCTGCTGGAATTCGTCCTGGGCATGCTCATGGCCCGCATCGTGCAGAGCGGACGCTGGATCCGGCTGCCCCTGCTGCCCGCGGGCCTGCTGACCATCGGCGCGTACGCCGCCGCGAGCAGGGCTTCCTGGTCCTTCGCCACCGTCGCCGTGTGCCTGGTCCCGCTCGCTCTGCTGATCGCCTCGGCCGCGGTGGCCGATCTGCGCGGCAGGCGCTCCCCGTTCCGCGGGCCGGTCGCGCTCTGGCTGGGCGAAGTGTCGTTCGCCTTCTACCTGGTGCACGGCCCGGTGCTCGGCTATCTGCGCGGCAAGATCGGTTTCGGTGTCACCTTCGGCCCGTTGGCCGGCTCCGCCGTCCTGCTGTTCGCGCTCGCCGTCAGCGTGCTCCTCGCCTGGCATCTGCACACGGCGGTGGAGACCCCGATGATGCGGCGGTGGAGCAAACCCTCCACCGGCGCCCGTACGCCGCCGGCTCCCGGGCTGGTCGTCGGCGCCCCGGACGCCCTGGCGTTCTCCGGAACCCCGCGGAACGCGGCTGTTCCCCGTACCGAGGGCTGACACTCCGACACCTGACGTACCCTCAAAATGGCTCGGCCGCCAGTGCCTTGTGGCGGCCGGGCCGATGCGCTGAGGCGGCCAGGTCCAGCCGCCTCAGGGGGGTGGACCAGCGCGGCTCGCAGGTGTCCACTTCGGCGCCGGCCGGGTTGAGGCGGTGCCGGATGTCCTCGGCGGCGAGGCTGGCGAGGAGCATCTGCCAGATGCCCGTCATCCGGTACGGCGAGAGCCAGCCGGGGCTGCGGCGGCCCAGCATCTCGATGCCCGCCGTCGCGGAGACGACCACCGTCACGGCGTTGTGCGGGGCCACGCCCCCGGCGAGCGTGCCCTCGCGCTCGGCGTCGTCGAGCAGCCGCTGGACGCACTGTTCCCACTCGGCGCGCAGATCGGCCTCCTCGCAGCCGTACGACGTGTCGCCGTTCAGCCGGAGGCCGGCCCGTACGACGACGTCGTTGCGCAGCTTCACCATGAAGGCGTGCGAGGTGTCGATGAGGACCTGCAGGGCGGGCCTGGTCCCTCTGCTGCGGGTCGCGTCCATGAGCGAGCGGAGGTCGGCCGTGGCCTGCCGCTCCACCGCGGCGGCCAGGGCCTCCTTGTTCTCGAAGTGGAAGTGCAGGGCGCCGACGCTCACATGGGCCTGCTGGCTGATGGCGGCGAGCCGGGCGGCGATGTAACCCTTTTCGTCGAAGACCTCGGCGGCCGCCAGGATGAGGTCGCTCCGCGTGCGTACCGCCCGCTCCTGCTTCATCTGGGACAACTCCCCGCCTTGGTGGTCGGCTGTCGGGGCGGCGCCCCGGGTACATAGAAAACCGACAGCGATGTCTAGTTAAGAGGGCTCAAGTCAGCGTTGTCAACGGCAGTGGTGGTTGCCTCGGGGTCGCAACCAGGTGGCCAAATCGGGCTTTAGCGGCTGCAAATGACCCCGGTCCGCGACTCCACCTGGCCGTTTCGGGGGAGGTGGAGGCGCATCCGGTCGAGAAAACGTACACAAGTAAATGTTACCGATGGGTGGGGGCGGGCAATTCGCCCTCGCCCTCCAGGGGTTCGGCCTCCGACTGGAGGGACATCTGCTCCCAGAGCCGGGCACCTCGCCCCGCGGACGCGTCGAGCCGGCCGAGGACGGACGGGGTGGCGAAGCTGGGCAGGAGGTAGTGCAGCAGGGCCGCGGTGCGGTGCTCCAAGTCGCTGCGCCCGGACAGGACTTCGGACAGCGCCTGCAGTCCGGAGAAGGCGCCGACGAGCAGTTCCGCCACCTCGGCGACGTCGGTGTGGGGGAAGACCTCACCGCGGTCCTGCGCCTCGCGCAGCAGCTGGTGGTTGTGGTCGATCCACTGCCGGAAGGGCTTGTCCCGCTCCAGGTTGAGCCCGGCGCTCTCCACGGACAGCCTTATGCTGCCCTGCAGCATCGAGTCGACGCTCAGCCGGTGCGCGAAGACCAGGCCCGCGTCCACCAGTTCCTGCAGCTTGAGCTGCTGCGGAAGCACCGCCACCGCACCCACCTGTTCGGCGAGCACCGCGTTGGCCACGGCCTCCTTGTCGTCGAAGTGGAAGTAGAACGCCCCGCGCGTCAGCCCCGCCCGGGAGATCACCTCGTTGATGGTGGTGCCCTCGAACCCGCGCTCCGCGAAGACCGCGCCAGCCGCCCTCAGGATCGTCCTGCGTGTTCTGACTCCGCGCTCCCGTGTCGCCATGCGATCTCCTGCCTTTCCATGCTCGTGCCCGCCCGCGCCGGATGCGGGATGCATCTACCAGCGACTGCGGTGTTCTCATTGCAACCATACAGTCATGCACGTATGTTACGGACTCGAAGGCAGGCCTTGGCCGCCGCCTTCTGTCCTACCTAGGGGGAGTCATGACTCAGCGCACGTTCCTTCCGAACAGAACGCACGTCCCTGGAACCAACGGCTCAACCGGGCAGCCCCGCAGGATTCCGCATCAGCGGCGTCCCACCGTCGACCCGGCACTCGTCCACCGGCCCGTCGCCCACGACGTCCTGCCCACGGCCTGGCGACAGGTCGCCGACTCCCGCTTCCAGGTGGACGTGCGCTGGCCCGAGGAGCCCCGGCTGTTCCGGCCGGACGACGGGCTGCACTCGCCGCTGATCATCGCCGAGACGATGCGGCAGTCCGCCATCCTGCTCACCCACACCGCGTTCGGCGTCCCGCTGGACCACCGCTTCGTACTGCAGGACCTGCGCTACACGGTGGGCCGGGACTTCCTGCCGGTCAACGGAGCGACGAACGACGTGGCCGTCGAGGTGGCCTGCTCCGCCGTCCGCGGCGGCCGGCGGCCCACCGGCATGCACTGCCGGGTCACGCTGCGCCGCGGCACCGCGTGGGCCGAGGGCGAAGGGGAACTCGGCATCACCTCCCCCGCGGCCTACCGCCGCATCCGCGGCGAACGCGCCACCGCCGAACTGCCGCACCAGCCCCGGCCGATGGCCCCGGGAACCGTCCGCTGCGCCACGGCGGAGCAGGTGCTGCTCGCGCCCCCGGCGGCCGAAAACCGCTGGCAACTGCGCGTCGATCCGCACCATCCCGACCTGACCAACGACCACTTCCCCGGCATCCTGCTGATGGAGGCGTGCCGTCAGGCCGCCTGCGCGGCGACTGCCTCTGAGGCGTTTCATCCGCTCGTGTTCTCCGTCCGGTTTCTGCGCTATGCCGAGTTCTCCACGCCGTGCTGGGTCGAGGCACGGCCTCAGCAGGGCTCCTCGGACGTACTGGTGACGTGCCATCAGGACGGTGAGCCCGTCTTCCTCGCCCACATGGCGACGGAGGAGGATCCGGCCGGGCGCTAGCGCCGCCCCGCCTCCCGTGTGAGGCCCCGCCCGCCGGCCGCCACCTGCGTGGCCCGGGTCCCGGGCGCCGGCTTCGCAGCTGTCCATCGCATCGCGGGGCCGCCCTCGACGAGGGGGCGGCCCCGCCGTGGCCGCGCCCGGCCCGGTGTGCCGGACGCCCCGGCCGCATGCCCGGATACGGCTGCGGCACTGACTGAACATGCAAGTCCTCCACGGGACTTCGTGCTGCCTCCAGGCCCTGAGCGACGTCTTCGTACGGCACCGGCCTGGAGGGGGATCCACTTCTTCGGAGGAGTCTCTCCCATCATGAACGACCCTGCCGCCCATCTCCAGCCTGCGGCCCCCGGGCCGCATGACCTGGCCGAAACCCCCTGCGCGCGGCAGCCGGCTCCCGTTCCGATACCGGATGCCGGGCGCCACTGGGTCGACCGCACCGACTCCCGCCGACTGCGCCGGGCCTCCGACTTCCTGGACGCGGTGCGCTGGGCGGTGTCGACCGCCCTGCACCCCCGCGCGAACGCCGCGACCGTGCGGGTGGCCGAGGACCTGGCGGGCCGCCTGAACTCCGCCGGGCAGGTCGCCTACGGCCGCGACCGCGTGGCCGCCCGGCTCGGCATGTGCCCGCGCTCGGTGGCGTACCACGTCCGGTACCTGCGTGAACTCGGGCTCCTGGTATGGGCGGTGCGCGGTTCGAGGGCCAATGCCCGCCGCGCGCGGGGCCTGCCCGGCTATGCCGCTACAGCGACGCTCTACGCCGCCTGTGCGCCGCCGCAGTGGGATGCGGCCATGGGCCGACGCGTGGCCGGGACCGGCTACTGGAAGCGCGTGTGCGGGGTGACCGCGCACGGCAGGCGGCGTGCCGTGCGGGAGGCCGCCCGCCGTTGCTCCCCTTCTTTCACTCGCTCCCCCCTGAGTGGGAAAGCCGAGGTAGGAAGCAGAAGGAACTACACAACCGGTCCCGCGACAGCCGCCGGGCGGCGTCGCCGCGCGCCGTCCGCCGGTACGCGGCGCGAGCCCGCCCGGGTCGCGGCCGATGTGGCCCTGGCGGCGAGGATCCGACCCCGCGTCGCATGGACGCAGGGCACCCAACTGCGGCGCCTGGCCCATGCGTTGCGCCCGCTGGTCGACGCGGGCCTGGACGCCGAGGAGATCGTCTGCGAACTGAGCGCCTGGTGGGTGGCGCCGCGCCCGCGGGACGCGGCCGCCTTCATCCGGGCGCGGCTGGCCCGTCGCCCGCCGCCCGCACCCGGCGGGGCGGCCCTGTGCCCGGCCGGCCCGGATGCTCCGGAGCCGGTACCGCCGAACGCCGAGTTCCGGGCCGCCGTCGCGCGGTTGACGCACCGTCGCGAGGAGGACGAGGTGCCCGGCTGCCTGCGGGAGGATCCCCGCGCGCTCGCCGCCTGGCAGGCGGCCCGCATCCGGGAACGGATCCTCGCCTCGCTCGCGGGAGCCGAGCAGGCCTCGCGCGAGCGCCGCTCCGGCGGCCCCGAGGGCCGCTCGCTCGGCGAGTGGCTGGAGCGTACGGGGTGCTGATCTCAGCGGGCGGTCCAGCCCCCGTCGACGGGGACGACGGCGCCGGTCAGGAACGAGGCGCGCTCGCTGCACAGCCAGGCCGCGGCTTCGGCGATCTCCTCGGGATCCGCGATCCGGGGCAGCAGGGCCCGTTGCAGCAGCACGGGCTCCGCTTCGGGGTGCAGCTCCAGCCACTGGGTGATCATCTCGCTGCGGGTGGTGCCGGGTGCGATCGCGTTGACCCGGATGCCGTGCCCCGCGTACTCGGCGGCGGCAGCCTTGGTCAGCCCGTTCACCGCGTGCTTGGAGGCGATGTACGGGGCGGCGGTCGGGGTGGCGACGGCGCCCGCGGTGCTGCTGGTGTTCACGATGGCCCCGCCGTGCTCCAGCATGGCGGCGACCTCGTGGCGCAGGCAGTGCCACACGCCGCGCACGTTGGTGTCCATCAGGGTGTCGTAGGCCTGGGCGGGCATCAGGTGCAGCGGGGTGTGCGGCAGCGCGGCGCCGGCGTTGTTGAAGGCCGCGTCCAGCGCGCCGAAGCGGTCCAGGGTCTCCTGTACGGCCCGCTCCACCCCGCGCTCGCACGTCACGTCGGTGACCGTGTAGGCCGCCTGGAACCCGGCGTTGCGCAACTGCTTGGCCAGGGCGGCGAGTTCCTCCTCGCGCCGGGCAGCCAGCATGACCCGGGCACCCTCCCGGGCGAACACCCGGGCCGCGGCCGCGCCGATGCCGCTGCTCGCGCCGGTGATCAGCGCGACCCTCCCGGTGAGCAGCCCCTCACGTTCCGTCATGATCGCCACGCTACCCACGGCCCGCGCCGCGAGTCCTACCTCGTGGAAAACGTTGACCGGATCCCACCTCGAAAGGCAACGCGATGATTCTCGTCACGGGCAGCACCGGATTCCTGGGCACCTCGGTGGCCGGACGGCTGTGTCCCCTGGCCGCCCGGGGCCGGGGCCCCGCGGTCCGGCTGATGGTGCACGAGCGGGAGGTGACGGACCGTCAGGGCAAGGGAGTGGAGACCGTGCGGGGCGATCTGTCCGATCCGGCGTCGCTGCGCGGCACGTGCGACGGCGTCGACACGGTGCTGCACATCGCCGCCGCCGTGGGAAAGGACGAGGAGACCTGCCGCGCGGTCAACGAGGAGGGCACCCGGGCGCTGCTCGCCGAGGCGCGCCGCGCGGGCGTGCGGCACATCCTCCAGATGGGCACCTCGGCGGTGTACGGGGACGGCCCGCACGCCGGCCCGGCCGAGGGCGAGGTGACGCCCGGGCCGACCTCGGCGACCAGCGTTTCGCGGCTCGCCGGGGAGAAACTGGTGCTCGCGGCGGGCGGCACGGTGGTGCGGCCCTACCTCGTGTACGGCAGGGGCGACACCTGGGTCGTACCGGCGGTCGTCCAGCTCCTGCGGCACTTTCCGTACTGGGTGGACGAGGGGCGGCCGCGACTCTCCCTGGTGGCCGCCGACGACCTGGCCGCGGCGGTCGCGGCCCTCGCGGTGCGGCCGCAGCGCCTGCCGGCGGGCCGGGTCCTGCACGGCTGCCATCCCGAGCCCGTGCGCGTACGGGACCTGGTCGCCGAGGTCGCCGGCGGGCTCGGCCTCCAACTGCCCGAGCGCTCCTTGTCGTTGGAGGAGGCCTCGGCCAGGATCGGGGCGGCGGGCGGGCGGCTGCTGCGGATGCTGTCCGCGGATCACTGGTTCACCAGCTCGCGCCTGTGGCAGCTGTCGGGCTGCCCGGCGGGTCCCGGTCTGCCCGCGCGGTTCGCTCAGTACCTGCCGTGGTACCGCTCGGCGCTCACTGCCCAGTAGCCACGCTCTCGGCGGCGGCCTTCCAGTCGGTGGTGCGCAGCACTTCGGCGGTCTCGGCGTCGGCCGGGAAGAAGGACTCGATGGCGAGTTCGGCGACCGTGATGTCCAGTGGCGTGCCGAAGGTGGCCATGGTGCTGAAGAAGGCGAGCTCGCGGCCCTGGTAGCGCAGCTTCAGCGGGACGGCGATCTCGCCGGGGCCGGGCAGCTCGACCTTCGGCTCGGGCTGGTCGCAGGGGTAGCCGCTCAACTCGTCGTACAGCTTGATGAGATCGGGGTCGGCGGTCATCGTGACCTGCTGGCGCAGCCGGCTCATCAGGTGGCCGCGCCACTCGCCGAGGTTGGCGATGCGCGGGGCCATGCCCTCGGGGTGCAGGCTGACCCGCAGCAGGTTGACCGGCTCCTCCAGCAGCTCCGGGTGCACGCCCTGGCCGAACAGCCAGGCCGGGTCGTTGGCGTCGACCCGGTTCCAGTACCGGTCCAGGACGACCGCCGGGTACGGCTCGTGGGCGGCAAGGACCTGGCGCACCATGTCGCGGACTGCGGACATGTGCGGGGCCTCCAGACTGGTCTCGTGGTAGACGGGGGCGTAACCGGCGGCGAGCAGCAGCGGGTTGCGTTCGCGCAGTTCGAGGCCGAGGGCTTCGGCCAGGCGCAGGACGGCGTCCCGGCTGGGCACCGAGCGGCCGTTCTCGATGAAGCTCAGGTGCCGCGGGGAGATCTCGGCCAGCGTGGCCAGTTCCATCTGGCTGAGCAGACGGTGCTTGCGCCACTGCCGCAGCAGATCCCCGAGGGACTGCGAAAGCCGCGGGTCCGTTGTCGTCACGGTCACTGGTCCTCACCTCGTTCTCGGGCGGGCGATGCTTCGGTCCGCCTGGCGTCATTCTCCGTCACCACGCCTGGTTCGACGGTGTGTTCACGGAGTCCGGGCGGGTGCGCGGCGGCGGGCCGGCCCCGGTGTACGTGTTCCCCGGTGGGGACAGGGCCCTGCTGCCGGCCGGGGGAAGAACGGCAGCAGGGCGGTGTGCGGGGGTGCGGCTCGCGGCGGTCGGCCGGCCGCGCCCGGTCGGGGGTGTCACCAGGTGACGGGCAGGGCGTTGAGACCGTAGACGACGGTGTCGTGGCGGAAGGAGAGGTCCTCGAAGTCGACTCCCAGACGCAGGTCCGGGAAGCGGCGGAAGAGGGCGGGCAGGGCCACTTCCATCTCCATCTTGGCGAGCGCCGCGCCCGGGCAGTAGTGGGCGCCGTGCCCGAAGGCCAGGTGCTGGCGGGCGTCGCGGTCGGGCTGGAAGACGGCCGGGTCGGGGAAGACGCCGTCGTCGTGGTTGGCGGCGGATATCGCGAAGACCACGCCCTGGCCGGGGCAGACCGGGACCCCGCCGAGTTCGGTCTCCTTGACGGCGACCCGTACCTGGTTGTCCTGGGGGATCGACCAGTACCTCAGGAGCTCGTCGATCACCTTGTCAAGGCGTGCGGGGTCGGCCAGCATCTTCTCGACCTCGTGCGGGTGCTGGATCAGCGTGAGGATGCTGAGGGTGAGTTGGCTGACCGTGGTCTCGTGGCCGGCCACCAGGACGAGGAAGACCATGGCGACCAGGTCGGAGTGGTCGAGTTCGCCGGTGGCCCAGTACTGGCGCACCAGGCGGCCGATCAGGTCGTCGCAGGGGTCGGCCTCCTTGGTGCGGATCAGCTCGTCCAGGTAGCCGGTCAGCAGGCCGAGCGCCTCGGCTCCGGCGTCGCTGCCCACGTCGCACGTGGTGAGGGCGAGGGTCTGCTTCTGGAACACGTCGGCGTCGCCTTCGGGGACGCCGAGGATGCGGGCGATGGTGAGGGCCGGGATGGGGAAGGCGAAGGCGGGCAGCAGGTCCACCGGGTGCGGCTGGGCCGCCACCTCGTCGAGGAGGCCCTCGACGAGTTCGGTCACCATCGGCCGGTAGACCTTGACGGCCGACTTGCCGAGCTCCGGCATCACCATGCGGCGCAGCCGGGTGTGTTCGGGGGCGTCCATGCGCATGAAGGACTGGATGCGCGGGACGGGCGGGATCGGGAGGCGCTGGGGGAAGCCGGGCCGGGTGTTGTCGACGCTGAGGGCCGGGTTCATCATGGCCTCGCGTACGTCCTTGTGGCGGCTCACGATCCAGGCCAGGGTGCCGTCGTCGAGGCGTACCTGCTGGGGCGCCTCCTCACGGAGTTCGGCGTACTGGTCGGGCGGCAGCATCGGGCAGGACCGGGGCATCGGCCAGTTCGGGGCGACTGTCTCGGACGTGGTCATCGTGCCTCCTCACAGGGGGGCGGGGAAGACGGGTGGGGGGGCGGGGCCGGTCAGTTCTGGGGGGCCGGCTTGGGCAGGGCCTGCACCAGGAGGGCGACGACGACGGTGAAGGCGGCGAGGACGGCGACGCTCCATCCGAAGGCGTCCGCGTAGGCGCCGCGGGCGCCGTGGCCCAGTACTCCGAAGAACACCACGCCGATGGCCGCGACGCCGAGGGCGTTGCCGCCTTCCTGAGCGGTGGAGAGGACTCCGGCGGCAGCGGCGGCGTGGTCGGGCTTGACGCCGGCGAGCACGGTGGGGGTGACGGGGTTGGCGAACAGGGCCATGCCGATGCCGGCGACGCACAGGCCGGGCATCACCCAGGGCGAGGGTCCGGTGACACCGATGACGGAGGTCGCGGCGATCATCAGGCCGTACCCGGCGGCGACGACGAGGGCGCCGAGGGTGAGCACCTGCTTACCCATGCGGGCGGCGATCCGGGGGGCGGCGAAGGCGGCCGGTACGTAGCCGATGCCGAGGGCGCCGAAGATCAGGCCGGAGTGCAGCGGGGAGACGCCGTGGCCGTCCTGGAGGTAGAGGGCAAGGACGAACATGAAGGAGGCCATCGCCGCGAAGAAGCCCAGGATGATCAGGATGCCGACGGAGAACGCCCGCTCCTTGAACAGGCTGAGCGAGATCAGCGGTGCGCGGTCGTTGCGCTCCAGGCGGTTCTGGCGCCAGGCGAAGGCGGCGAGCAGCGGTACGGAGGCCACCAGGACCACCCACGACCAGGCGGGCCAGCCCTGCTCACGGCCCTCGACCAGGGACAGGACGATGGCGAGCAGGCCGCAGGAGCCGAGGACCGCGCCGATCAGGTCGAGTCCGGTGCGGCCGGTGCCGTGCGACTCGGGGATGTACTTGCGCATCAGGAGCAGCGAGACGGCGCCGATGGGCACGTTGATGAGGAAGATGGTGCGCCAGCCGATTCCGGCGATGTCCAGGTAGATCAGTGCGCCGCCGATGAGCTGGCCGAAGGTGGCGCTCAGGCCCATGGACAGGGCGAAGGCGGTGAAGGCGCGGACGCGCTGGACGCCGGTGAAGGCGGTGTTCAGGATGGCGAGCATCTGCGGGGTCATCACGGCCGCGCCGATGCCCTGGACGACGCGGGCCACGATCAGCACTCCGGGGGTGGGCGCGAGGCCCGCGGCCAGGGATGCGAGCGTGAAGAACGCCATGCCGAGGGCGAACATGCGGCGCCTGCCGTAGAGGTCGCCAAGGCGTCCGGCGGTGACCATGCTGGCCGCGTAGGCGAGGTTGAACCCGGAGACGATGAACTCGATGGACGCGGAGCTGGCGTCGAGGTCCGAGCGCAGCGACGGGATGGCCACGTTGACCCCGAAGAAGTCCAGGCCGATCATGAACATGCCCGAGACCACGATGAGGATCCGGATCAGGGCGGTCTTGTCCATCCCCGGTTCGGCCGCCTCCTCCAACCCGGGTGAGGCTGAGCGGATACTTTCGTCTACCGACATGGTTCGGTCTCCCGATCGAAGTGTTTTCAGTACTGCCTGCACGGGCTGTGAAGCTCGCAGGAAATCTCCGGGGCCATGCGCATTCCGGGGATTCCGCCTGTTCCGGCGCAGCTGAAATCGGCCCAGCCGTTCCGTCACGCGCGAGAAAGGTGCCGCCGGGGGCCGGCAGAGCCGAAAGCCGGTGCCTCGGCTGCTCTGCCGGCATACGTCGCGGATTCAATTCCCCCCGCGGATGGGGTGGCGGCGAAGAAGGTGAACCGCGGAATTCCTGTTCAGACGTCGAGGCCGACGTGGACGAGCTCCTCCATGCCGGTGGGGGCCTTGTCGATGAACTGGTGGTCGTTGGCCATGAGGCCGTTCTCGTCGAGGATGACCACCTGGGTGCCGATCGCCTCGGGCTCGGTGGCGCCCGCGAACGTCATCTCCCAGGTGTAGCGGACCGCGTCCATGCTGATGTCCACCTTGGTGACCTTGAACGTGGCGCCCTTGGTGGCGACGAAGAGGTCGTACGCCTGCGTCACCGCGTCCTCGACGCCCTTGCGGCCGTGGAATTCGACGAACGGGTTCTTGTAGATCGCGTCTTCTGCCCACAGTTCCGCGATGACCTTGCGGCGAATGTCGGCGTCCGGCTCCGCCCAGCTGGCGACGTACTTCTCGACGGCCGCTTCGATTTCACTCATGGTGCTCTCCTCGTGCGAAAAGGGGGTGGGAGTTTCGGTGCGGCAGTGCGCTCGCCTGCCCCGACAACTCAAGGCTGTCAGCAAGGGTGCGGGCCGTCGATTACCTCAGGGGTAATAACTTCCCGCCGTACCGTGCGGCCGGATGCCCGGGGGGCCGAGCGGCCTGGTGCGGCGGGGACGTCCGTTCTTCCTGCCTCTACGAGGTTCGCAGCGGGAGGCGGCCACCGTCGATTACCTCAGGGGTAATAAACCCCGGCGCCGCCGGAACGATCTCTCCCGGGCGCGCGACGGGGGCGGGCTCCGCCTCCGGCGAGGATGTCAGCTGGGCACGGATGTTCGCCAACTCGCCCGCGCGGCGGCCCGGTTCAGCGCAGTCGATCACATCAGCTCTGAATCAGCAGGGCGTCAGCACATGCTGTTTACCTTGGTGCGATGAATACGAGTCGGTACCTGCGAGAGATGAGCCGGCGAGAGCGCCGAGACGACCTGGAAGACCTCGTTGTCGCATACATCAAAGAGATTCTCCTGATGGACGACCACGAGGAACTTCCCCTTGACCATGGCTACTTCGACATCGGCCTGACATCGCTCAGGCTCAACGACCTCAGGGCACACCTCGAAGAATTGCTCGACCTCGGCATCGACGCGACTGTGCTGTTCAGCCAGCCCACGGTCGAGCAACTCGTTTCCTATCTGGCCGACGCCCTGTCGGACCCGTCCACTGACGAAGAGGCGTGCAATGTCGCGTGACGAGACGACCGCCGAACAGCACGAGGCGGCGAAGAACGAGCCGATAGCCATCGTCGGCATAGGGCTGCGCCTGCCTGGTGGCGCGGAATCCCCCGACGAGTTCGACGCGTTCCTGCGGGCCGGGAAGTCCGGAATCCGGACCATTCCGGAAGACCGCTGGGACGTCGAGGCATTTCGGCCCGAAGGACCGGACGACAAGGGAAAGATCACCACCACCAGTGGCGGATTCCTCGACCGGATCGACCTGTTCGACGCCCCGTTCTTCAACATCTCCCCCAAGGAGGCCCGCTACATAGACCCCCAGCAGCGGATCGTCCTGGAAACCGCCTGGCAGGCCCTGGAGCAGGCCGGCATCGACCCGACGCCGCTGCGCCGCGGCACCGGCGGCGTCTACATGGGCGTCAGCTCCTTCGACTACGGCCTGCACATGGGCGCGCTGCCCTACGAGGAGCTGGACGGGCACCTCGCGGCGGGCAGTCCGATCTTCGCGATCGCCGGCCGGGTGTCGTACTTCCTGGGCTGGCGCGGCCCCAGCGTCTGTGTCGACAGCGCCTGCTCGTCGTCGCTGAGCGCGCTGCACCTGGCGGTGCAGGGGCTGCGCGCGGGCGAGTGCGAGATCGCGCTGTGCGGCGGCGTGAACGCCGTGCACCACCCCAGCTTCATGGTCATGTTCTCGCACGGCCAGATGCTCGCCTCCGACGGCAAGTGCAAGACCTTCGACGAGTCGGCGGACGGCTATTCGCGCGCCGAGGGCTGCGGCGTGCTGGTCCTCAAGCGCCTGTCCGACGCCCAGCGCGACGGCGACAACATCGTCGCCCTGATCCGCGGCACCGCGATCGGCCAGGACGGCGACAGCGCCGGGCTCACCGTGCCGCACGGCCCCGCTCAGGAACTCGTCATCGGCCAGGCCCTGGCCGCAGCCGGGCTCACCCCCGACCAGATCCAGTACGTGGAGGCGCACGGCACCGGCACCCCGCTGGGGGACCCCATCGAACTCGGCGCCATCAGCAACGTGTTCGCGAAGTCCCACACCCACGAGGAGCCCCTCGTCGTCGGCTCGGTGAAGACCAACATCGGGCACATGGAGCCGGCCTCCGGCATCGTCGGCGTGATCAAGACCGCGCTCCAGCTGCGCTCCAGCACCATCTACCCCCACCTGAACTTCACCGAGCCCTCCCGCCGCATCCCGTGGGCCACCTACCCGGTGACCGTGCCCACCGAGGTGCTGCCGTGGAAGGCCGAGACGCGGCGCGCGGTCGTCAACAGCTTCGGGTTCGCGGGCACCATCGCCGCGACCGTCCTCGAACAGGCCCCGGCGCCGGACACCGTGCCGCCCGCCCGCCAACCCGCCGCACCGGGCGGGGTGTTCACGCTGTCCGGCAAGAACAGCGCCGGGCTGCGGCGGCAGGCCGAGAACTACCGGCACTTCCTCGACACCACGCCCGACCTGGACATCGCCCGCCTGTGCTACACCACCAACGTCGGCCGGGCCCACTTCAGCCACCGGCTCGCGGGCGTCGTCAACACCCCCGCCGACCTGGCCAAACTCCTCGACTCCGCGCTCGGCGACGAGCAGCCCGCCACGGCTTCCGTCCGCAAGGTCGCCTTCCTGTTCGGCGGGCAGGGCACCCAGTACGCGGGCATGGGCGCCGCGCTGTATGAGCGGTACCCGGTCTTCCGCGACCTGGTGGACGAGTGCGACCGCCTCTTCGCGCCCCATCTGGCCGCGTCCGTACGGGAGTTGATCCTCGGCACCGCAAAGGACGCGAGCCTCCTGGACCAGACCGGCTACACCCAGCCGGCCCTGTTCACCTTCGAGTACGCGCTGGCCCGGCTGTGGATGTCGTGGGGCGTCCAGCCCAGCGTTCTGATGGGCCACAGCATCGGCGAGGTCGCCGCCGCCGCGGTCGCCGGGCTCTTCTCGCTGCCGGACGCCGTCACGCTGGTCGCCACCCGCGCCCGCCTGATGCAGTCGGTGCGGACGGCCGGTGGGATGGCCGCGGTCGCGCTGGCGCAGGAGGAGGTCGTGGCGCTGCTCGACGGCCGCCCGGGCCTCGCGCTCGCCGCGGTCAACGCGCCCGACCAGTGCGTGGTGTCCGGTGTGGCCGACGAGCTCGATGCGCTCTGCGCCGAGCTGCGCGAGCGCGGGGTGAAGGTCGACGCGCTGGCCGTGTCGCACGCCTTCCACTCGCCCCTGATGGCCGAGGTGTTCGACGAGTTCCGGGCGGCGGTGGCCGGGCTCACCTTCCACCAGCCCCAGTTCCCCCTCATCTCCAACACCACCGGCACGCTCGGCAGGTTCAGTGAGCTCGGCACCCCCGACTACTGGGTGCGCCACATCGGCGAGCCGGTGCTGTTCCTGTCCGGCATCCGGGCCGTCGAGCAGCGCGGCCGGCACGCCTTCGTCGAGATCGGCCCCTCGACCGCGCTCACCGCCCTGGCCAAGCGCTGCATCAGCGCGGAGGACCACCACTGGGTGCCCAGCGTCCGCAAGCGCGACCCGCGCGGCGACACCATGCTGCGCAGCCTCGCCTCGCTGTACACGGCCGGGGTCTCCGTGTCGTGGACGGGCGTCCACGCGGACCGGGCGCTGCCGAAGATGCAGTTGCCCACGTACGCCTTCGAACGCAAGCGGTACTGGCTGCCCGCCACCTCCCCGCGGACCCCCGCGGCCCAGGGCGCGAGCCGGCACCCGCTGCTCGGCCGGCCCGTGACCTCCTCCCAACTGGCCGATGGGGTAAGGGAGTTCACCGCCGAGTACACGGTCGGCCAGCCGGCGTTCCTGGCCGGGCACGACGGCCCGGACGGGCCGGTGCTGCCGACCGGTGCGTACGTCGAGATGCTGCTCGCCCTGCGGGACGCCGTGTACGGCGAGACCCGCGGCGCCCTGCTCGACGTGACGCTGCACGAGCCGCTGCCGCTGCCCGAGGAGACCGCCGTCGCGCTCCGCACCCGGCTGCTCCCCCAGGACGGGGGCGAGGCCCGCGTCGAGGTGGTCAGCGGTCCCGCCGGCCAGGAGCTGCTGCACGCCACCGCGCGCCTCGCCGCACCGGGCGAGCGCGCCGACGGACCGGACGCGACGCTGCTGGCGCTCGCCGAGGCGCCCGGCGAGATCGAGGAGCGTGTCGACGGCGAGGACATCTACACCGACTTCGCGTCCGTCGGACGCCGCTACGGCGCGCGCTACCGGCTGCTCACCGAGGTGTCCCGTCACCAACAGGGCGTCCTGACAGCCGAGTTGACGAGCCGGGACGCCTCGGCGCTCGAACATCTGCCGGTCGAGGTCCTGGAGTGCGCCGTGCAGGCCGCGGTGGCCCTGGACGGCACGAGCCCGGCGTTCGCCCCGGCGCGGCTCGGCAGCGTACGGCTGTTCAGGAAGCCCCGCGGAGAGCGGCTGCGCGTGGTGGCGCGGCTCACCACGGCCGGCAGCGCCGACGAGCGGCACGCCGATGTCCTGCTGCTCGACGGCGACTCGCCCGTGGCCGAGCTGCGCGACGTGGTGCTGGCCCGCCCCGGGCGCCCCGACGAGCGGTCCGCTTTCCTGCACCGCCTCAGCTGGCTCCGGCACAGCGCGCCCCCCCGGAGCGATCCGGCGGACCGGCACGTCCTGGTCCTCGGCGGCGAGGCCGACCGCCTCGCGGCCGCCGAGACCTCCGGGGTGCGGCTGACCCGCCTGACCGGTGCCGACGCGCTGCCCGACGCGCTCGCCGACCCCTCGGTGACCGACGTGTGCTGGTTCTGGCGGCCGGACGGGAGGCCGATGTCGGCCGCCGTGCTGCGCGCCGAAGCCGAGCGCAACTACCGCGACCTGCTGGCCGTCGTGACCGCGCTGACCGGCGCGGGACCGAACACGGCGCCGCGGCTGTGGCTGGTCACCGAGCGCGCGCAGTGGCTGCCGCAGGACCGTCCCGGCACCGGCGAGCAGCTGGCCGCGGCGACCCTGTGGGGCTTCGGGCACGTCCTGCTCAACGAATACCCGCGCTACCGCGCCACGTTGGTCGACCTGCCCGAGGGCGCCGACCTCGGAGTGCTGGCCGCGGAGTGGCGGGCGGTGGACACCGGCGACTTCCAGATCGCCCACCGGGACGGCCGGCGGTATGTGCGCCGGATCCTGGCCGGCGAATCGACGCCCGCCTGGAGCGGCGGGTTCGAGGTGCGGGCACCGGAGTCCGGCGACGTAACCGACCTGCGCCCGGTCGCGGCCGAGGACGTTCCTCCCGGCCCGGGCCAGGTCCAGCTCCTCGTGCACACCGCGGCCGTGCGGCCCGGCGAGGCGGACGCGGCCGACGCCGCGGACACCCCGGTGGTGCTCGGCTCCGGATGCAGCGGCACGGTCCTCGCGGTCGGCGACGGCGTCGTGGAATTCGCCGCCGGCGACCGGGTCATCACCTGCCACCGGGGCACCCTGCGCCGGACGGTCACCGTCGCGGCCGCGGCCGCGGCCCCGGTCCCCGACGGCATGGACCTTGAGGCGGCGGCCGCCCTCCCGGTCACCTACGTCACCGGTCACCGGGCCCCGAACGCGGACGAATCCGAGCAGTCCGCGGGCCGGGCGCTGCGCGACGTGGCCGCTTCCGTGGCCCGCGGCGACCTCCCGGCCGTGGGCACCCTCGCCTTCGCCCTCGACGAGGCCGACGAAGCACTGCTGACGGACCGTCAGGAAGGCGCCGCACAGCCGGTGGTGACCCTGGCGCCCGCCCCGGCCGCTTCCGACGACCCGGCGGCCACCCCCGTCGTACGTCCCGACCGCACCTACCTGATCAGCGGCGGCCTCGGCGGCCTCGGCCTGGTCACCGCGACGAAGCTCGCCGACCTCGGCGCCCGGCACCTGGTGCTCGTCAGCCGGAGCGGGCGGCCCACGCCGGAGGCCGAGCCGGTCCTGGAAGCACTCGCGAAGCGCTGCGAGATCGTGCTCGCCCGGGCCGACCTGGGAGACGCCGCCGATGTCGACAAGCTCTTCGCCGAGATCCGGGGCGGCCGGGTCCCGCTGGGCGGCATCGTGCACGCGGCGGGCCGCGCGGGCAGCTCCCTGATCGGCAATCTGACCTGGGGGGCCATCGACGAACAGCTCCAGGCCCAGGCGTACGGCGGCTGGCTGCTGCACGAGGCGAGCCTGGACGTCCCCGATCTCGACTTCTTCGTCGTGCACTCCTCGATCGCCGCGGTCGTCGGCGGCTCGACGCAGGCGCACTACGCCGCGGCCTTCGCCTTCCTCGACGGCCTGGCCGCCTGGCGGACCCGGCAGGGGCTGCCCGCGCAGGCGACGAACTGGGGCATGTGGTCCCGGGTCGGCATGTCCGCCCGCCTCGACGAAAACCTGGCGCGCGAGCTGGAACGTACCGGCATGCGGTTCTTCTCGCCGGCCAGGGCGCTGCGCACGATGGAGCGCCTGCTGCCCGCACCCGCGCCGCAGTACGTGGCCGGCGAGTGGGACTGGGACCGGTTCGTGTCCCTGAACCCGCTGGACAACGCGCTGTACGCGCGGCTGCTCGGCGGCCGGGACGCCGCCTCGGGGGACCAGCCCGCCGGGCGGCCCGCCGTCGACCTGGGCGCCCTGGTCGCCAAGCCGAAGCCGGAACGCGTGGCCGCCGTTGGCCAGGTGGTCCTGGCGAGCGTGGCGGCGGCGCTGCACGCGGAGGAAGAGGAGGAGATCGACCCGACCACGGAATTCGTGTCGCTGGGGCTCGACTCGCTGATGGCACTGGAACTCAAGACCAGTCTCGAATCGGTCTTCAAGGTCGCGCTGCCCGCGTCCCTCGCCTTCGACTTCCCCTCCCCGCAGCTCCTCACGGAGTTCCTCGACGCGCAGCTCGTTCCGCAGACCGGCTGATCCGGCCGACCGCGACCTATCACCTTCGGAGGAGTACATGGACGAGGCCAGTCAGTGGACGTTGTTCGCATCGTCCGCCGCGCACGCCCGCGACCGCGCGGACCACCCGGCCGTCATCTGCCAGGGCCGCCGCACCAGTTACGCGCAGCTGCACCTGATGAGCAACCGTGCGGCGCACGCCCTGCGGGCGGCCGGGGTGGGACGCGGGACCCGGGTGGCCTGGCTCGGCCGGGAGTCGGAGTACTACTACACCGTCGTCCTCGCCTGTGCGAAGGCCGGTGCGGTGCTCGTGCCGGTCAACTGGCGGCTCACCCCCCGCGAGGCGGACCACATCCTGCGGGACTCCGGCGCCAAGGTCCTGTTCGTGGACGAGGAGTTCCTGCCGGTCGCCGAGCGGGTGCAGCCCACGCTGCCCGCGCTCGACACGCTGGTGGAGATCGACCGTACCGGCGACGAGGACCCGGGCTCCGGGCTGCGGATGTGGTGGGCCACCGCGCCGGACGACGACCTGGATCCGGGGACCGGTCCCGGCGACGCGGTCGTGCAGATCTACACCAGTGGCACCACCGGCCTGCCCAAGGGAGCCGTGGTGCCGCACCGCAGCTTCTTCACGCTGCCCGCCGCGATGCGCGAGGCGGGCCTGGACTGGGTCGACTGGCTGCCCGACGACGTGAACCTGATCTCCCTGCCGGGCCTGGGCACCGCGGGCACGGCCTGGTTCTGGCAGGGCTTCAACGCCGGCCTCACCAACGTCGTCATGCGCATGTTCGTACCGCAGGACGCGGTACGCCTGATCGAGACGCTCGGCGTGACCACCACCTTCGCCGCGCCCGCCATGCTCCGGATGATGCTGGACGAACGCGGGGCGGGACCGCAGGCGTTCGCCTCGATGCGCAAGGTCTACTACGGCGGGGAGCCCATCTCCACGCAGCTGCTGACCCGCTGCCTGGAGGTGTTCCGCTGTCAGTTCACCCAGATCTACGGCAGCACGGAGACCGCCAGCGTGCCGGTGTGCCTGCCGCCCGAGGACCACGTCCCGGGCAGCCCGCTGCTCCGCTCGGCGGGCCGGGTGTGCCCCGGCGTCGAGCTGAAGATCGTCGACGACGAGAGCCGGCCGCTGCCCGCCGGGGAGATCGGACAGATCTGCATCCGCACCCCCTCCCGCATGCTCGGGTACTGGAACCGGCCCGACGCCAACGCCAAGACCCTGCGCGACGGCTGGCTGTTCATGGGCGACAACGGCTACCTCGACGCGGACGGCTACCTCTACGTCTGCGACCGGATCAACGACACGATCATCGTCGCCGGGCAGAACATCTACCCCGCCGAGATCGAGAAGGAGCTCGCCGAGCACCCCGCGGTCGCCGAGAGCGCGGTGGTCGGCATGGCCGACGCCCGCTGGGGCGAGGCGGTGCACGCCTGCGTCGTGCTCCGGCCGGGCGAGCAGGTGACCCCGCGCGAACTGATGCTCTTCCTGCGCGGCCGGGTCGCCGACTACAAGATTCCCTCCGCCTACCACTTCGTGGCGACGCTCGACCGCAATCCCGCCGGGAAGGTCCTGCGCCGCGTGGTCCGGGAGGGGCTGAACAACCGGCGGCCCGCGGCGCGAGCGGGCACCCGCGCGGCCGCACCCGGCACCGCGCCGGCCGAGAAGACCGATGTTGCCGAGAAAACCGATGTTATGGAAGGAACTCCACGATGAGCACCTCGATCGCCCAGAAGATGTCCAGGCAGGGCCAGTGGTTCCAGCCGGCCGAGGCCGATCCCGACGCCTCGATCCGCCTGCTGCTGTTCCCGCACGCGGGCAGCGGGGCCATCATCTACCGCGACTGGCCCGAACTGCTGCCGCGGGACATCGGCGCCCAGGCCCTGACCCTGCCGGGCCGTCAGGAGCGGCGCGGCGAGCAGGCCTTCACCGAGTGGGAGCCGCTGGTGGAGGGCCTGTACGAGGCGGTGCTCGCCACGAACGACAACCGGCCCTTCGCGTTCTACGGTCACTGCCTCGGCGCGCAGCTCGCCTACGAGCTGGCCGTGCGCATGGAGAGGGACGGCGTCCAGGGGCCGTTGATGGTGGGCATGTCCGGCTGGGCCCCCAAGGGCTTCTTCTGCCCGACCGAGGAGCACATCGAGATGCCCACGGACGAGCTGATCAGCTGGATCAAGCGGCTCGGCTCGTTCCCCGCCGACATCTACGACAACCCCGAGATGCTCGCCATGGTCATCCCCGCGCTCCGCTCCGACCTGTCGGTGGCCGCGCAGCGCAAGGACCACGGCGCCCTGGTGCCGTGCCCGCTGGTGTCCTACGGCGGCAAGAACGACGGGCTGCAGGAGGAGGACGACGCGTTCCAGTCCTGGGTCCCGCGCAGCCCGCAGTACCTGGGGCACCGCGAGTACCCCGGCGGCCACTTCTTCATCGACAGCCACGCCGAGGCCATCACGCAGGACTTCTGCAGCCACCTGTACCGGCTGGCGGCAGCCGCGAAGAAACTGACCTGACGCACCGTCAAATCCCTTCGGCGCGGCCCGAAACCGGCCGCTCCGAAGGGTGGCTCGCATCGCCTGGGGTGCTTACGGCGTAAGCACCCCAGGCGCCGTGGCCGAGCCAGTGCTTACGGCGTAAGCACCCCAGGCACTCCGGCCCGGCGCCGGGCGCCGCATCCGCCGCAGGGGCTTGGCCGTCTTCCCAGCCCCGGCGTCCGACCGACCCGCACACCAAAGGAGCACCCCCCATGCCCCCAACTCCCCGGCCGCACATCGGGGTTCTGCTGCCGACCCGGGAGCAGGCCATGCTCGGCGCGCTCGACGCGGGCGCCCTGGTCGAGTTCGCCACCGAGGCCGAGCTGCTCGGCTTCGACTCCCTGTGGGTCGGCGACTCCCTGGTCGCCCGGCCCCGCCTGGACCCGCTGATCGTGCTGTCCGCCGTGGCCGCCGCCACCCACCGGATCGCGCTGGGCACCGCGGCCCTCACCCCGGCCCTGCGCCACCCGCTGATCGGCGCGAACATGATCACCAGCCTCGACCACATGGCGGGCGGCCGGCTCAGCCTCGCCCTGGGGTCCGGCTTCCCCATCCCGGAGACCGAGCGGGAGTTCGCCGCCGTCGGCGCCTCCTACACCGGCCGCGCCGGGCGCCTGGACGAGATCGTCGAGCTGTGGCGCCGCACGTGGCGCAGCGGCGAGCCCGGCGCCCCGAACGACTTCGAGGGCCGCTACCTCAGCGCCGACGACCTGGACCGGCTGTGCCCGCCGGTGCGCGAGGACGGCCCGCCGCTGTGGCTGGCCGGCAGCGACACCCCGGCCGTGCTGCGCCGGGTGGCCGGAAAGTACGACGGCTGGATGCCGTTCCTGCCGTCCGTGCCCGTGTACGGCAGGGCCTGGCGGCAGATCGAGGAGCTCCGCGAGGAAGCGGGCAGGCCGCAGGGCGCGATCACTCCCGCGCTGTACGCCACCATCAACGTGAACCCGGACGAGACGGCGGCCAAGAACGAGCTGGAGCACTACGTCCAGGGCTACTACAAGAACACCCTGGCCGGCATGGCCGAGATCCAGGCGTACGGCTGGGGTTCCGCCGAGCGCTGCGCCGACTGGCTGGGCGGCTACGTCCGTTCCGGCGCGCGGCACATCATCATCCGGATCGGCTCGATGGCCCCCGAGAAACAGCTGAAGGAAGTCGCGGAGACCGTGCTTCCCGCCCTCCGCGACGCCTGACCCCCAGTCCGGCGGGCGGCTCATTCCCCCGTGCCGCCCGCCTCTGCCGTACCGAACGAAGGGAAGCGCCCCACCATGACCACCATCGCGGACCCGTCCCTGACAGGGCGGGTCACCGAACTGCTCGCCCTGCGTGCGGAGGCGTGTCGTGGGCCGAGCGAGCGGGCGACGCAGGCGCAGCACGCCAAGGGCAAGCTGACCGCCCGCGAGCGCATCGACCTGCTGCTCGACCCCGACTCGTTTCACGAGGTCGAGCAGTTGCGTCGGCATCGTGCGGTCGGTTTCGGCCTGGAGGCGAAGAAGCCGTACACCGACGGTGTGATCACCGGCTGGGGCACGGTCGAGGGCCGCACGGTCTTCGTGTACGCCCACGACTTCCGGATCTTCGGCGGCGCGCTGGGTGAGGCTCACGCCGCGAAGATCCACAAGATCATGGACATGGCGATCGCGGCGGGTGCTCCGCTCGTGTCGCTCAATGATGGCGCGGGTGCCCGTATCCAGGAGGGCGTCAGCGCACTGGCGGGTTATGGCGGGATCTTCCAGCGCAACACGCGCGCGTCCGGGGTGATCCCGCAGATCTCGGTGATGCTGGGCCCGTGCGCGGGCGGTGCCGCCTACAGCCCGGCGCTCACGGACTTCGTGTTCATGGTGCGTGAGACCTCGCAGATGTTCATCACCGGTCCGGACGTGGTGCGGGCGGTGACGGGCGAGGAGATCACCCAGAACGGGCTCGGCGGCGCCGACGTGCACGCCGAGACCTCCGGCGTCGCGCACTTCGCGTACGACGACGAGGAGACGTGCCTGGCCGAGGTCCGGTATCTGATCTCGATGCTGCCGTCGAACAACCGGGAGAACCCGCCGGTCCACGCGTCCGACGACCCGGCCGACCGCCGCTCCGAGGTCCTCCTCGACCTGGTGCCCGCCGACGGTAACCGTCCGTACGACATGCACAAGGTGATCGAGGAGCTCGTCGACGACGGGGACTTCCTGGAGATCCACGAGCGGTGGGCCCGCAACATCATCTGCGCGCTGGCCCGGTTCGACGGCCAGGTCGTGGGCATCGTCGCCAACCAGCCCCAGTCCCTGGCCGGTGTCCTGGACATCGAGGCCAGCGAGAAGGCGGCCCGGTTCGTGCAGATGTGCGACGCGTTCAACATCCCGATCTTCACTCTTTTGGACGTACCCGGGTTCCTACCGGGCGTCTCGCAGGAGCACGGTGGAATCATCCGGCACGGCGCGAAGCTGCTGTACGCGTACTGCAACGCGACGGTGCCGCGGATCTCACTGATCCTGCGCAAGGCCTACGGCGGCGCCTACATCGTCATGGACTCCCAGTCCATCGGCGCGGATCTGACCTACGCCTGGCCGACGAACGAGATCGCGGTGATGGGTGCCGAGGGTGCCGCCAATGTCATCTTCCGCCGCCAGATCGCGGAGGCCGACGATTCGGAGGCGATGCGGGCACGGATGGTCAAGGAGTACAAGGCCGAGCTGATGCACCCGTACTACGCGGCCGAGCGGGGCCTGGTCGACGACGTCATCGACCCCGCCGAGACCCGGGCCGTCCTCATCGCCTCACTGGCGATGCTCAAGACCAAACACACCGACCTACCATCCCGCAAACACGGCAACCCACCCCAATAGCAAGGGAGTTGACGCTGTGAACGCCAATACCGTCGTACGCATAGAACGAGGCGAAGCAGGCCCCGAAGAACTCGCCGCCCTCGCCACAGTCCTCCTGGTATGCGCCGCCGCCCAACCGGCTCCCGCGGTCAAGGACGACCGCTCCAAGGCAGGTTGGCGCCCCCCGGACCACCAGGCCCCCAACTCCTGGCAGTCCTGACCGAGGTCGCTCAGAGCTGCTTTGTCATGAACGTACTGTTCGGGTCGGGCCGGTAGCCGGCGAACGGCTCGCAGTGGCTGAACCCGAACTTCTCGTACAGCTTCCTGGCGGGCAGGAAGAACTCGGCCGTGCCGGTCTCCAGGCTCAGCCTGGTGAAGCCCATGCGCGTGGCCTCGGCGATGATGTGCTCAAGCAGCAGGGACCCGACCCCGCCCCGCTTGCGCAGCGGCGCGGTACGCATCGACTTCAACTCCGCGTGGCCCGCGTCGAGCCGCTTGATGGCGCCGCAGCCCACCAGGACGTCGCCGTCCCGCACGGACCAGAACGTGACCTCGGGCTCGCGGAGGGCACCGAGGTCGAGGGCGTGCTTGCTCTCCGGCGGCGTGATGGACCGCATCTGCTGGACGTGCTCGTCGAGGAACCCGGCGATTTCGGGGCCGGCGAGGTCGTCCACCTCGATCTTCACGATGCTCGTCCTCCTCCAGGCCACGCTGCTCGGAGCCGCGTGGGGTCGG
This sequence comes from Streptomyces sp. NBC_00212, assembly GCF_045206365.1. Lineage (NCBI taxonomy): Bacteria > Bacillati > Actinomycetota > Actinomycetes > Kitasatosporales > Streptomycetaceae > Streptomyces > Streptomyces sp. NBC_00212. Next base: position 199,798 of record NZ_CP108116.1, read on the forward strand.
GGCCGGGCCTGTCCACCCGGCGTCGACGAGTCTGCCACGCTCGAACAGCGGGCCCGCAGGGACGAACTGGCGCGGCGACGAGCGGCGCGGCGCCTTTGGCCGAGCAGCCGGGCAGAGGACGAACCCGGAAACGCATGCGGCGGAGAGGGCAGGATTCGAACCTGCGTGGACCCCGAAAGATCCGACCTCGGCAGAGCCACGGTCCCCGATCAACCACTCCGGGCACCTCTCCCTGTACACCGGCCCCAACCACCCGAGCCGACCACGCGGAGAGGGCAGGATTCGAACCTGCGTGGACCCCGAAAGATCCGACTTCGAGCTTGCGCCCTGGTCCCCGATCAACCACTCCGGGCACCTCTCCCTGTTCCCGGCTCCGGTCTCCCTCGCCGTTCACAACAACTACGATGCCAGACCCACCTGACCCATCCCTGACGCCTAACTGACGTGGCCCCACGTGTAGTTAGGCGACTCTCGACGGGACGGGCGCACACGACGACGCCCGGCTGGTCGGTCCCAGCCGGGCGTGCGTCAGCCGCCGTGTCTCACCTGCCGGCGGGCATCAGGTGCCGCTCCCCGCGGTGCGACGCGGCAGCCCGCTGCACCGTGGACTTCACGTGCAGGCAGGGGTCCTGTTCGAGGACCGCGCGCTCGTAGTCCCGCATCACCGGCGAGGGGGAGAGGCCGAGTTCCTCGGAGAGCTTGCCGTGCAGCTCGCGGTAGACGTTGAGCGCGTCGGTCTGCCGGCCGCACCGGTACAGCGCGACCATGAGCTGCTGCCGGAAGCGCTCGTTGTAGGGGTGTTCCACCAGGAGGGTCTGCAACTCCGGGATGATGCGCCGGTGTTCGAAGTTCTCCAGGTCGCAGTCGAAGAGGAGCTCCAGGAGGGCGAGCCGGGTCTCCTCGAAGCGGGCGGCGGCCGCCTGGCAGGACTGGCCCACGGCCGTGCCTCCGTAGATGGGGCCGCGCCACATCTTGAGTACGTGCCGGATCTCCTTGGCCGTCCCGTCCGGGGACGAGCCGGTGGATTTTATTCGCTCGTACTCCTCCATGAACACGGTCACGTCGAGGGACCCCTCGTCCAGGACGAGGCGGTAGCCGACGTGCTGGGTGATCAGGCAGGACCTGTCCGGGTCGTCTTCGAGTGCGGCGAGCTTGCGCCGCAGTCGGCTGACGTGGGCCTGGACGGCGTTCTCGACCGCGTCCGGCGGTTCGCTGCCCCACATTTCGTCGATCAGGGCGTCCCTCGACACGGGGCTGCCCTCGGCTACCAGAAGGGCTGCCAGGAGGGAGCTCTGCAGCGTGCCGGAAACCTGTAATTCACCCCTCTCCGAACTCGCCCCTATTGCTCCCAGCAGCTGGAACTTGAGCATCACGCCACCTTCGGATTGGCCAACACACGTGTGTCGAATCGAGTCGAAGAGATCGTGCCGCCGCCATAGGTGCGATGGGGTTGTGGCCGGCCCGGCGCGGCAGCAGAGTGCCGCGTGCTGTAGGGGCGCAGTCCGTTTCGGCAGATCTGCCTGAGAACGACTTCGAAAGGATCTTCGTTCGCACAAGAGACTTCGTGCGCAGTGCGCCAATTCCCCCCGTTTCCCCCGGTCGATTCAAACGTATCGCAGCGTTTTTTATTCCAGCCAACCCATGACCTGTGGCCGAACGCCGTCTATCGCTGGATCGTTCCATATTCCCCCACCTCCCCTACAAGTGCCTTTACGAATGATTTGCCGTCGGAATGCCCGCATGGGAGCCTCTGACCTGCGTGTATGCATTTCATTTGCGGTCGTCTTTTTCGTGCCCGACGCCACTTCGGGCAGCAGAACGGGCGGCCGCCAACCCGCTGGACAGCGGTCTCGGGGGGCGGCTGAGATCGTCGGGAATCGGCTGAGATCAGTCCGGTGTGCGGGGATGGTTGCAACGTCGGGCAACTGGAGCGGTCGCCGACGCGTCGCCGTCGGGTCAGAACCGTGTCAGAAGGGGATCAGGCGGGGCGAGCACTGTGTACTCCACAGGCTTTTTGCTCCCCAGCATGAATGACATTGACGGACTGGTGACGGACGGTGGAGAACCCCTTGGACGAGTTCGGATCCCACGGGCATCGCTATCAGCGTGCGGCAATTGTCGCGAACCCAAAGGCAGGGTCTACCACCGCAGAATATCTGGCGTCGGTCGCGACGGTCTGCCGGGATTATGTCGACGAGGTCGACATCGTCCGGACGCTCCGCCCGGGGCACGCCACCGAGGTGGTGGCCGAGTTGCTCCGCGGCCCGGCGCGCCCCGACGTGATCGTGTCGATCGGTGGCGACGGCACCTTGCGCGAGGTGGTGACGGGTCTCGTCGAGGTCGCCTCCAACCACACGCCGCTGGTGGTGCTGCCCGGCGGCACGGCGAATTCCAACTACCGCTCGCTCTGGGACGACGCCCCCTGGCACGAGGCGCTCACCGCGGCCCTGACCGGCACCGCCGAGAGCCGGCTGATCGACCTCGCGTGGATCGCCGAGCTCTCCCGGATGGTCGTACTCGGCCTGAGCACCGGCCTGTTCGCCGAGGCGACCGCGCGGGCCCTGTCGCTGCCCGTGTCCGGACGCCCCCGCTACCAGCGGGCGATCGCCGAGGCCCTGGAGACGTACCAGCCCTACGAGGGCCGGGTCCTGGTCGACGGGGCGGTGGTGCACTCCGGCAAGATCGTGGTGGCCAACGTCGGCGGCGGCCGCTACCGGGCCGGCGTGCTGAACATGCTGCCGAAGTCGATACGCGACGACGGGCTGCTGGACGTGTGTGTCGTCGACCCCAGCATTCCGACCACGACGGCACTGGAGCTGATGCGTTCCGGCCGCCACCTCGAAGCCGGCGGGTCCACCTATGCGCGCGGCCGGTCCGTCACGCTGGAGCGGCTCGACGGTCTGCCGCTGCACTTCGAGCACGACGGAGAGGTAGTCCCCACCGACCGGTCCTCGATCACCGTCGAGGTGCTGCCGCGGGCCCTGCACGTCCTCGCCTCGCACCAGCGGACCGGGGGCTGAGCCGCCATGACCGCACCTGTCGCGACCGCGGCCGAGCCGATCGTTCCCGAGGCCGGTCAGCTGGGGCGGCTCGCCGAATGGGCCGGCGAGCTGGAACTGTCCGACGTGCCCGAGCGGGTGGTCTCCTTCGCCGCCAGCCATCTCCTGTCGCAGCTCGCCGCCATCAGGACGGGCCTGGCGCAGGAGGACGGGCGGCGCCTGACGCGCGCCCTGGGCGCCCCCTTCCAGGCCGACACCGCGCAGTCGGCGCGAGTGCTGGCCGGAGCAGGCGCCTGGCTCAACCTCGACGACACCGCGTACGCCGGGCACTTGGGCCCCTCCACCGTGGGTGTCCCGCTCGCGTACGCGCACGCCCTGGGGCTCTCGGGGGCCGAACTGCTGCGGGCGGTGATCCTGGCCGACGAGTGCGCGGCCCGCGTCACCGCCGCCGCCACGCTCGGCCCGTTCCGCGGCCAGACGGCGCTGCACACGCATCTGGTGGGCGCGGTAGCCGGGCGCCTGGCCTGCGAGCGGGCCTCGGCGCGGCAGTGGCGCGACGCGCTGGCACTGGCGCTCAGCGCGCCGCCCTGGACGCTGATGCGGGGCTTCATCGACAGCGACGCCCGGATGCTGCACGTGCCCGTCGCGGTCCGGATGGGCCTGGACGCGTGCGACGCCGCCGAGGGCGGACTGCGCGGCGCGCACGACATCGTCGAGCACCCGGACGGCTTCCTCGCCCAGTTCGCCGCCGTACCGCTGCCCGAGGCCGTCACCATGGGGCTCGGCCGGCGCTGGCACACCGAGACCCTCTCCTTCAAGCTCCACCCGGGCGGGCCCGGCATCGACGCCGCCATCGACTGCGCACTCGATCTCCATACGGAGATGGGCGGTTGGGCCGTCGACGACGTGGCCGAGGTGGTCGTGGAATGCTCGGTCTACACCCTCTTCGCGGCCCGCAAGGCCCAGTCCTATCTCGACGGGCCCCGCACTCCGCTCGGCGCCCTGGTGCTCACCACTCCGTACCCCGTGGCCACCGCGCTGCTGACCGGGGGCCTCGCCATCGAGGACTTCTCCGCGCCGCTGGTGGAAACCTCCGAGCGGTGGCGCCTGGCGGAGAAGGTCCAGCTCGTCCACGACGAGGAGATGACCCGCGAACTCCTGGCCGGGGACGCCCCGTTCGGCGAGGCGCTGCGCCAGTCGGGCGCCGAGGGACGCAGGTGGCTTGAGCTGTTCGGCGGCCGGGACCTCGTCGACCTGGCCCCGCCGCCCGCCCCGCCCGCCGAGGACTTCACCCGGGCCGCCAAGCCGACACCGGCCCGGGTACGGGTCGTGCTGCGCGACGGCCGGGTCTTCACCCGCGAGTACCGGATTCCCCGCGGCGGCATCGGACCGGAGCTGCGGGCCGGGCACCAGGCCCTGATCGCGGCCAAGTTCCGCTCCTCGGGCGGGCCCGCCGCCGTCACCGACCTCTGGCCGCGGCTGACCGAGGCGGAACCGGAGCAACTGCGCCGCGCCCTCGATCAGGCCATCGGCCTGTGATCCCTTCAACGCCCGCATCCCCCAGGAGGAGAAGTGCACGACGCGCAGAGTTTGCTGGAGCCGGCCGCCGAGGCGGTCGGGCGGCTCCGGCGCCGTGGATACAGCCTGGACCACGAGGCGCTCGACAAGCTGGTGGCGGGCCGGGCCGGCGCCATCGGCGAGCGTGACGCGCTCCGCCGAAAACTCAACGACCTCACCCGGGAGCTGTCCTCGCTCGGCGGCCGCCGTCCCGATGAACTGGTGGACACCGCAAGGGAGTTGAAGGAGCGGATCCGGGCGGCCGAGGCGGATCAGCGGGCGGCCGAGGACGCGCTCCAGGACGTGATGCTGCGCATCCCGAACCTCCCCAGCGACCAGGCGCCCGACGGCGGCCCCGAGGATCCGGTGGTGGAGGTACGCCGCTGGGGAAGCGCCCCGCACTTCGGCTTCGCCCCGCGCGACCACGTCGCGCTGGCCACCGAGGCGAACCTGCTCGACCTGCCGCGGGCGGGCAAACTGTCCGGCTCCCGCTTCGCGGTGTTCCGCGGCGCCGGAGCGGTCCTTGAGCGGGCCCTGGCGTCGTTCCTGCTCGACCTGCACACCAGGGAGCACGGGTACGTGGAGCACAGCGTGCCCCATCTCGTCACCCGGCAGACCATGACGGGGACCGGGCAGCTGCCGAAGTTCGCCGACGACCTGTTCGTCACACAGGTCGCCGACCGCGAGCTGTTCCTCATCCCCACCGCCGAGGTGCCCCTCGTCAACCTCTACCGCGACGAGACGCTGAACGCGGGCGAGCTGCCGCTGAGCCTGACCGCGCACACCTCCTGCTACCGCTCGGAGGCCGGTTCGTACGGCCGGGACACCCGCGGGCTCATCCGGCTGCACGAGTTCGCCAAGGTCGAGATGGTCCGGATGTGCCTCGTCGAGGACGCGCCGGACCAACTGGAGCTGATGGTCCGTCATGCCGAGGAGTGCCTGCGGCGGCTCGGCCTGCACTACCGCGTCATCGACCTGCGCGCGGGAGACCTCGGCTTCTCCGCGCGCCGCACCTACGACCTGGAGGTGTGGCTGCCGAGCCAGGACTGCTTCCGGGAGATCTCCTCGGTCTCCGACTGCGGCACCTTCCAGGCCCGCCGGGCCGGCATCCGCGTGAAGCGCAACGGCCGCAAGAAGCACCCGGCCACCCTCAACGGCTCCGGCCTGCCGATCGGCCGCACGGTCGTGGCCCTGCTCGAACAGAACCAGCGCGAGGACGGTTCGATCACCGTCCCGCAGGTCCTGACGCCGTACACCGGCTTCAGCACCATCGCCCCGGACGGCACGCCCCTGCCCTGACCGTCCGGACGGCGTGGCTGTGCCCCGGCACCTTGCTTCGGTGCCGGGGCACAGCCACGCCGTCGAACTCCCTTGGCCACCAACGGTGTTGACACGCAAGAGCGGGGCCGGACGGTGTGTCCGACCCCGCTGACATCCGGCTTACGCCTCGTCGTTCTGGACCCAGCTCATGAGCTTGCGGAGCTCCTTGCCGGTGGTCTCCAGGAGGTGCTCGGAGTCATGGGTCTTGTACTCGTTGTACTTCTTCAGACCCGAGTGGTACTCCTCCATCCAGTTCTTCGCGAACGTACCGTCCTGGATCTCCGCGAGAACCTTCTTCATCTCCGCCTTCGTATCGGCGGTGATGATCCGCGGACCGGTCACGTAGTCACCCCACTCGGCGGTCTCCGAGATCGACCAGCGCATCTTCTCCAGACCACCCTCATACATGAGGTCCACGATCAGCTTCAGCTCGTGCAGACACTCGAAGTACGCGATCTCCGGCTGGTAGCCGGCCTCCGTCAGCGTCTCGAAACCGGCCTTCACCAGCGCCGCCGTACCACCGCAGAGGACGGCCTGCTCACCGAACAGGTCGGTCTCGGTCTCCTCGGTGAACGTCGTCTTGATGACGCCGGCACGCGTGCCGCCGATGCCCTTCGCGTACGACAGGGCCAGCGCCAGGCCATTGCCCTGCGGGTCCTGCTCGACGGCCACGATGCACGGAACACCACGGCCCTCCTCGTACTGACGGCGCACCAGGTGGCCCGGGCCCTTGGGGGCGACCATCGCGACGGTCACGTTGGCCGGGGGCTTGATGAACCCGAAGCGGATGTTGAGGCCGTGGCCGAAGAACAGCGCGTCGCCGTCCTTCAGGTTGTCCTTGATCGACTCCTCATACACCTGGGCCTGGATCGGGTCCGGCACCAGGATCATGATGACGTCGGCCTCGGCCGCCGCCTCGGACGGCGTCACCACGCGCAGGCCCTGCTCCTCGGCCTTCGCCTTGGACCTGGAGCCCTCGTGCAGACCGACGCGGACGTCGACACCCGAGTCACGGAGCGACAGCGCGTGGGCGTGGCCCTGGCTGCCGTAACCGATCACCGCGACCTTGCGGCCCTGGATGATGGACAGGTCGGCATCGTCGTCGTAGAACAGCTCGGCCACTGGGCTTCTCTTTCATGTCGGTGTTCAGTCAGTGTTCGGTCGGTGTGCATGGAGGTCAGGCGGCGTGATCGATGCGCCGTACCAGGCTGCTGGAGGAGGAGTTCGGGCCGCGCCCGATGGCGATGGTGCCCGATCTGACCAGCTCGGTGATGCCGAACTGCTCCAGCATCCTCAGCATGGCCTCCAGCTTCTCGGTCGTTCCGGACGCCTCGATGGTGACGGCCTCCGGGGACACGTCCACGGTCTTGGCGCGGAAGAGCTGCACGATCTCGATGATGTGGGAGAGCGTCCTGCCCTCCGAGTGGACCTTGACCAGGACCAGTTCGCGCTGGAGGGCGGTGTCCGGTGGCAGTTCGATCACTTTGAGTACGTTGACGAGCTTGCCGACCTGTTTGGCGACCTGCTCCAGGGCCTCGGGTTCGGCGTGCACGACGAGGGTGAGCCGGGAGAACGCCGGGTGCTCCGTGCGCCCTTCGGTCACCGAGTCGATGTTGAAGCCGCGGCGGGAGAACAGCGCGGTGATCCGGGAGAGCACACCGGGGGTGTTCTCCACCAGGACCGACAGCGTGTGCCTGGGCAGCGCGGGGGGTGCTCCGTCTGTCATCGTTCCTCGTTGTTGTCGCCGAAGTCGGGGCGGACTCCGCGGGCGGCCATGACCTCGTCGTTGGAGGTCCCGGCGGCGACCATCGGCCACACCTGGGCGTCCTCGTGGACGATGAAGTCGATCACGACGGGGCGGTCGTTGATGGAGTTCGCCTCCTCGATCGCCTTGTCCAGGTCCTCGGGGCGCTCGCAGCGGATCGCGTAACACCCCATCGCCTCGGACAGCTTGACGAAGTCCGGGACGCGGGTGCCGGGGGTGTGGGGGCCGGCCGCGGCGGGGCCGGAGTGCAGGGCCGTGTTGGAGTAGCGCTGGTTGTAGAACAGGGTCTGCCACTGGCGGACCATGCCGAGGGCGCCGTTGTTGATGATGGCGACCTTGATCGGGATGTTGTTCAGCGCGCAGGTGGTCAGTTCCTGATTGGTCATCTGGAAACAGCCGTCACCGTCGATCGCCCAGACCATGCGGTCCGGCTGACCGGCCTTGGCACCCATCGCGGCCGGGACCGCGTAGCCCATCGTTCCGGCACCGCCCGAGTTCAGCCACGTCGCGGGCAGTTCGTAGTTCACGAAGTGCGCGGCCCACATCTGGTGCTGGCCGACACCAGCGGCGTAGATGGTGTCCGCGTCCGCCAGCTCGCCGATGCGCTGGATCACGCGCTGCGGGGACAGCGTGCCGTCGTTCGGCTCGTCATAGCCAAGGGGGTAGGTCTCGCGCCAGCGGTTGAGGTCCTTCCACCAGGCCGTGTAGTCGCCTGCCCGCCCCGAGCCGTACTCGGCCTGCACCGCCTGGATCAGGTCGGCGATGACCTCGCGGGCGTCGCCCACGATCGGGACGTCGGCGCGACGGATCTTGCCGATCTCGGCCGGGTCGATGTCCGCGTGGATCACTTTGGCGTGCGGCGCGAAGCTGTCCAGCTTGCCGGTGACGCGGTCGTCGAAGCGGGTGCCGAGCGCGATGAGCAGGTCCGACTTCTGCAGCGCGGTGACGGCGGCGACCGTGCCGTGCATGCCGGGCATGCCCAGGTGCTGGGGGTGGGAGTCGGGGAAGGCGCCGAGCGCCATCAGCGTCGTGACGACCGGGGCGCCGGTCAGTTCGGCCAGGACCTTCAACTCCGCGCTGGCACCCGCCTTGAGCACACCGCCGCCGACGTAGAGCACCGGGCGATTGGAGCGGACGATCAGGTTGACGGCGGCCTGGATCTGCTTCGGCCGGGACCGGGGCACCGGACGATAGCCGGGCAGCGCGAGTACCGGCGGCCACGTGAACGTGGTCTGTGCCTGCAGCGCGTCCTTGGCGATGTCCACCAGGACCGGGCCCGGACGGCCGGTCGAGGCGATGTGGAACGCCTCCGCGATCGTGCGCGGGATGTCCTCGGCCTTCGTCACCAGGAAGTTGTGCTTGGTGATCGGCATGGTGATGCCGACGATGTCCGCCTCCTGGAAGGCGTCCGTGCCGATCGCCTTCGACGACACCTGCCCGGTGATCGCGACCAGCGGCACCGAGTCCATGTGCGCGTCGGCGATCGGGGTGACCAGGTTGGTGGCGCCCGGCCCGGACGTCGCCATGCACACGCCGACCTTCCCGGTGGCCTGGGCGTACCCGGTCGCCGCGTGGCCCGCGCCCTGCTCGTGGCGGACCAGGACGTGACGGACCCGGGTGGAATCCATCATCGGGTCGTACGCCGGGAGGATGGCACCCCCCGGAATCCCGAACACCACCTCCGCCCCGACTTCCTCAAGAGAACGGATGAGGGACTTCGCGCCCGTGACGTGCTCGGGCGGCCGGGGCCGCGGGGCCGGGCCGGCGGTCTCCACGTCGTGCTGCGCGGGCGGACGTTCCGTGACCTGCTCGATCATCAGCTGTCTTCTCTGTCTGCTCTGTGCGTACGGGGGCGACGGGTGCTGATGCGCGCAGAGGTCACGGGGCGTCGGTGGCCAGGAGCACGTCCAGGGTGTGCAGCGCGCCGTCCGCGCGGGCGGCGGCCGCCGTGTCGTCCGGGTCGCCGCACAGGGCGATGAAGGACGAGGTCAGCTGCTCCTGCACCTGCTCGATCGCAGCGCTTTCGGTACTCGGGTTCACTGGATTTCCTCCTTTGGGGCCGGGCCGATTTCCGTGGTTTTCGGGGCGGTTCACATGGCGTTGGCGGCGCGCCAGATGTTCACGAATCCCTCGGCGCTCGCCCGCTCGGGGAACGCCGCGTATTCGGTGGTCACCAGGGTCGGGTTCCACTTGTCCTTGTAGGCGAGCTGGGACGATGCGGGGTAGACGACCTGGTTGTCCCACAGGTAATGCATCAGCCATTTGAATCCCAGGCTGTGGCCGGTCACTTCACGGTCCTCGGTAAGGCTGGTGAACGGGGTGAAGCCGAAGTGCAGCCACGGCACGCCTTCGGCGCTGAACGTGTCGATCGCGGCCTTGTTGATCGCTTCCATGACGCCGGCCGGGCTCTCGGGGATGCGTCGGCTCAGGTCGTGCATCCAGCCCGGGTTCGTGCCGTACACGGGCGAGTAGGAGACGTATCCGATGGGCTCGCCGTCGATGTGGCCGACGAACAGGCGGCGGTGCTTCTGCATGGCGCCGCCGGTCTGGCCCACCAGGTACTCCAGCGGCCGGGCGCCCTCGCCCTTCAGCGGAAGCCACCGCCTGTCGATGGCGGTGACGCCGTCCTGCCACTGCTCGTAGTCGGCCTCCACGATGGTGAGACCGGCCCGCAGCGCGCGGGAGATCTTGTTGCGCAGCTGCATGTAGCGGGTGCCGGCCACGGTGAAGGTGCTCAGGTCGACGGCGTAGGAGGCGCCGACCTGGTTCACGGTGTAGCCGTGCCGGGCGTGGATGCGGGCGTCATGCAGCTGGAGCTGGATCGCGGCGAGCTTGCGGCCCTGGGCGGCGGTGAACTCGGCGAAGGCCTCCATGAGGTCGGTGTAGGACTCCTCGGGGGCGAACGGGCCGCCGAACTGGACGAGGTACTCCCCCGCCGGACGGTAGATCACGATGCCGGGGCGGCCCGGCATCGTGAAATACGAGTTTCCCTGGTTGACGGCCAGGAAGGAACTCGGGTTCTCCGCCTGCGAGTATTTCTGAATTGCCTCCAGCGCATAGTCGGCCGAGGCGTTCGACACTTCTTCAAGTGTGCTCTGTGTCACCGTGTTCTCCTTGTCGTCCGATCGCAGGCCGCCCTGTCTCCGCACTGTGGAATCGGCGGTGCCACGCCTCATGATGGGGCGGCCCGTTGCCGCATGCAATGGCGACGGAGCCGCTGTTGGCCATATGTCAGTGCAATGTCAACGGCACGTCAGAAATCGTTGTTCGGCACCTGTTTCAGCGCGTCAGATTGATGTCAGAGGCCGGTCAGAGTGCCGTGTGACGGTAAGAGAGCTGACATTCAAGAGGAATGTGCGGCGCGGAATGACTGTCCCGCCGCCCCCGAATTCCCTGATCTCGGCATCCTGATCCGTAAACCAGGTGGAGGCAACCCCCAGATGCGTTCTCTCGACATTGCACGCGACACCTGTGAACGTCACCATCCGGGGCTCCTGAAGGCTCTGGACGCGGTGGAGATGCCGGAGCGGGAAGCGGCCGGCAGCCCGGTGCTGGAGATCTTCAAGGAGTACGGGGGCGCGGGCCTGCTGGTGCCCCGGGAGTACGGGGGCGTCGGCGCGGACGCGCTGGACGCCGTGCGGGTCACGCGGGCGCTGGGCTCGTACTCGCCGTCGCTGGCGGCCGCCGCCACCATGCACAACTTCACGGTGGCGATGCTGTTCGCGCTCGCCGACCGGGTGGTGCCGCCGACCGAGGAGCAGAAGGCGCTCCTTTCGCGGGTGGCCCCGGACGGCATGCTGCTCGCCTCGGGCTGGGCGGAGGGCCGTACCCAGCAGGACATCCTGAGCCCGTCGGTGACGGCCGTGGCCGTCGAGGACGGGTTCGTCCTCAACGGCGCGAAGAAGCCGTGCAGCCTCTCGCGTTCCATGGACCTGCTGACGGCCAGCGTCACCCTGCCCGACGCCGACGGCGGCCAGCCGTCGCTGGCGGTGCTGCTGATTCCCGCCGACTCCGAGGGCATTTCCGTCCACCCGTTCTGGGACAGCCCGGTCCTTGCGGCCGCGCAGAGCGAGGAGGTCCGCCTGCACGACGTGCACGTGCCCGAGCACCTCGTCATCCGCGGCACCCCCGACGACCCCAGCCGGCTCGACGACCTGCAGCAAGCCACCTTCGTCTGGTTCGAACTGCTCATCACCTCCGCCTATGTGGGGGCGGCGAGCGCGCTCACCGACCTGGTCATGCGGCGCGAGCGCGGCACCGTCACCGACCGGGCGGCGCTCGGGATCCAGCTGGAGTCGGCCGTCGGCCTGACCGAGGGCTGCGCCCGGGCGCTGCGCGACGGTGTGGACGGCGAGGAGTCCGTCGCGGCCGCCCTGACCGCCCGCTTCGCGATCCAGAAGTCCCTGGCCGCCGTCTCCGAACAGGCCGTCGAGCTCCTCGGCGGCATCGCCTTCATCAAGTCCCCCGAGGTCGCCTACCTGTCCTCGGCCCTGCACCCGCTCGCCTTCCACCCGCCCGGGCGCACCAGTTCCTCGCCGCACCTCGTGGAGTACTTCAACGGCGGCCCGCTCCAGATCTGACCCCGGCACTCCCCTCAATGGAGCTCAGATGGATCAAGTCAACGCGTTCGAGTCCCCGACCACCACGCGGCTGCACCGCGGCGAATACCTGGTCGGCCTGGGCGTCTCGCTGGTGCTGTTCGCCGCCCACATCGGCGAGGTGCGCTGGCTCCCGGCCGTCCTGCTGTTCGTCTACATCGACCTCATCGGCTACATCCCCGGCGCCATCGCCTACCGGCGCAGCCCCACGAAACGGATACCCAAGGGCTTCTACGTCGCCTACAACACCATGCACAGCCTGATCACCCAGGCCGCGGTCGTCGGACTGTGGATGTGGGTGAGCGGCCCGGAGTGGGCGCTCCTCGTGATCCCCATCCACCTGTGCGCGGACCGGGGTGTGTTCGGCAACTTCATGAAGCCGTTCGCGCTGCCCTTCGAGCCCGTACCCGACGAGCGGTTCGCCCGGCTCTCCCAGCAGTTGTTCGGCACGGGCGCGACCGGATCGCCGGCCGTGGGCGTGCGGGAACCGTCGGCTGCGGCCGCGGAGCCGGTGCGATGAGCCCGAAGTCCCTGCTGCCCACCCCGGCTCCGCCCCTGCCCGAGGACGAGGCCGCGCAGCTGCTGCGCGGGGTGTCCCGGCTGCTGCCCACCGGCGTCGCCGTGCTCACCGCCGCGCACCAGGACCTGGTCCACGGCGCCACCGTGTCGACGGCCAGCGTGCTGTCCCAGCGGCCGCTGCGGCTCGGCGTCAGCCTGCGCAGCGGATCGCTGATGACCCGGCTCATCCGGCAGAGCGGCTGGTTCGCCGTCAACGTGCTCTCCTCGCGCCAGGCCCTGCTCGCCGACTGGTTCGCCAATCCCCAACGCCCGCCGGGGGCTGGGCAGTTCGACCTGATCCGGTCCCGTACGGACGAGGACACCGGCATCCCGCTGCTGCGGGACGCACTCGCCCACTTCGTCTGCCGCCTCAGCGACCAGCTGCCGCTGGGGTCCAGCGACGACCTCCTGGTGGCGGAGATCGACCGGGCCGGGGCCGGGGCGGGCCGGCCGCTCATCAACTTCAGCGGTGAGCTCCACGACGTCGAGTTCCACGGGGTGCGCCGCAGGCAGGGCTGGCGCGCGGACGCCACGACCACTCTCGAATGATGCAGACCCACGCAAAGGAAGCGAGCCCCATGACCATGTCCATACCGCCCGAGACCGACTGGGAGCAGGCTCCCGGGCTGCTCGACGGCGCCATGAACCTGGACCTCACCGCGCAGCAGTGCGACCTCGCGTACTGGTTCCGCGGTGTGGCGCAGGGCACGCTGAAGGGACGCACCGAGACCGGGCACACCGCGGACGAGCCCACCCCCGAGCACATGCGCGTGGACGGCCCGCTGCGGGACGCCCAGATGCTGGAGCTGGGCTGCCGCTCGGTCGCCGAGGAGCAGGGCACCCGGGCGCTGGCCCACTACGTGGTGGGCGCCACCAACGTCGCCGAGATGGACTTCTTCGCCACCCAGCTGATGGACGAGGCCCGCCACTCGATGGTGTTCCGCAACCACCTCGTCGAGATGGGCGTACCGGCCGAGGACCTGCACACCACCATCGCCGGGCTCTCGGCCGGCTACCGCGAGGAGGTCCTGGACCCGATCCTCGACTTCGCGGTCCGCGCGCTGCGCGACGAGGGCGACTTCATCGGCGCGGTCGCCGTCTTCACCATCATCATCGAGGGCGTCCTCGCGCCCGCCGCCGAACTGAGCGAACGCAAGTGGAACCTGCTCGACCCGGCGGCCAGCGCGATCGCCCGCGGCGCCGCGATCGACGAGATCCGCCATCTGACGGTGGGCAGCTCCATCGTGCGCGAGCACCTGCGGGCCCACCCCGAGTACCACGCACGGCTGATGGACATCGTCCGGCGCGGCCGCAAGCTGTGGGACGAGATCCCGGACAGGAAATACATCATGGTCCGCGAGCACCTCTTCCAGGAGGGCATGCACCAGCACGCCGGCCTGCTGGCCGACTACGAAGTGTGGCCCGGCAAGCGCCTGTTGGAGACCGGGCCCGAGGAGCGCTACGCGATGGCCGAGGCCTGGACCGACAAGATGGCCGCGGCGCGCCTGGCGTACATGGGCCTGCCCGAGGCCGTCGACATCCTCCGGCTGACCTGACCCGCACCCCCTTCCCCCCCCACACCTGTCCCGGCCGCGGCTCCCCCACACCGCGGCCGGGGCACCCCCGCTGTCCTCCCGCAGGAGACCCCATGGCCGGCACACCAGCGCGCGCACAGGGCGAGAGCTTCCAGCGCACGCTCACCACCCCGAAGATCGTGTTCATCATCATCGCCGCTGCCGCCCCGCTGGCCGCGATGGTGTTCACCGTCCCCCTGTCCTTCGCCATCGGCACCGGTGCGGGTGTCCCGGCCATGTTCGTCTTCGCCGGCCTCACCCTGCTGTGCTTCTCCGCGGGGTACGCGGCGATCGCCCGGCGGATCAGCAACATGGGCGGCTTCTACACGCACATCGCGCACGGCCTGGGCCGCCCGGTGGCGGCCGGGTCCGGGCTCCTCGCGGTGCTCGCCTACAACGCGGCGACCGTCGGCGTGCTCGGCGCGTTCGCCTACTTCGCGCAGAGCGTGGCCGCCACCCACGGCCTGCACCTGCCCTGGGAGCTGTGGGCGTTCGTCGGCATGCTGGTGATCGGTGTGCTCGGCTACCGCGAGGCGGAGCTCAGCGCCCGGCTGCTGTCGGTGTGCATGGTGTGCGAGATCGCGATCCTGTTCGCGCTCGACGTCGCCATCTTCTTCCACCACGGCACGGGCGCCGTCCCGTTGACGTCGTTCGCCCCCCACCACGTCTTCGCGCCCGGCCTCGGCGTCTCCGTGATGTTCGGGTTCGCCTCGTTCCTCGGCTTCGAGTCGGCGGCGCTGTACGGCGAGGAGGCCAAGGCCCCGCACAAGAGCGTGCCGCGGGCCACCGTGATCGCCGTCCTGGTGGTCGCCTCCTTCTACGCCCTGACCAGCTGGGTCGCGGTCGGCGCGATCGGTCCGGGCAAGGTGCGCGACCAGGCCGCGGGCCACCTCGGCGACCTGTTCTTCCTGCTCAGCGACAGCTACCTGGGGCACGTCGCCACCGTCACCATGCAAGTGCTGCTGTGCACCAGCCTGTTCGCCGCGTGGCTGGCCCTGCACAACGCCGCCAACCGGTACATGTACGCGCTCGGCCGTGACCGGCTGCTGCCGGGCTGGCTCCACAAGGTGCACCCCAGGCACGGTTCGGTGCACCGCAGCAGCGCGGTGCAGACCGTGTTCAGCGCCGTGGTGGTGGCCGCGTTCGCGGCGGCCGGCCTGGACCCGTACGTGAACATGTCGACCAGCATGCTGGGCCTGGGAACGCTCGGCATCATCCTGCTGCAGGCCCTCGCCTCGGTGGCGGTGGTGGGCTACTTCCGGCGCCGCCGCGAAGCGCGCTGGCAGACCACGGTGGCGCCCGCCCTCGGCGCGCTGGGACTGATCGTCGCGGCCGTCCTGGTCACGTCGAACTTCGACGTGCTGACCGGCACCACCAACCCGGTGGTCACCGCGCTGCCCTGGCTGCTGTTCGCGGTGACCGGCGCCGGTGTCGCGTTCGCCTGGTGGCTGCGCTCGGCCCGGCCCCGCCGGTACGTGCGCCTGGGCGGCGTGAGCGCCAAGGCGGCACAGTCGGCACCGCGCAGGGCGCCCGAGCCGCCGGCCGCGGCCCCCGCCGTGGATCCCTCCAGTCTCTCCTCAACAGCTCGGTGATCTGGTCGGCGCACCGGGAAGCCGCGCAGCGAAAGGACCAGCCCTGATGGCACACGACGCCGAAGAGCACGTGGACATACCCTTCGGTCCCGAAGACACTCCGTGGCAGAAGACCTTCAGCGGCCTGCGGGTCGTGGGTGGACTGCCGAACGTCTCCCCGCCCTCGGGCGACCCCCGCGCGGCCTACATCACGGTGCCCGAGGTGCCCTACGCCAAGGTGCAACTGCCGCCCGGGGGCCTGGACCCCGAGCAGTACGCCGAAGCCGAGGCCCTCTTCCGGGCCCACATCGACACCCAGACCCACCACTTCGCCGGCTACCAGGTCACCAGCGACCTGGACTACCAGGAACGGCTCGCCCACTACCTCAACCGGCACCTCAACAACGTCGGCGACCCCTACCAGTCGAGCTCGTACACCCTCAACTCCAAGGTCCTGGAGCGCGCGGTCCTCGACTACTTCGCCTCGCTGTGGAACGCGAAGTGGCCGCACAACGCCGAGGACCCCGACTCGTACTGGGGCTACCTGCTGACCATGGGCTCCAGCGAGGGCAACCTCTACGGCCTGTGGAACGCCCGGGACTACCTGTCGGGCAAGGTGCGGCGCCAGCAGGCCCCCGGCTCGGGCACCCTGACGTACGAGCAGGCCCCGCGCTGCGAGGGGCAGAGCCCGCACGCCTTCCACCCCGTCGCGTTCTTCTCCGAGGACACCCACTACTCGCTGACCAAGGCGGTGCGCGCCCTGGCCATCGACACCTTCCACACCATCGGCACCGCCCGCTACCCCGACGACAACCCGCTCGACCCCGGCGCGCCCTGGCCGGCGGAGGTGCCCTCCACCTCGGACGGCGCCATCGACATCGGCCAACTCGCCGTCCTGGTGCGGTTCTTCGCGAGCAAGGGCTATCCGATCCTGGTCAGCCTGAACTACGGCTCCACGTTCAAGGGCGCCTACGACGACGTCGAGGCCGTGGCCCGCACCGTCCGCGACATCTGCACCGAGTACGGCCTGGACAACCGGCGGGTCTACCGCGAACGCGGCAACGAGAGCGACTACGACGAGCGGTCGGGCTACTGGCTGCACATCGACGGGGCGCTGGGCGCCGGTTACGCCCCCTACCTAGAGATGGCCCGCGACGCCGGCATGGTCGACGAGGCCCCGCCGGTGTTCGACTTCCGGCTCGCCGACGTGCACTCGCTGACGATGAGCGGCCACAAGTGGATGGGGACGCCGTGGGCCTGCGGGGTGTTCATGACCCGCACCGGTCTGCAGATGACGCCGCCCAAGTCCTCGGAGTACATCGGGGCCGCCGACACCACGTTCGCGGGCTCCCGCAACGGGTTCTCGGCGCTCCTGATGTGGGACTACCTGGCCCGGCACTCCTACGACGACCAGGCCCGCCTCGCCGCGGACTGCGACCGCCTCGCCGGGTACGCGCACGACCGGCTGCTCACCCTGCAGGACCAGCTCGGCCGGCCGTTGTGGGTGGCCCGCAGCCCGCAGGCGCTGACCGTGCGCTTCCGCCAGCCCCGCGCGGACATCGTGCGACGCTACTCGCTGGCCTGCGAGACGGTCCAGGTCGACGGGGCGCCCCGGACGTACGTCCATCTCTATGCCATGCGGCACCTCACCCGCGAGCTGGTCGACGACCTCATCTTCGACCTGCGCCAGCCCGGCGCGTTCCCCTCCGCCCCGGCCCCGGCTCCGGCTCCGGTGGACGCGGCGACGCGCGACCAGCTGAACCGGCTGATGGAGTCGATGATCGAGTCGCCGGTGCCGTAGCCGGGCGCCACCGCAACCGATCGCTTTCCCAGTCCTCAGGGGCCGGCCGCTGCACCGGCCGGCCCCTGAGACCATTAACCCCCTTTCTTTTTCCGTACCGGTGCGTACCAATTCGACTCATCGTTTTGTTTTTTCGGAAGCACGGGTTTCCGTTGACATCCATATCTCCCCCCTCATACGGTCGCACCCAGCCGCCATTGTCGCCGCGTGCGGCAGGACCGCGCTCGACAAGGCCGAGTTCTGCAAGCCGAGTTCAGCAAGGCCGAGTGTTCTACAAGAGAAAAACGAGGGAGGGAGAGCCCGGTGGACAAGGGAGAAATCGTCCTGTGGTCCCGGAACTGCGCGGCCATTCATGAGGCACCCCGCGCGGCGACACCCTGCCGCCCAGGCCCGGCCACCACCCGTACGACCAGGGCATCGCGCCCCGCCGGACACCGCGGTTGCCTGCCCCGGGCAACCGCCCGCCGCCGCTGCTGCCGCACCCCGCGATGAACGCGCAGGGGCCGGCGGCCCGCACGGAGCAGGAAATCACGCAAGGGCCGAACCGTACGGCGATTGCGGATCCCGACGACGAATTCATCGAATTGGTCAGGGTCCACACGGATGCGGTGCATGTTTTCCTGCACCGAATCTCCGGTTCTGCGCGGGTCGCCGACACCGCCGGGCGAGACGTATTCCTTGAGGCCCGTGCGACGCTGCGCACGCATTGTGCGGGAAATCAGCCCGGCCCGCTCCCGCGGCCCTGGCTGATGACGCTCGCCCTGAAACGGTGGCACGCGCTGGCCTCCCCGTCCGCCGTGGCCGGGGAGGTCGGTCAGGACGCCGAGGGGCAGCTGTGCGCGGCGCTGGCCGGGCTGCCGGAGAAGATCCGTACGGCGGTGGTGCTCCGGCACGTCGTACAGCTGAGTTACGCGGAGGCGGCCCACGTCCAGGGCTGTCCGGCGGGCAGCGTCAAGGCGCAGGTGTCCCGCGGCCTGAGCGAGCTCCGCCGGCGCCTGGCCGCCGCCGCGGACGGCCCGCGCGACTGGCTCCCGGCCTTCCCCGAGCCGGTCCGCGCGCTGCCGCTCCTCGGCGCGGCCGTGCGGACCGACTTCGCCGCCCAGGCCCTGGAGCGGGCCGGCGTCCCCAGCGCCGGCTACGACAGCTACGTACGCGAACAGGCCGCCGCGGGCGGCCTGTTCGTGGCGTTCGGCCGGGGGGCGGTGACGGGCACCGCCCTGCACACCCACAGAGTCACGGCCGAGGTGTTCGAGGCGACGCACCGCGCGCGCACCGGGCGCTCCGCGATCCGCACGTCGCTCTCCCCCGCCGGGCTGCACACGCTGCTGCGGACCGGGACGGTGCGAGACCTGCGGGTCGACCTGTCCGGGCTCGACCCGCACGAGCGGGCCGTCCTGGAGGCCGTGCGCGCCATCCCCAACGGGCAGCTGCGGCCGGTGAGTTGGATCGCCCGCACGGCGCGGCTGCCGGCGGGCGGGGCGCGCGCCACGGTGCTGGGGGCGCTGGCGCGCAACCCCCTTCCCGTCCTCGTCCCGTGCCACCGCGCGACCCACGACTGCGGGACGCCCTGCGACGCCGCCTACCCCTGCCACACCGGCGACATCCTGCGCGCCGCCGAGGGGATGGACCTGCCGCGGCTCGACGGACTCACCCGGCGCGGAGTGCGCTTCGTGGGCAGCACGGCCACCCGCACCTACTGCCATCCGACGTGCCCGCGCGGCGAGGGCCGCCCCGAGCACCAGGTGTTCTTCAGCGGCGCCGGGCAGGCGCGCGGCGCCGGCTTCGCGCCCTGCCCGGGCTGTACCCCCGTCGCGGCCGCCCGCCAGGAGGCGTGAGGTGAGAATCCGTGCCCGGCGGCCCGGCGCGCCCGCCCTGGTCCACATCTCGGTCCGGCCGAGCGCCGTCGGGCCGCTGACGCTCGCCGTGGCCGGCCGCACGCTGGTCTACTGCGGGTTCGCCCCGCCGGTCGCGGTGCGGCGCCGCATGGCCCGCGCCGCGCCCGAATGGTGCGGGCAGATCCTGCACAGCGCGGTCACCACCGAGGCCCTGGAGGAGGTCGGGGCCCAGCTGGAGGCGTATCTGGGCGGCCGGTCACGGGAGTTCTCGCTCCTTCTCGACCTGCGCCTGGCGCCCCTCTTCACGCGGGAGGCCGTCACCGCCCTGGGCGGCCTCGTCCCGTACGGGCGGACCGCGACCTACGGCGAGCTGGCGGCCGCCATGGGGCGGCCCACGGCGGCCCGGGCCGTGGGCACCGCGCTCGCGGCGAACCCGCTGTGCGTAATCCTGCCGTGCCACCGCATCGTCGGCTCCACGGGACGGCTCACCGGCTACGCGGGCGGACTGCGGGCGAAGCAGTACCTCCTGGACCTGGAGGGCAGGCCACTGGCGCGAGGTGTACGGGCAGCTCCTGATGCCCGTTGGAGATGAAAGACGACTGGGGCCTGAGCTCGTCCGGCGCGACGGCCAGGGTCAGGCCGGGGAAGCGTGCGAAGAGGCGGGAGAGCCCGATCTCGGCCTCCATGCGGGCCAGTTGGGCGCCCAGGCAGTAGTGGGTGCCGTGCCCGAAGGAGAGGTGGTCGCGCCGGGTGGGCCGGGTGACGTCGAAGCGGTGGGCCTCGGGCCCGTGCCACTGGGGGTCCCGGCCGGCCGCGGCATAGGACACCATGATCGCGTCCCCCTTCCTGATCAGCGTGTCGCCCACCGTGATGTCCTCGACCGCGTACCGCAGCACGGAATGGGCTCCGGGCGCATCGAGCCGCAGCGCCTCCTCCACGGCGTCGGCCCACCGCGCCTCGCCCTTTCGCAGCCGGTCGAGCTCACCGGGACGCGAAAGCAGCGCGGCCACCGCATTGTCGATCAGATTGACCGTGGTCTCATATCCCGCGGTGTACAGGAGAATGAGATTGTCGATCAGTTCCTTCTCGCTGAGCGCGGCCCCGTCGTCGGTGCGCACCGCGATCAGCAGGCTGGTCAGATCCTCGCCCGGTGCGAGGCGTTTCTCTGCCACGAGATCGGCCATCGTCGCATAGAGCAACCGCACATTGTCCTGCGCTTCTTCTTGTGTGATGGCGGTGGAGAAGAACGTCTTGATGATGCGGTGCAGCGCCCCGTGGCAGTGCCCGGGGATTCCGAAGAGTTCACTCATGACCGCCATCGGCAAGGGGTGGGCGAACCGTTCGCGCAGGTCGACCGCCTCGCCTGCGGGAAGCGCCGCCAGCTCGTCGAGCAGGCCCTCGGTGAGCTCCGCCACCCGGGGCCGCAGAGCCGTAACTCCCCGCGCGGTGAAGGCAGTTGCCACCGGCTTGCGCAGCCGGGTGTGCTCCTCGCCGTAGGCGGTGACCATGTTCTGCACCGACACCCAGATCGCGAGCGGCCACTCGGGCCCCACCTCGCCGGACCGCCACGCATTCCAGTGCTGATAGGCGTCCTTGGAAACCCGCGGATCGACAAGCAGCTTACGGATCTCCTCGTACGAGGTGACGGACCAGGCCTTCACCCCGCCGGGCAGTTCGACCTCGGCCACCGGACCCTGTTCCCGTATCCGGGCGATCTCCGCATGAATATCCTGGCCGGACGCATCGATGACAATCGGGCAGCGCGAAGCCCCCGTGGGTACCGAAACCATTTCTCCCCCGTCTGCATCGGACACCACCAACACCCTGTGGGGACCGTGCAGCACAAGGCAAGCCTCCCTGCATAAAAGGAGGTCGGGTGCAGCTTGCGGAGGAATGATGAATACCGCCCGGTGTTTTGCCCGTCTGGCATCCCGTCGGCGAATTCCTCCCCATCGGATGTTCAATATTTCGGATCGAACTTCAAATCCGGTCCATGCGATGCCAAAATCCGGAATCCTGCTGTCCGATCTGTTTCGCTGTGACAAACCGCACTGGCGGTAGCTTTTTTGACGAAAGGTCAGCCGCTTGTGCGGGTCGGTCAGGATCACTCAGCCCCGGGCTCGCGGCCGCCGGAAGCACTACCCCCCTCCACTACTCGGTGGTACCGTATAGCTGCGGTACTCGGTAGCACGCAGTACCGAGGGGTTGAGGAGGGATCACGATGGACGACCTGACGGAGATGCTGAAGGGCACGCTCGAAGGGTGCGTGCTCGAAATCATCGGCAGGGAGGAGACCTACGGCTACGCGATCACCCGTCAGCTGAACGAGCTCGGCTTCACCGACGTCATCGAGGGGACGGTGTACACCATCCTGCTGCGTCTGGAGAGGAACGGGCTCGTCCAGGTGACGAGACGACCGTCCGGGGTCGGTCCGCCGCGCAAGTTCTACGCGCTCAACGGCGCCGGACGCGAGGAACTCGCGAAGTTCTGGGCGAAATGGCAGTACGTCTCATCACGCATCGACAGGCTCAAGGAGGGCGGGAGATGAACTTCTGGGAGACCATCACGGGCAGCGATCTCACCAGGGAATGGAAGGCGTTCGAAGCCCGGGCCGAGGCCCTGCCCGACGACCACCGGGCGGCGTGGGAACAGATCAAGGGCCACCTCCTTCCCCATGGGGACTTCAGCGGCCGCAACCTGACGCCGATCGTCGACGCCGCCCTGGGGCTGCTCGAAGAAGCGGCGGCGGACGGGCAGAGCGCCCACGAGGTGCTCGGCGACGACATCCGAGGCTTCTGCACGGCGCTGGCCGGCGGCGAAGGGGCCCGGACCTATCGCGACCGGTG
Source organism: Streptomyces sp. NBC_00212 (assembly GCF_045206365.1). NCBI lineage: Bacteria > Bacillati > Actinomycetota > Actinomycetes > Kitasatosporales > Streptomycetaceae > Streptomyces > Streptomyces sp. NBC_00212. The sequence continues at coordinate 222,222 of NZ_CP108116.1, forward strand.
GCGCCAGCAGTTGAACAGGAACGTCGCAAGGAAACTGGGCCGGCTGGGAGGCTGACATGAGCATCCAGGACATCATCGAGGGCAAGAAGCAGTGGCGGGCGCACACGGCCCGGGTCAAGGCGCTCCCGCCGGACTACCGGATCGTCTACAAGGAGATGCAGAGGTACCTGTTCAAGGTCGGGCCGGTCGACCTGCCTGACGGCCCCCTGCTCCCCGGCATCGTCGACTTCTTCGAGGAGGGCGCCGCCGCCGGCAAGGGGGTCCTGGAACTCATCGGCCACGACGTCGCCGCGTTCTGCGACGACCTGGTCAAGGACTCCCCCACCCATGCGGACGCCTACCAGGAGTCCATCGGCAAGCACCCTGGCACGGCGAAGAAGTAGCACCGGCCGCCCCGTGCCGCGGGCGCAGTGAACCGGCGCGGGGTCCTCGCACCCCCTCGGGAGCGGTCACCTAGGCTGGCGCGGTGACTGATGAGCAGGAGCGGGTGCAGCCGTCGGGAGTGTGGGCCACGGCGGTGGGGGTGGCCAGGGTGCGGGCGCTGGAGAGCGAGCGGGCGAACGCGCTGTTCCGCGACCCACTGGCACAGGCCTTCGCCACCGCCGGCGGCCTGTGGCCCGCCTCGCCGCCGCCCGACGACGAGGCTGCGCGACGCCGCCGGCTGGCCGTGTCGTTCTCCATCGTCATCAGGACGAAGTTCCTCGACGACCTGTTGCGGCAGGCCGTCGCGTCCGGGATCCGGCAGGTCGTGCTGCTCGGCGCCGGCATGGACAGCCGGGCCTTCCGGATGGACTGGCCCAAGGGCACCCGGCTGTTCGAGGTCGACACCGCCGAGCCACTGGACTTCAAGGCTTCGGTGCTGCGCCAGGAGCGGGCCGTCGCACGCTGCGAGCGGATCACCGTCGCGGTGGATCTGCGTGAGGACTGGCCGGCCGCGCTGGCCGCCGCGGGTCACGACCCGGCGGCGCCGACCGTGTGGATCGCCGAAGGACTGCTGATCTATCTGCCCGAGGACGCGGTGGAGCTGCTGCTGGCCCGGATCAGCGCGCAATCGGCGCCAGGCAGTCGGATGGGCCTGACGTTGGGCTCGCGCGGCGTGATCGAACGCTTCGGCGCGGACGCCGCGCCGGGATCGGCGGCGTCCATGTGGGTCTCGGAGATGCCCGACGACCCGGTGGACTGGCTGTCCGGGCACGGCTGGGAAGCCGACAGCCACACCCTGCGCGACCGCGCGGCCGCCTACGGCCGCCCGATCAACACCCCGCCGCAACACGAGGAGCGGCCCGGCGGACTGATCTCGGCGGTCCGCCGGTAGCGCGCCTCACGGTTCCCCGGATGATCGATTCCAAGGGGCTCCGATAAGTGGAGCCAGGCTCATGCGCGGCCGGCCGTTCATGCGCACGCTGACCGCCTACGACCACTGGACGCCTTTGAACCGCTTGGAATCGATCGTCCAAAGGCTGACAAGGCTGATGACGAACAGCTCCAACTCAGGCTGCCCGGCCCACGATGCCGGTGCGGCACGGGGCGTGGTCGGGGTCCTGTTCGGCGCACAGCCGGGTGTCCGGGTCGTCGCCAGGCATGGCCCAGCTGCGCAGATCCTCGATGCGGGGCGCGTTCAAGCCATAGCTGGCGTAGCCCGCCTCGTCCCGCCACTCGGCGCCCGCAAGGCGGTCGCGGAGGTCGGGCAGGCTGAATCCTGCGCGCGCGGCCGCCGCCCGAAGCGCTCCAGATCGGCGTTGGTGCAGTGCCGGGAGGCGGCGTAGCCGCCGGTGAGGACCAGGGAGTACGGGATGCCGATGGCCAGGACATCGGCGAGCAGCCAGCAGTGCCGATCAGGAAGCCCTTGTCGAGGAAGCGCTCAAAGTCCTCGCGCTGCCCCTCGGCCAGGACCGTGCGGTACAGGCTCATCCGCGACTTGACAGCAGCCAGCTCGTAGCAGATGCACCCCAAGACCATGCTCGAACTCGCCGTTGCCGGGATCGACCACCGCCACGAGCACGGCGCCTGGTCGGCGACGATCGCCTGACCGGGCGTCATGAACCACCGGCTGCCCCCAGCTGGGTGCGAATACGGTGGCCTACAACCGACATCGAGGCCCATGTCCTGCCCGCGCCGAACCCGCATGCTGGTGCGGGCGCAGGGCTGATGGGCTCCAGCATGGTGGCCGATTTGGTCATGCTGGGGCCTCCTCACAGGCTGCGGGCCGTGATGTCGCCGTAGGAGGTGGTCGCGTGGATGTTCAGCGCGGCTGCTGCGCCTTCGATGTTGTTGAGGGCGTTGTGAATGCGTCCATAGCTGGTGCCCGCGTCTAGGGTCGCGGAGGCTCCGTGGGCGGCGCCGACGGAGATCTTGCCGGACTCGGTGCGCAGCGTGAGGGTGCCGTGCAGAGCCTCGGCGATGTGGATGTCGCCCGCCGCGACGCTGATCTCGCTGTCCCCGGCCAAGCGGCCGACCGAGACGTCTCCGGCGTGGACGGTGAGGCGCAGGCTCGCAGTCTCGTCGAGCTGAGCCGTGCCGTGGGCGCCGTCGAAGGTGACGTCTCCGAGGCGTCCAACGGTGCGGAACTCGGCGGCGCCCGACTTCGCCTCGATGCGGGAGCCGGCGGGCAGTTGGACGGTCACGTCGAGGGATCCGGAGGCGCCGAAGTACTCGTTCTTCACCGGGGTCTCGATGCGCAGGACGCCGTCGACGTAAACGACCGTGGTCTGCTCCGCGGCCTTCACGTCAGGGTTCTTGGAGGCGTCGGCGGGCTTGACTTCGACGGTGGTGTCCACCTTGTCGGCGGCGATGACATGGATGCGGCCGGCGGAGATGTCGAGGACGGCCGTGATCGGGGCGGCGGTGGCGAACTTCTGCATGGTGTGCTCCTGCGACTCGCTGTCTTCTGCGGATTCTGCGGCTGTTCGCCGCGATGTCGTAGAGAGTGCGCGGGGTGGGTTTCAGTGGGGCGTTACTGCGGTTTCAATGGGCTTCAGGCGGGCCGGTGTGGCGGGTCGGCCGGTCCTGAGGGCGGCTGCCGACGGCGTACGGACAGGCGTCTCGATCGTCGCCGGGCCTGTGGGCGGTGAGGTTGTGCGTCGTTCCCTCCCGGGGGAAATGCCCACGTCGCAGGGTGGGAGCACCGGGAGTTCGCTGCCCAACTGCCAACTGGCTCAGAGTAGTTGGCTGTTTCGTCGCCGCTAGTGATCTACTGGCGGTAATCCCAGGAAGGAAGATCTGCCATTCCCACCAAGACTCTGCAGATTCCCACCGCCGACGGCCGGGCCGACGCCTTCGCCGCCTTTCCCGAGCACGGCGAGCAGCACCCCGGCGTGCTGTTGTACATGGACGCCATCGGGCTGCGACCCGTGCTCAAGGAGATGGCGTCCGAGCTGGCCGGCCACGGGTACTACGTGCTCGTGCCCAACCTCTTCTACCGGTACGGCACGGCCCCGGTGGTCGAGGTTCCCGAGTTCATCGGGCAGGAGAACCGAGCCGAGCTCTTCGGCCAGTTGATGCCCATGGTCCACGCGCTCACCCCGGCACTCGCACTGCGCGACGCCGAGGCGTACCTCGCCTTCCTCGCCGACCAGCCCGAGGTGAGCGCCGGGCCGGTCGGCGCGGTCGGCTACTGCATGGGCGGCGCGCTGGCGCTCCGTACCGCGGTGGCGCACCCCGAGCGGGTGGCCGCCGTCGCCGGATTCCACCCCGGCGGCCTGGTCACCGACGCGCCCGACAGTCCGCACCGCCTCGCCCCCAAGCTCACCGCCCAGGTCCATTTCGGGCTCGCCGAGCACGACCTGACGGCCGAGGGCATCGCCGAGCTCGACCAGGCGCTGGACGCCGCCGGTGTCGACTACGGCGTCGAGGTCTACCCCGGCACCCTGCACGGTTTCACCATGGCCGACACGGCAGCTTTCGATCCCGCCGGGTTGCAGCGCCATTGGGACCGGCTGCTGCCCCTCCTCGGCCGCACGCTGGGCAACGGCTGAGGGTTCTCGTACGGTTGCCGGCGCCCGGCTGATGGCCGCGCGCCGGGCCGTCAGGTCAGGCCTGTCGGCCCGCCGAGGCGGCGTACGAAGAAGTGGACAGCGCTGTCCACCTCGAACCTGGGCAGTTCCTTGTGCTGGCCCGCGTTCGCGTGCAGCGTCTTGTCCTTCGAGACGAACGCGTCGAACAGGGCCAGGTTCCTCTTCTCGTGGGACGTGCTCGTCGTCCCACTGGAGGTCGTACTGGATCGGGACGGTGATCCGCCTGGTCGTCTCGGCCAGCGGGTCGGCCAGAACAGGCCGAAGACCGCCGCCGTGATGCGGAGTTCGGCCGCCATCGGCGGGGTGCCGATCGCAGTGCCCATGTTCAGGCCGTAGTCGCGGACCGGGGCACCCGCGCCGATCTCCGGCAGCTCCTGGAGGGCGGGCCCGGAGCGGGCCCGTATGCGGGCAACCAGAGGACGCCCGTGATGTCGCCGAGGGTGATTCGCGCTCGACGATGGCGTCTGTGGACGTGCTGGTGGCGTCCCGGGCACGGCGGCAGGCCGGGCGGGGTCACGCCGCGGGGGCCGTACGGAGTGCGCACAGACGGCACTGGAGGGCAGGGTCTACGGGGGCGCCGCCGCGTACGGCGGGGCCGCCGGGGCCTGCTGAGGGTGCATCGGGGCGTACGGGCCGGGCGCCGGCGCGGCGTACTGCGGCGGGGCCGGGGTCTCGACATACGTCGCGTTCACAACCGTCGCGCCTGCTAGGCGGTCGGCCACCGTGCGGCCGGAGTACGTCGACAGGACGTTGAACCAGAACACCACGACCGAGCCGAGCCAGGCGATGACCAGCCAGATGGGGTGGCCGGAGATCAGCAGGCAGCGGGCGAAGGAGAAGCAGCCGACGTCCGCGAGGGTGGTGACGGCGGCCCGGGCGGCCGCGCGGCCGAGGGCGTGCGGGGACAGGCGTACGCCCAGAAGAGCCTTGTCCAGGGTGCGGCCGGTGAACGTCAGCCACTCCCAGCGGTTGGCGAAACGTCGTGGCCGCCAGGAGCAGGAAGCCCCGCATCAGCGCGGAGACCACCTGGTCCCACAGGGACACCGCGAACTGGCCCGCCTTGTCTATGGCGTCGCCATCTCCGGTGATCAACGCCAGGTCGAGACGTCCAGTTGGGGCGCGTCGTCCCAGGCGTCGGTGATCTGGTGGACGGGTGTAGAGGCCGATCGCGTACGCGGCCGCGACGACGAGGGCGAGGGCGAGGGCGAGGGCGAAGTCCAACGGCCCAGGCCAGCGCACGGCGGGCGGTGGCCGAGCGGTTCTCGGGCGCTGAGAGGACCTGGGGGGGTGTGGTCGGCTGAGTACGCGTTTCTCAACTCGGAGCGTCGAAGGCGTGGCGGGCTGCGGGCGATAGGCAGAGAAGTTGACGGATGGCGACGCGGCCCACGTACGGGTGCCCGTCGATCTCCACGGGCAGTGCGGCCAACTCAGGGTCCCGCCGGTGATGCTGCTGAACTGGGCACTTGAGGTGTCGGCTTACGTCTCCACTATTCTGTCTTGCTAAGTACCAGTAGTCAGCGTTACTGTGTACCGGTACTCAATAGCGCTGACTAGCGCAGGGAGGAGGTGTTCCGTGACCAAGCTTGAGACGGAGATGCTCAAGGGCACACTGGAGGGCATCATCCTCGCGTCCCTGTCCGGCCGGCCCGCCTACGGCTACGAGATCACGGCACGGCTGCGGGAGCAGGGTTTCTCCGACATCGCCGAAGGGACCATCTACGCGCTGCTCCTCAGGATGGAGAAGCGCGGCCTCGTGGATGTGGAGAAGGTTCCCTCAGAGAAGGGGCCGCCACGCAAGGTGCACTCCCTCAACGCTCAGGGGCGGGAGTACCTCGAAGAGTTCTGGAGAACGTGGAGCTTCCTCACGGAACGACTGGAACAGCTCCGCGAAGGGGGAAAGTAGCCATGTCCGATGTGGAAAAGAGCGGCTTCATCGCGAAGGTGATCGGGCCCAAGAAGCGCTGGCGGGCGTACAAGGCGCGTGTCAAGGAGCTTCCCGAGAACCACCGCACGGCGCTCGAGGCGATCGAGCGGTACCTGATGCACTTCGTGCCGACCGACGAAGACAGCAACGCGTCGATGTTCGAAGACCTCGCCGACCTGTTCGAGCAGGCCGTGGCGGACGGAACGCCGATCCGCGAGATCGTCGGGGAGGACCCGGTGGAGTTCACCGCGGCGTTCGTCCAGAACTACACCGAGGGCGGCTACGTCCCCGCCCGCGCACGCAAGCAGCTGACCGACGAGATCGAGCGCGCCGCCGGTAACGAGACCGGAACAGACGACAAGACGGTCTGATCGCGCCTCAGCGCATCGCCCCCAGGGGGGCCGAGCACCACTTTCATCGCCTTTCTGCACAGCGCGGCCGCGGGGTCATGCCCGGCCGGCCGCCTCGCGCCGCATGCCCGCGGCGCCGTCGGGACCGACCACTGCGTGCAAGGAGATTCATGATGGGAAACGGCAACAACGGCTTGCCCGAAGCAGGTCTGCGCCGACTGCGCGAGGTACTGGAAGCGCATGTCGAGTCCAAGAAGATCCCCGGACTCGTCGCCCTGGTCGGCCGGGGCGAGGAGACCCATGTCGAAGCGATCGGGACGATGCGCCATGACGGCGGCGCGCCGATGCGCCGGGACACCATCTTCCGGATGGCCTCGACGACCAAGCCGGTCGCGGTCGCCGCGACGATGGTCCTGCTGGACGAGTGCCGGCTGCGACTTGACGACCCGATAGATCAGTGGCTGCCGGAACTGGCCGACCGGCAGGTGCTGAAGAGGCCCGACAGCCCGCTGGACGACACCGTGCCGGCGCGGCGTCCGATCACCGTACGGGACCTGCTCACCTCCACCTGCGGGCTCGGGCTGGACACGACGGCGATGAGCTCCCCGATGATGAGCGCGTACTTCGAGCAGAGGGTCTACGGCGAGAACGGATGGATGCTGCCGGCGGTGGAGCCGGACGAGTGGATGCGCCGCCTGGGCACGCTCCCGCTGATGTACCAGCCCGGCGAGCGGTGGCTGTACAACGTCAGCGACGACGTGCTCGGGGTGCTGGTGGCCCGGGTCACCGGCCAGTCGTTCGAGGCGTTCCTGCGGATGCGCATCTTCGATCCGCTGGGGATGAAGGACACCGGCTTCCACGTGCCCGCCGACAAGATCGACCGGCTGCCGCCGCTGTACGCCCCCGACCCGCAGACCGGAGAGTTCACCGTGGAGGACCAGGCCGAAGGCGGGCAGCACAGCAAGCCTCCGGCGTTCCAGTCCGGCGGCGGCGGACTCGACTCCACCGTCGACGACTACCACGCCTACTTCCGGATGCTGCTCAACCACGGGATGCACGGCACCGAGCGGATCCTGTCGCGGCCGGCCGTCGAGCTGATGACCACCAACCGTCTCACGCCCGAGCAGACAGCCGCCCTACAGGCCTGGGCGCGCAGCGTCGTCCATCTGTCACACGGCCAGGGGCAGACCGGTGGCTGGGGCTTCGGGATGACGGTGCGCACCTACCGAGGCGACTACGCGCCCATAGGCCAGTTCGGCTGGGACGGCGGAGCCGGCACCACGACATACGCCGACCCGCACAACCAGCTCGTCGGCATCCTGCTCACCCAGACCGGGATGTCCACCCCGGACTCGGCGCGGGCCATGCAGGACTTCTGGACCACCCTCTACCAGGCAATCGACAACTAACCCCGCCCTACCTGGTCGAGTCGGCCGGCGCCGGCTTCCTCGGCCAGCTGGGGGTGGCACCTTTCCGGGCCAGTCGCCTGGTCATGAGAGCTCATGACCAGGCGACCCACCAAGGCGCCGAAGCCCAAGACCGCTCGCCCCCCTCACTGACGAACACCGACGACACCACTCCGAGAACCCCGGTCACACTGAGCGACTCTGTCGGGAATCTTGAGATTCCAAGGTCACTTGCCTTGGCGCCACCAGAGGGGCCGGGGTAGCCCGCGGGCTTCGAGGTACTGCTGGAACGTTGTGGGTCGCCTGGGACGGTGGGTGGAAGTGGCGGGTTCCTGTTGGGCGAGGCGTTCGATGTTGACGGCGATGGCGGTCAGGACATGCTGGACGTGGGTCCTGGCCAAGCCGCGGTAGCGGCAGCGCCGCATCTGATGGTTGTTGACGAACTCGTTCACTGTTCCCTCGACGCCGGAGCGGGAGGCGTAGAGGCGCCGCCACTCGTGGTCGTGCTGGTCAGCGCGATGACGTATCAGGAGTTCATGGAGGTGGCGGGGGAGGAAGTTCACAGTGCGTGCGGAGAGACCGGGCGCACACGAAGTGCGCTGCGGACAGGGGTCGCACTGCCGGGCATGGAAGCGGACGACCGTGTAGGGGGCCATGGCCGGTGGTTCCAGCCAGGTCCGGCTGGTCTGACCTGCGGGGCAGGTGACCTGGCGTTGGTCGAAGTCGATGGTGAAGTCCTCGCGGGCGAAGCCCTTTTCGCGTCTGCTCTTTTGGGGATTGCCCCGGTTCAGCGGCCCGACCAGGTCAATGCGATGGTCGCGGGCGGCAGCGTCGAGCAGGGCGACAGAGGTGTAACCGCCGTCGACGAGGTGCTGCGCGGGCAGTAGCCGGCGGTGCCGGAGGCGGGCGTGGATGCCGGGCAGGGCAGTGCTGTCCGCCGCGGACGCCACGGTGGCCACGTCCGTGATCACGTTGATGCTCGTCTCGCCGCAGGTCTCCGTGACGTGGGTGAGGTATCCGGTCCAGCGCGTGTTGCCCCGGCGGACCCACCGGGCCTCGGTTTCGTAGGGCGACTCGATCCGGATCCTGGCCGGTGCCAGGCCGTCCCGCTCGGTGCGCGGCCGCAGCTGCCCACGGGCATCGACGACGAAGTGCTGCACCATGATCTGCCGCAGTACTTCCAGCATGGGTCCCAGGACCTGGCCAGGGCGATTCTCCTGGAAGCGTCCGAGCAGGTCGCGGGCATCCAGGCCGGTTTGGGTGAGCCGGGCGACGGGGTGACTGGGCTGGCTGCACATCCGCACCGGCCGCCCGTATCGTTCACCCCACTCGGCCGTCACCAGGCCGTCCAGCATCTCGGTCGCGTCGCGGGCCAGTTCCTCCAAGGCTGCCCGCACCGCCTCGGTGACCAGCTCCAGCCGGGTCAACTCCCGTGCTGTGGACAGGACATAAGTGGAGTCGGTGCGCTGTCGTCCGCGCTCCTTGACCAGCCCGGCCGTCCGTAATCGCTCCAGCATGAGATCCAGCAGGGCATCTGCTCGGTCCCCCTGGGCCAGCCGGTCGCGGAAGTCGGACAGCACACTGTGGTGGAAGCCCGGATCGTCAAGTTCCAGGCCCAGGGCGTACTTGAAATCGATTCTGCAGCGGACCGCTTCGGCCGCCTGCCGGTCGGACAGCCCGTGCAGGAACTGCAGCACACAGACCGTGGCCAGCTGGGCCGGCGACAGACCCGGCCGACCGTCCTGTGGATACCAGGCGACGAAATCCTCGTCCCGCCACAGCCCATCCAGCCGGTCCCGCACCCATATCGCCGTCGTCCCGCGGGGATTGCTCGCCCGAGCCACCCGCGCGGTCAGGGGCGGGATCTGGACACCGGAGCGCGGGCGGATGGACATCGAGCACCTCACGTACGGCCGTCAAGTTCATGAACCACCCTGAGCATGCCCGCCGATCAAGCCACCGCGCCTGAAGTCCTCAAGATTCCCGACAGAGTCGCCCAGTGGGTCACCTCCGCCGGGCAGATGGTCCACTTGGAGGCGGATCAGGGTGCCCTCGATGACGGGAAGTTCACCGTCGTGGTCGATCCACGCGCTGCGGGTGGTGAGCCGGGGGTGGATGCGGTCCCAGGCCATGGTCTGGGCGGTGCCGTAGCGGTCGGTAATCTGCACGGTCTCCGTGTCGGGCTCGCCCCACGTGTCGGGTCTGGCGAAGCGGAACTCCTTGCCGTGCTTCGGCGGTCGCCCGCCGAGAGGATACGACAGGGCGTACTCCTTGAGCGTGGGCGTCGGCCGTCGCATCACCCGGTCCGAACGCATCCGTCCCAGCACCTCAACGGGCAGGCCGTCAAGGAGATAGGCCGTACGCGGGGCGTCGTAGCCGGCGTCGGAGACGACCAGGATGTCGTCGTCCCCGGCTTCCCACTGTCCCTGGTCGATCAGATCGGTGACAACGCGGCGGACCTGGGCGGCGGTGACCTCGGCTGCATCGTCGTCGGGGCCGAGCCGGACCGCGTCGAGCAGCTGGCACCACGACGTCCGTCCGGTCTCCAGCACGGCGACGAAAGAGTACGGCCAGCCGGGAATGAACTGGTCCGAGGAGCGTCCCGAGCGGCCGTAAACGTGACAGAACAAACGGTCGGGGCTGGTCGGCGCGTCGAGCCGCAGCCACGCGGAGACATCGACGGCCAGGACCAGGCGCCCGTCCGCGGCCTTGGGCTGCGGCAGCATGGCCAGCGCCTTGCGCAGCCTGGCCACGTCGATGCGCCCATGGTTGAGCGCGTCGTCCAACGCGCCGTGCCCACGCCGGTGTTCCGCCAGCAGCATCAGGTCGACCGGCGATGTGACCGGGCCGTCCTCGCAGAGCATCGCGTCGCACAGCTCGAACAGCGTGTCACCGCGCCGGGTCAGACACGTGTAGAGGTCCTCCCTGAAGTGGGACGTGAAGTCGATCGCCTCGTGCCGGGCACTGTGGTCCAGCAGACTCACTCCTGCGGCCTTACCTATGAGTGCGCTTCCATGACGGAACGCATGTTCCCGCGAGCGCCGTCCGCCTGTCCGGTGAACTCCCCAGCGAGCGCCCATGTACGGGTCACTGTTCGAGGCCCCCGGCTGAAGGACGGTTCAGCCAACTGCCACGACATCGGCCAGGCTCACAGCGGGGCAGCCGAGCATCCCCGTCAGCACGCGACGCTGGCGCTCGGTAAGGGTGGACAAGAAGAGCGCCGCGTCGGCGTCCGTCTGCTCGCAGAGTGCGGCTACTTCGCGGACCTTTCCGTAGCTCAGGAGTGTCCGTGAGGAATAGGGGAAGGCCATCTTCTTGGCCCCGCCGTCCGAGACACCGCGGCGCTGAACGATACGGCCCACAACGCGCACACCGTGCTTCGTCGCCTGCTGGGCCGCCGTGTCCATCAACGCCGCGAAGTCCTTCTGCTTGCCGGAGAAGTAGCCGACGAGTACAACCTCAGTTCCCTCGGTGGCCGCAGCCTGATGCTGGACCGTCGCTGGCCGCACATGGCGGACTGGTCGTCGATCGCGCCTTCGATCCTGATGCATGGCTTGCAGGTTAGAGGCGCTGCTGCCTGCGTCGACACAGATTTTCCCCGACCGGCACCACCAACGCGATCGTTCCGCTGAGGGGCGACCGAGGTTAAATGCCAAGCTGATACGGCGAGAGCGGCGGCCTCGGCCGGTAGGGGCCCAGGTCACCGCTCTCGCGATCCGTGTGTGGTGGGAGGCGGGGTCAGTGGGTGGCGAGGGCGGCGTCGGTCGCGTTCTGGTCGGCGGTCTCGGCAGCTGGGGCTTCCTTGTCCTTGCCCTTCATGAGGAAGACCGCAAGGATCGCGGCACCTACGACGCCCGCGGCGCCGACGAGGAAGCTGGCGGACATGGCGTCGGTGAAGGCGCTGTGGGTCGCGTTGAGCAGACCGCTGTCCTTGGTCTGGGCCGAGGCCGCCAGCGCGTCGCCGATGGAGTGGCGGGCCGCCGCGGGGGCGTCGGCGGGCATGTGGTTGGTGAACGTGCTGGAGAGGATCGCGCCCAGGATGGCGACGCCGAGGGCGGCGCCGGCCTGCTGGATGGTGTCGTTCAGGGCCGAGCCGACTCCGGCGTGCTCGTCCGGGATCGCGCCCATCATCGCGGCCATCGTGGCGGGCATCGCGAGGCCGGCGCCCGCGCCCATCAGGACCATCGCGCCGGCCAGGACGCCCCAGCCCGACTCGGTCGTCAGGTTGGCGAGCAGTGCGAAGCCGGAGGCGATAACGAGAAGGCCGAGGACGGCCATAGCGCGGTTGCCGGTCTTGGCGAGCAGGGAGGCGCCGATGGCGTTGAACAGGAGGGTGGAGAGCGCGAGCGGGGTGAAGGCGAGGCCGGCCTCGGTAGGGGTGTAGCCGAGGACGAACTGCAGGTACTGGGTCAGGACCAGCATGAGTCCGCCGTTGGCGAGGGTGAGCAAGACCAGTGAGAAGCTGGCGCCGGTGTAGACCTTGTCGCGGAACAAGGCGAGCGGGATCATCGGCGACTTCGAGCGGGTCTCCCAGATGCCGAACGTGATCAGGGCTGCCACGGTGACGACCAGGGACATCTGGGTCGACTGGTGAGACAGGCCGCCCTTGGGGAACTCGTTGATCGTCCAGACCAGCGCGCTCATCCCGATCACCGAGAGGACCATGCCGACCGGGTCGCCCTTGCGCCAGGGGCCCTTGGACTCCGGCATCAGCACCATGGCGGCGATGATCGCCAGGATCGCGATCGGGATGTTGATGAGGAAGACGACGCCCCACCAGAACTGGGCGAGCAGAGCGCCGCCCAGGACGGGGCCGCCGACCAGGCCGACCATGGCCCCCGCGGACCACACGGCGATCGCCTTGGGGCGTTCGGCCTCGTCGAAGACGGTGATGAGGATCGAGAGGGTGGCGGGCATGACCAGCGCGCCGCCGACCCCCATCAGGGAGCGGCCGACAATGAGCATCGCGGGTGATGTGGCCTCCATGGCCACCACTGAGGCCACGCCGAACAGGGCGAGACCGATGATCATCGTCTTCCGCCGGCCGAACTTGTCGGAGAGGCTTCCCGCGGTGAGCAGGAGGCCGGCGAAGACCAGCATGTACGACTCAAGGACCCACTGGATGTCCTGAGCGCTCGCGCCCAGGTCCTCCGCGATCGTCGGGACCGCCACGGTGAGCACCATGTTGTCGATGACGAGCACCAGGGTGCTGAGGCATAGGACCACGAGGATCAGCCAGCGGCGGGGGTGACGGGCAGCAGCTGTCGCTTCCATAGTCATCTCTCTGAAAGGCGCACGGGTATCCCGGACTGGCGGGGCGGTGCGCGATGGGGGTGGCTTTGGGCGCAGACGGCCGGGACGTGTGGAGGCGTACGTCTGCTGAAGGGTGGTCAGGCTCCGGCGGGCGGGACCCACTCGACGAGTTCGATGACGACCCCGTTGGGATCGGTGAGCTGGAGCGTCCACTCACCCCAGGGCTTCTGGCGAAGCGGTGTGGTGATGGGGGCGTTCTCCTGGCGCAGCCGGGCGTGTTCGTCGGCGATGGCGGTGACGGTGAATGTGACGGTCACGTTCGTTGGCCCTCGGCCGTTCGTCTGCTCGGGCGGGGACTCGGCTGAGCGCTGCAGCAGCACGATGTCGGCGGCTTCGTCGTCACGGCTGAGGCAGATGTACTCCTCGCTCAGGGACACCACCTCCCTGAATCCGAGGTGGGCGGTAAAGAATTTGGCCGAGGCGGCTGCATCGTTGACGTACAGGGCCACGGCGGAGGCGGTTATGTTCATGCGGTCGCCGTGTGGGTGCGCCGCGGCTTCCCCGGTGGCGTCGCATCGCGGGTACGGATCATGTGGGACTGCCCTCTGCTGGGATCAGATGTGTAGTCGGCCGGGCATCGGCGACGAGATCCAGCATCGGCCGTGGCCAGCGGGGGGAACAACGGCCAATCCTGCAACGTTCGTTAACCCACAGGTTTATGACCACAGGTTCATGGAGGGCCGGGCACGGTGGAGCTGCGCGACATCGAGATATTCCTGACGCTCGCGGAAGAACTCCACTTCACCCGGACCGCCGAGCGGCTGCATGTCTCACCGGCTCGGGTCAGCCAGGCCGTCAAGAAACAAGAACGCGTCATCGGCGCCGAGCTGTTCGAGCGCACCAGCCGCGCCGTGCGACTGACCGCGGTCGGCGAGCGACTGCGGGACGACCTGGAGGTGGGCTATCGCCAGATCCAGCAGGCCATCGCTACGGCCTCGGCGGTCGGGCGCGGCATCACGGGCGTGCTGAAGGTCGGCTTCTCCAGCGCCTGGTGCGGCAACCTGATCGTCAAGGCCGCCGACCAGTTCCGGACCCGCCATCCCGGCTGCGAGGTCCAGATCGCTGAGATGCCGCTGCATGACCGCTTCGGGGCGCTGCGCGCGGGAGACATCGATCTCCAGCTGACCGAACTGCCCGTCGACGAGGACGACATCGTCAACGGGCCCGTCGTCTACTCCGACCAGCGCGCCCTCACTGTCCCTGCTCACCACCCGCTCGCTCAGCGGGAGTCGGTCCGCCTGGAAGACCTCGCAGGCATCCCCCTGATCACGATCACCGGCCCGCCGCAGTACTGGCTCGACGCCCACCTGCCGCACCGCACGCCGGCCGGGCGCGCGATCCCGCGCGGGCCCGCCACGATCGCCTGGCAGGAGGCACTCTCCCTGGTTGCGGCGGGCAAGGGCGTCTGTCCCACCTCCATCCGTTCCGCCCGCTACTACGCCCGCCCCGACCTCGCCTACATCCCCCTGCTCGACGCCCCTCCCATCGAGTTCGGCCTCTCCTGGCCAGCCAGCGGCGAAACCGTCGCTGTCCAGGACTTCGTACGGACCCTCCTCGAAGCCGCGGACAAGGAGACCCCGGCATAGCCCCTTCGCCTGCCGGTGGGGCGTGCTCGTGGCCGGGCCCCCGCAACCGTCCTGGTTACGCCGCCGACTGAGCACGTAGGGTGCGATGTCGCAGGTCAAAGCGTGTGGCTGACGGAGGGGGAGAAAGCGGTGGAGCTGCGTGACATCGAGATATTCCTGACGCTGGCCGAGGAGTTGCACTTCGGCCGGACCGCCGAGCGGTTGCATGTCTCACCGGCCCGGGTCAGTCAGGCCATCAAGAAACAGGAACGCGCGATTGGCGCCGAGCTGTTCGAGCGCACCAGCCGCGCCGTGCGGCTGACCACGGTCGGTGAGCGACTGCGCGACGACCTGCGGCCGGTCTACCGGGGGCTTCGGCAAAGCCTTGAGCGGGCCAGAGCGGCCGCCCTGGGCAAGATGGACATCCTGCGGGTCGGCATGATGCCCAGCAACGCCCATGACCTGCGCGCGTACTGGGACACCTTCCGCTCCCGGCACCCCGAGTGGGGACTGCGGATCCGCCACAACGGGTTCATCGACCCGTTCGCTCCCCTGCGCGCCGGCGACATCGACCTTTTGGTGTCCTGGACCCCGGTCGAGGAACCCGATCTAACGGTCGGGCCTGTTCTGTTCACCGAGCACCGGGTGGCTCTGGCGGCGCGGGACCACTTGCTGGCCGACCGGAAGTCGGTCTCCGTCGAAGTCCTGGGCGACTACGGCGTCATCGGCTCGACCACACCGCTGCCTGGCTACTGGGAGGACGCCTTCATGCCGTTCCAGACCCCTAAAGGCCGACCGATCGACCGCAACCACACCGCGGACAACCTGGACGCGCTGTACACCATCGTCGCCGCCGGTGAAGCCGTCAACAGCCTCGGCGCCCACGTCACCCGTTACTACACCCGCCCCGACATCGTCTACCTCCCCCTGCACGACGCCCCCCGCCTGCACTGGAGCCTCGTGTGGCGCACCGGCGCCGAGAACGACCTCGTCCGGGCCTTCGTCCAGGTGGTCCGTGACCTGGGAACGGCGGCGCTCTAAGTGGCCACTGGGTGCTCTGAGGTGGGGGCAAACCTGCTCTGTTGATCTCCCCCATCCATCGTGTGACGAGGTTGTCGCCGTCGACTGCGTCTACGAACACCAAGCAGGGGCGGGCAGGGCTTCCACACCTGTGCCACCGCGAAGCCCTGGCAGACGACTTCGACCGAAAGCCGGACATACCGTCAACTCCCATGAATATACAGGGGAGTTGACGGCAAGCCGTTCACTTCCGACCCGCCGGTCAGCTCGGTGTGTGCACACGTGCCCGCGGGCTGCGACTCGCCGAGCCGTCCAACTGCGGCGTATGGATGGGGCCGGACGCGGTCCGGCGGCGCACCAGGAGGCTCTGCGTTCCGAGGGAGACCGCCAGGTAGAGGTAGAGGGCGGAGAACCCGAGCGCTCCGGCTCCCGTGGTCTTGTCGATCCACGCGCCGATGCTGAACTGGGCCGCGACAGAGGCGAACCACAGGGTCGTCGTGCGAGCCGTGTCCTTACAGAGGGCCGGCCCTCCGGGTTCACGCCATACGCTCACGGTGCGGGCCCGTGCCACCCCGAATCCCGCGCCCACGACGAGGCTCGCCATCACGAGGGAGACGGTCGCGGCGTCCAGCGGGTGGTGTTTCACGACGGATGCCACACCGAAGGAGAGTGCGAGTATCCCCAGCGCGGCCAGGAGCCCCGGCAGCGCCGGGTGACAGTTCTCGCGTACGGTCCTGGCGCGCTCCTGCCGGTGTACGACCAGCGCGACGATCACGAGCCCTAAGGCGATGCCACTGCTCACAGTTGAGGTCCCTCCGATATGCCGCCTCGTGACAGCAGCGGCCGCCGGACCCTCTGCTCACCGGCCGACGGGACAGCATGACGGCAAGGTTGCCGAGTCCCGGAATTCGCGGCTGGAAGGCCTGGCGCAGCTCCAGCTTGCAGAACAACAACCGGCCGAGGCAAGGAAATCGAGGCCGAAGCGGCTCCGTGCGGCCTCGCACCATCCGTACCGGCAACAGGACAGGCGGTGGGAGACACACCGGCCGTGCACCGGCGCCTTGGCGCCGCCCGGCAGACAGGATGCCAGGCGGGCGCCATAGCGACTTGCGATGGCGCCAAAACGGTGCCACTATGGCGTCATGGACCTTACTCCGTACGTCGACAATCTCCGGCACGAGCTCGCGGTCGCCGCGGATGCGGGCGGAGCCGAAGCACGGGCCCTGGCCGAGCGGCTCTCCGCTCCCCTGGAGTCGGCCGCCCGGCTCACCCTGCTGAACGCGCTGTCGGCCGCCATGGGTGAGGTCACCCGTGATCTGGCACCGGGCTCGGTCGACGTACGGCTTCGTGGGCTCGATCCCGAGTTCGTGGTGACACCGCCGCCGAGCCAGGAGGCGTACGAGGATGCGGGAGAGCGCGCGAGCACGCCGAACGGTGCGCGGGCGCCGTTGGCGCCCGCCCCGACGGACGGTGACGACGGCAGTACCGCGCGGATCAACTTCCGCCTCCCCGCCCATCTCAAGAACCGGCTGGAAGAAGCCGCGGCCCAGGAGGGCCTCTCGGTCAACGCCTGGCTGATCCGGGCCGCCGCCACTGCCCTGGAACCCGCCGAGCCCAGCCGCATGCAGGGACGCAGTAGACATCTGGGCCGACAGGGGTACACGGGCTGGGTCCGCTAGCGCGGACGCGAACCCCACCACCTCTCACCCCTCCCCGCCGCATCGGCGGGAACGCACTCCACCGCCACGAGAACGGGACACCATGCCCACTTTCGACACCCCAGGCCCCATCTCCGTCACCGTCGAATTCGACGTCGGCTCGGCACGGATCACCGCAGGCAAGCGCACCGACACGGTCGTCGATGTGCTCCCGAGCAACGGCGCCGACGACATCGACGTACAGGCCGCGCAGCAGACCAGAGTCACCTGCTCGGGCGGCAGACTGCTCGTCAGGGGACCCAAGAAGCACTCCCTGTTCGGCAAGCCCGGGTCGGTCGAGGTGAACATCGAGCTGCCGGCCGGATCTGACGTCCAAGGCACCTCGTCCATGGCGGACTTCACCTGCGCGGGCCCGCTCGGGGACTGCCGGCTCAGGACCGCGCTCGGTGATATCCAGATCGACGAGGCCAGCACCGTGCGGCTGGGCACGGACCACGGCGACATCCGCGTGGACCGGGTGACGGGGGACGCCGAGGTCTCCGGCGCCGGCCGGATCGACATCGGCGAGATCGCGGGGACAGCGACGGTCAAGAACGTCAATGGCGAGACCACCGTCGGCGAGGTCACCGGCGAGCTACGGGCGAAGGCGTCCAACGGCCGCATCTCCGTGGGCATCGCGCATGCAGGGGTCGACGCCAAGTCCGCCAGCGGCGGCATCCGGATCGGCGAAGTGGCGCGCGGCCAAGTGGTGTTGCAGACCGCGGCCGGTGATGTCGAGGTCGGCATCCGTGATTCCACCGCAGCCTGGCTCGACGTGAACACCCGCATCGGCAGCGTGCGCAATTCCCTCGGCGCGTCCGAGGGCCCCGCGACGTCCGACGAGACCGTCGAGGTACGCGCCCGCACTGGAGTGGGCGACATCGTGATCCGCCGCCCCTGACCCCCCTCGCACGACCCCAGCGATATGGCTGCCACGACCCGGGGCGTCGCACAGTATGCGCCCCTGGCGACAAGGCGCTGCCGAGGTACCGGCTTCGCACGGCCCGGGCCCGACGTCACGGGCGAGAGCGCCACCGAACCGGCTCTCCCCGCTCCCACTCAATCCGACCCACACCGGACGTGCCGCTCGCGCCGCGCTCTGCGTCCCCGCACCGTTCCCCGCACGGGACGACCGTCAACTCCACCTCGTGATCGTCCGCCCCGGGCGACTTCGTGCTGCCCGGACGGCATCGGCTTGCCGGACCACCCGGCGGGCAGCCGCCGCACCATCGTTTCACCCTGCACGTCACGTCGTTGACCACCCAGGCATTTCCGCATCGGAGGACACCATGCGACACGAACCATCCAGCCACACGTCCGGATCCGCCCACGAGGCGGCGCCACTCGCCGGGCTGCCCACCCAACGGCCCACGGGCTGCCCCTTCAGCCCGCCCAGTGAACTGGCCGAGATGCGCGAACAGGGCGGGCTCGTCCGGATGCGCTACCCCGATGGGCACATCGGCTGGCTGGCCACCAGCTACGCCGTGGTCCGCTCCTTAGCCGCCGACTCCCGCTTCAGCTCGCGGTACGAACTCATGCACTACCCGTTCCCCGGCGGGGACATCACCGAGATGCCCCCCGCACAGGTCGGCGACCTCACGGGGATCGACCAGCCCGAACACACCCGCTACCGGCGGCTGCTCGCCGGCAAGTTCACGGTCCGCCGGATGCGAGAACTCACCGCGCGCGTCGAGCAGATCACTGCCGAGCACCTGGACGCCATGGAGCGCCGCGGCCCCTCGGTCGATCTGGTGGAGGCGTACGCGCACCCCATCCCGGCGCTGATGATCTGCGAGCTGCTCGGCGTGCCCGAGGCCGACCGCGAGGTCTTCCAGCGCCACGCGGCGACGTTGAGCGGCGTGGATGCCACTAGGGAGGAGCAGTTCGCCGCCTACACCGCGCTTCAGGAGGTGGTGCAGACGCTGGTGCTGGCCAAGCGGGCCCGCCCCACCGACGACCTGCTCAGCGACCTCACCACAAGCGACCTCACGGACGTCGAACTGGCAGGCGTCGGGAGTTTCCTGCTGGCGGCGGGGCTCGACACCACGGCGAACATGATCGGGCTCGGCACCTTTGCGCTGTTGAGCAACCCCGCGCAGGCCGCCGCTCTGCGCGGCGAGCCGGACCTCGCAGACCTGGCGGTGGAGGAGTTGCTGCGCTACCTGAGCATCGCCCACACCGGAGTGAGGGCGGCGCTGGAGGATGTCGAGATCGACGGCCAACTGATCAAGGCCGGAGAGTCGGTCACCATCTCGGTGCAGGCAGCCAACCGTGACCCGGCCAGGTTCGCCGATCCCGACACCCTCGACCTGCGCCGCAAGGCCACCGGGCATCTGGCCTTCGGCCACGGCGTGCACCAGTGCCTGGGCCAGCAACTGGCCCGTGTGGAGATGCGGGTCGCCCTTCCGGCGCTGTTCACCCGCTTCCCGACCTTGCGGCTCGCCGTCCCGCCCGAGGAGGTGCCGCTGCGCGTCGGCATGGACGTCTACGGGGTGCACCGGCTCCCCGTCACCTGGGACGGGGAGTAGCCGGTGCGAGTCGTCATCGATCGCGAGCGCTGCCAGGGCGCGGGCATGTGCGCGCTGACTGCCCCCGAACTGTTCGACCAGGACGCGGAGGAGGGCCGGGTCCTTCTGCTGCCGGTCCCCCCGTCACCAGAGCGGGACACGGCGGCCCGCCAGGCCGCCGGCTTCTGCCCCGCCGGGGCCATCACCGTCATCTCCCAGCGGGCGGGCGGAAGTTCACCGGCGGCCGAGTAGCCCGTGAATCCGGCAGGAGCAAAGGCGCTCCTGCCGGTTCGGCCGTCCTGCCCGGATCCCCGCACGCGGCGCGGACGGTCCCGAGCGGTCGGCACGGCCTGCCCATGGGGCACCGACGGGGACGAACACGCGCAACCCCGCAGACTGCACGGGCCGACATGCATCGTGCGTGCAGTTTCGTGGCTGGCCGGAGGCAAAGCCTGGTCGGCGCGCCGACGGGGGATGGCGGCGCGCCGATGTCGAACACTGTACGACCATTCGCACGCCGTACGCAATGGCGTACGGCGTGCGAATCGCTGTGGGTCAGACGATGGCGCCGTGTGACCCCGCGGTCCAGCAGCCACTGGACCTCGGAGCCATGACGGGTGATCAGTCCACGAGCTGGCGCTCCCGGCGCGGGTGCATCGGGATCGGGGCGGGCCCCACGCGGCTCAGCTTCTCGCCCTCGACGTCCACGTTCGGCAGCAGCCAGTCGAGCCACCGGGGCAGCCACCAGGCGGACCTGCCGAGCAGTGCGAGCAGGGCGGGCACGATCGTCATCCGGACGATGAAGGCATCGAAGAGGACGGCGACGGCGAGGCCGAAGCCGATCATCTTGATGAGGTCGTTGTCCTCCATGATGAAGCCCGAGAAGACGCTGGCCATGATGATCGCGGCGGCGCTGACGACCCGACCGCCGTAGCGGAAGCCGGTGACGACCGCCTCGCCGGGCTGTGCTCCGTGCACGTAGGCCTCCCGCATGCGGGTCACGAGGAAGACCTCGTAGTCCATCGCGAGACCGAACACCACGCCGATCATGAAGATCGGCATCGTGCTCATGACCGGACCCGGCTGGGCGACTCCGAAGACCTTGGCGAGCCAGCCCCACTGGAAGACCGCCACGACCGCGCCGAGCGCCGCGCTCACCGACAGCAGGAAGCCGAGCGCCGCCTTCAGCGGTACGAGGACCGAGCGGAAGACCACCATCAGGAGCAGGAACGCGAGGCCCACCACGAGGCCGAGGTACGGCAGCAGCGCGTCGTCCAGCGTCTTGGAGAAGTCGATGAACATCGCGGTCTGGCCGGTCACCAGGATCTCCGCGCCGTTCGCGGCCTGGAGGCCGGTCACGGTGTGGCGGATGGAGTGGACCAGGTCCTGGGTTTTGCTGTCGGTCGGCCCGGTGGTCGGGACGACGTTGAGGATCGCGGTGTCGCCCGCCTTGTTGACCGTGGCCGGAGACACCGAGGCGACGCCGTTCTCCTTGGCGAGGGCCCTGGCCACGCCGTCGGCCGCGGAGGCGGCGTTCTTGGCCTCGACGGTGACCATCAGCGGGCCGTTGAACCCGGCGCCGAAGGACTCCGAGAGGATGTCGTACGCCTTGCGCTGGGTGGTCTCCGGCGCCATCGTGCCCTCGCCGGGCAGCCCGAGTTCGAGGCTGGCGGCCGGCACGGCGCAGGCGCCGAGGCCCACGACGGCGATCAGCAGGACGCCCACCGGGTGGCGCAGGACGTAACCCGCCCAGCGTGCACCCAGGTTGGGGCCCGCCTTGGCGGCCCGCTTGGCCGCCTTGCGCTGCTGGCGCTCCGAGAGCGGCTTGCCGTAGTGCTGCTTGCGGTCCCTGCGGCGCAGCACCTTGACGGGTGCGAAGCCGAGCAGCGCGGGGACGAGGGTGATCGCGATGAGGACGGCGACGGCAACGGTGCCCGCTGCCGCCAGCCCCATCTTGGTGAGCATCGGGATGTTGACGACGGCCAGACCCGCGAGCGCGACGATGACG
This sequence comes from Streptomyces sp. NBC_00212, assembly GCF_045206365.1. Taxonomy (NCBI): domain Bacteria; kingdom Bacillati; phylum Actinomycetota; class Actinomycetes; order Kitasatosporales; family Streptomycetaceae; genus Streptomyces; species Streptomyces sp. NBC_00212. The sequence continues at coordinate 244,025 of NZ_CP108116.1, forward strand.
GTCAGGCCGGCGAACACGACGGCCGAACCCGCGGTGCCGGTGGCACGCCCGGCGGCCTCCTGACGGTCGCGGCCCTCGGCGATCTCGGCGCGGTAGCGGGAGACGATGAACAGGGCGTAGTCGATGCCGACGGCGAGACCGAGCATCATCGCCAGCGTCGAGGTCGTGCTGGACAGACCGAGGGTGCTGCCGAGCGCGGTGATGCCGGAGATGCCGATCCCGACCCCGATCAGGGCCGTGAGCAGCGGCATGCCGGCGGCGATCACGGAGCCGAAGGTGATGAGCAGGACGACGGCGGAGACGAGGATGCCGATCTTCTCGCCGGTGCCTCCCATCGAGGCCTCCACCTTGACCGCGTCACCGCCGGCCTCGACGGTCAGGCCCGTGCCACGGGCCTTGTCGGTGGCCTTGGTCAGTGCGTCGTGCGCCTGGTCGGTCAGCTTGGGCGCGGCGACCTTGTAGGTGACGACCGCGTAGACGGTCGTGCCGTCCTTGCTGACGGCCTTGGTCTGGAACGGGTCGGTGACCGCGACGACCTGCGGGCCCTTGGACAGGTCTGCGACGAGTCCGGCCACTTCGGCCTTGTGCTTGGGCGCGGAGATCTTCTCGCCCTTGGGTGCGCGGACGACGACGCGGGCGCTGGCGCCGTCGGCGCTGGCGGCGGGGAACTTGGCCTGCAGCAGGTCGAAGGCCTTCTGCGACTCGGTTCCCGGCATCGAGAACGTATCGGCCGGGGGTGTGGGAGCGGATGAGGCGGCGAAGCCCACTCCGCCGAAGATCAGTACCCACAGCAGTGCCATCAAGCCCCGCCGTCGGAAGGCGAAGCGGCCCAGTTTGTAGAGGAACGTAGCCACGGCGAAAGGACTCCCGTTGGGGTCGGGGACAGCAGGACTTGGAGCACACTCGAAAACCGCTCAGACGGTTTCCTTGAAGGTATCCGCGGAGCCGGAAGTGCCTCAAGTGCCCTGGATTGAGGCTTGAGTTGATCTCGATTCACTCTTGAGGCGGTGGATGTTTCGATCCCGGTATGGGGTCAATTGCGCCCCACAAACAGGTTCGCCAATATGTTTTTGAGGCGGCAGACCGGCGGCCTGCGGTCGTCTGCAGGGCGCGGGCTAGCGGTCCGCGGGACGGGGCTCGGTGAGGGCGGGCGCGGCGTACGCGACGGGTACGGGGGCGCCGATGCCCGGGCACGGCGTCACGGCTTCCTGGAGTCGGGCGGTCTCAATGGCTTACAGTCGGCCGCCCGACACCCGCCAGCCGCACGCGAGGGATGCGGGCTCGGCGAAGGTCTGCGCGATCAGGACGGCGAACTCGGCGCGGGCGTCACGGAAGGCGGCATCGAGCGCCGCCTCCACCTGCCACAGCCCTTCGAGCGCCAGGTCGAGGCGGCCCGGGAGCGTCACCGCGGCCTCCGCCACGACGTACCGCCCGTCGGGTTCCTGGGCGCTGCAGCAGAGCCGGTGCACCCCGGGTCCGAGGGCGTCGAGCACCTGAGTGAGGGCGAAGGCGGCGCGACGCCGCCCGGGCGCGGGTGCCGCGCCGATGGGCGGAGGTGAGGCGGGGGCGCTGGTCATGGCCACGGAACGGTCACCCCTCCGTTGGGGAAAGTCGGGTCGAAAACGGCCGAGCGGTGACCGTGGCCGGCGTGGACTTGCCACGTCGGCCACGGTCACCGCTGTGCGCTCGGGCGGTCTGCCGGGATCAGTGGCTGGCCTCCACGGCCCCCGCGCCCGCGACGTCCGGCGCCGAGGCGGCCTGCTCCGCACCGGCCTCTGCACCCTCCGCCGCAGGGGCCGCCTTGCCTCCCTTGATGAGGAAGAGGGCCAGGACGGCGGCGCCCACGACGCCGCCGGCGCCCGCCAGGAAGCTGGCGGACATGGCGTCGGTGAACGCCTGGTGGACGGTGTCGAGCAGCGAGGAGTCCTTCGTCTGGGCGACGACGGCGAGTGCGTCGACGATGGACTTCTTGGCCGTCTCGGGCGCCGAACCGGGCATCGAGCTGGTGTAGGTACCCGACAGGACAGCACCCAGAACGGCGACACCGAGGGCGGCACCGGCCTGCTGGATGGTGTCGTTGAGCGCGGAGCCGACACCGGCGTGCTCCTCCGGCACGGCACCCATCAGGGCCGACATGACCGCGGGCATCGCCAGACCGCTGCCCGCACCCATGAGGACCATGGCCGTGATCAGCGGTCCCCAGCCGTCGCCGATCGAAAGCGTCGACAGCGTCGCGAACCCGGACGCGATGAGGAGCAGACCCACCACGGCGATGGGGCGGTTGCCGGTCTTCGGGATGAGGCCCGCACCAACACCGTTGAACGCCAGGGTCGCGACGGCCAGCGGGGTGAAGGCCAGGCCGGTCTGGACGGGGGTGTAGTCCAGGACGTACTGCAGGTACTGGGTGAGCACCAGCATCAGGCCGCCGTTGGCGAAGGTCAGTAGCACGAGCGAGAAGCTGGCGCCGGTGAAGATCTTGTTGCGGAACAGAGTGAGCGGCACCATCGGCGATTCGACGCGGGTCTCCCAGATCACGAAGGACACCAGGCCGACCACGGCCACGGCGAGGGAGACGACGGTGCTGGCGTGGCCGAGACCACCCTTGGGCAGCTCGTTGATCGTCCAGACCAGCGCGGCCATGCCGACGATGGAGAGCACCATGCCGACCGGGTCGGCCTTGCGCCAGGGGCCCTTGGACTCCGGCATGAGGATGAGGGCCGCGATGATGGCGAGGAACGCGATCGGGATGTTGATCAGGAAGACCGAGCCCCACCAGAACTGAGCGATCAGGGCACCGCCGAGCACCGGGCCGCCGACCAGGCCGACCATGGCCACCGCGCTCCAGGCCGCGATGGCCTTGGGCCGCTCCTCGTCGTCGAAGACGGTGATGAGGATGGACAGCGTGCTGGGCATGATCAGTGCGCCGCCGACGCCCATCAGGACGCGGGCGAGGATCAGCTGCTCAGGGCTTCCGGCCCAGGTGGCCAGGACCGACGCGGCGCCGAAGGCCGCGAGACCGATGATCATGACTCGCCGTCGCCCGAACTTGTCGGAGAGGCTTCCCGCCGTGAGCAGGAGGCCGGCGAAGACCAGCATGTAGGACTCGATGATCCACTGGATGTCCTGGGCGCTCGCCTTCAGGTCCTCCGCGACGTGCGGAACCGCCACGGTGAGCACCATGTTGTCGATGACCAGCACCAGCGTGCTGAGACACAGCACGATCAGGATGAGCCAGCGTCGCGGATGACGTTCCATCTTGAATACCTCTCGAACGGTGTGGGCAAGGCGAACAGCCGCGCCCGGGTGGGGGGAGCTTAGGCAGCCATCAAACCAGCGTGCCGGTTTTTTATCTAGACGCTAGTCCGTTTCAAGCCACCCCCCGAGGTCTGCACGCCGTTCGTTCTAGCGAACACCGTACGCTCAACGAACACTGTACGCAACCCCGTACATCGTGCGAAAGTCGCGCTATCCTGAGATGACGAGAGAAGGAGGCCCCATGCCTGCCAAGGAGCAGCTGATCCGATCGGTGTGGACTCGCCCGCACCGCGCTCGACGTGAGCAGCCGGCGCTGAGCCGCGAACAGATCGTGGCCGAGGCGATTCGACTGCTCGACACCGAGGGGCTCGAAGCCCTGAGCATGCGGCGCCTGGGGGCTCGTCTGAACGCCGGGGCCACCTCGCTGTACTCGCACGTGGCCAGCAAGGACGAGCTGATCGAGCTGGTCGTGGACGAGGTTTATGGCGAGATGGAGGTCCCGGACGCGCAGGAGGCGGGCTGGCGTTCGGCGGCCGCCCACAGCGCCCAGAGCCTGCGGGCCGCCATCCTGCGGCACCCCTGGCTGGTTTCCGTGCTCGGCCGGGCCGGATTCTCCTCGCTCGGCCCGAACATGATGCGCAACACCGACCGGCTGCTGGCCGTGTTCGAGGCGGGCGGCTGCGATCTGGACGAGGCCGACCACGCCATGAAGGCCCTCGTCGCCTACGTCGTCGGCATGGGGACCAGTGAGGCGGCGTGGCTGACAGCGCTCACCCGGAGCGGCAAGAGCCAGGAGGAGTGGGCTGAGGACCTGTGGCCGGCCGTCGAACAGGCCGCGCAGCCCTACCCGCGGCTGCACGCCTGGTGTGTGTCGCGCCGCAGCAGTGACCCGATGGGCGGCGACTCGACGGACATCTTCACCTACGGCCTGGACCGGCTCCTCAACGGCCTGGAGGCCTAGAGCATCCGCGGTAGACAGCGGCCGCCGAGAAGTTCTCGGCGGCCGCTGTCTACCGCGGCGCCGGCGGGCAGCCGGGTCCCTGGTACGACCCGGCTGCCGCGCCCGTCGCCGAGGCACCCGTGGGTGGGGCGCCTTCGTCCAGCGCCCCGGCTCGTGGGCAGGGCGCTTCGTGCGGCGCCGTGGTGACGGCGCGTCCTTGGGAGTGCCGCCCACGACGGCATATCGGCTGGGCCTCAGCGGCCGCCCCGCCTCCGGGGCGTCACCGGCGCAGCCCTGGGGCCCTCCCGGTCCCGGCGGTGTTCACGGCGCCACCCCGGTCGCGGGCAGGCCCGTCTCCTCCGGCAGCCCGAGGGCGATGTTCATCGACTGCACCGCGCCGCCGGCGGTGCCCTTGGTGAGGTTGTCGATGGCACACACCGCGATGACGCGACGCGCGCTCTCGTCGTAGGCGACCTGGACCTGCACCGCGTTGGACCCGTACACAGCCGCAGTCGTCGGCCACTGTCCCTCGGGCAGCAGGTGCACGAACGGCTCGTCCGCGTACGCCTTTTCGTACGCCGCGCGCACGGCCTCGTCACTCACTCCCGGTTTCGCCCTCGCCGAGCAGGTGGCCAGGATGCCGCGCGGCATCGGCGCCAGGGTGGGCGTGAACGACACGGTGACCGGCTCACCCGCGACGGAGGCGAGGTTCTGCGCCATCTCCGGGGTGTGCCGGTGCCCGCCGCCCACTCCGTACGGCGACATGCTGCCCATGACCTCGGAACCCAGTAGGTGTGGCTTGGCCGCCTTGCCCGCGCCGGAGGTTCCGGACGCGGCAACGATCACCGCCTCGGCCTCGGCGAGCCGTCCGACGTAGGCGGGGAACAGCCCCAGCGAGACCGCGGTGGGGTAGCAGCCGGGCACCGCGATGCGCCGGGACCCCTCCAACGCGGCGCGGGCGCCGGGGAGTTCGGGCAGCCCGTAGGGCCAGGTGCCGGCGTGGGGGGAGCCGTAGAACTTCTCCCAGTCTGCGGCGTTCCGGAGCCGGAAGTCGGCGCCCATGTCGACGACGAGGACCCCGCGGCCCAGTTGTTCGGCGACGGCGGCGGACTGGCCGTGCGGCAGGGCGAGGAAGACCACGTCGTGGCCGGACAGCGACTTGGCGGTGGTCTGTTCCAGGACGCGGTCGGCGAGGGGCAGCAGGTGCGGCTGCAGCGCTCCCAGGTACTGGCCCGCGTTGGAGTTGCCGGTCAGGGCGCCGATCTCGACATCGGGGTGGTTGAGGAGCAGCCGCAGCACCTCTCCTCCCGCGTATCCGCTCGCTCCCGCCACCGCTGCTCGTATCTTCATGAGTTCTCCCCGTCGCGGACCTGTCGTCGTACCGGCCCCCGGTGGCCGCTGTCGGCACTGTCGGTCATGGGCATCTCAAAGCCGGGCCAGGTGCTCGGTACGCACCTCGGTCAGGGCGTCGACGGCCGTCGACGCCCGGCGCCACCCCTCGTGCACCTGGTTCAGTACCCGGGGCAGTGTGCGCAGGAAGGCGGCCACGTCGTCGTCGCCCAGGATCAGTGGCGGGGCGAGGCGTATCACCTCCGGCGCGACGGCGTTCACCAGCAGGCCCGCTTCCTCCGCCGCCTGCTGCACCTGGAGGGCCAGCGGCTCGGCGAGGACGATGCCCAGCAGGAGACCCGCGCCGCGGACCTCTTCGACCAGCGGGTGCGCGAGCTCCTCGATGCCTCGGCGCACCTTCTCGCCCTGCCGCTCGACGTGGTGCAGGAGGTCGTCGCCGGCGATGGTGTCGAGTACGGCGAGCGCGGCGGCGCAGGCGACCGGATTGCCGCCGAAGGTGGTGCCGTGCGAACCCGGGCCCAGGAGCTGGGCGGCTGTGCCGAAGGCGAGGGTCGCGCCGATCGGGAGACCGCCGCCGAGGCCCTTGGCCAGCGTGACGATGTCCGGCTCGATGCCCCGCGCCCGGTGCGCGAACCAGTGGCCGGTGCGACCGATGCCGGTCTGCACCTCGTCCACCGCGAGCAGCGCTCCGGCGGCCCGGGTGATCTCGCGGGCGGCGGCGAGGTAGCCGGGCGGCGGGACGATCACGCCGTTCTCGCCCTGGATCGGCTCGATGACGACGAGGGCGGTGCGCTCGGTGACGACGCGGCGCAGAGCCTCGGCATCACCGAACTCGACGAAGGTGACGTCCTCGGGGAACGGCTCGAAGGGGGTCCGCTTGGCCGACTGGCCGGTGACCGACAGGGCGCCCATGGTGCGGCCGTGGAAGCCGCCGTGGGTGGCCACCATGTGCCGGCGCCCGGTCAGACGGCCGATCTTGAAGGCCGCCTCGTTGGCCTCGGCGCCCGAGTTGCAGAAGAAGACCCGCCCCGGGCGGCCGGCGAGCTGGAGCAGCCGCTCGGCGAGCTCCACCGGCTGCGGGGCGACGAAGAGGTTCGACACGTGACCGAGCCGGCCGATCTGCTCGCTGACGGCCCGCACGACGGCCGGGTGCGCGGTGCCCAGGGCGTTGACGGCGATGCCGCCGACGAAGTCCAGGTACCTCTTGCCGTCGGCGTCCCAGAAGGCGGTGCCCTCACCGCGCACCAGCGGGACGCGCGGCGTGCCGTAGTTGCCCATCAGCGACGCCTGCCAGCGCCCGACGAGCTCCGTATTCGCACCCTCGCTCATGACTTCCCCTCTTCGTCGTCCGGCACGACCACCGTGCCGACTCCCTCGTCCGTGAACATCTCAAGGAGGACCGCATGCTGGACCCGGCCGTCGATGACGCGGGCGTCGCTCACGCCGTTGCGTACCGCGTGCAGGCAGCCGGCCATCTTGGGCACCATGCCGCTGGACAGCTCGGGCAGCAGCTTCTCCAGCTCCGTCGCCGTGAGCCTGCCGATCACCTCGTCGCTGTTGGGCCAGTCGGCGTAGAGGCCTTCGACATCGGTGAGGACCATCAGGGTCTCAGCGCCAAGCGCCGCAGCGAGTGCCGCAGCCGCCGTATCAGCATTGACGTTGTAGACATGTCCGTCGTCCTGTGAGTGGGCGATCGAGGAGATCACCGGGATCCGGCCGTTCTCGAGGAGCGCCTCGATGGCGCCGGTGTCGACCTCGGTGATCTCACCGACCCGGCCGATGTCGACCAACTCGCCATTAATCTCGGGCCAGTGCCTGGCTGCCGTGATGGTGTGCGCGTCCTCGCCCGTGAGGCCGACGGCGAGCGGGCCGTGCTGGTTCACCAGGCCGACTAGCTCGCGCTGGACCTGGCCGGCGAGCACCATGCGCACGACGTTCATCGCCTCGGGCGTGGTGACGCGAAGGCCGGCCTTGAACTCGCTGGCCAGACCGCGCCGGTCGAGCTCCGCGCTGATCTGCGGCCCGCCGCCGTGGACGACCACCGGCTTCAGCCCGGCGTGGTGCAGGAAGACGACGTCGCGCGCGAAGGCGGCCTTCAGCTCGTCGTCGACCATGGCGTTGCCGCCGAACTTGATGACGACGATCTCGCCCCGGTGGCGGACCAGCCACGGCAGCATCTCGATGATGGACTCCGCCTTGGCCAGGCCCGGGTGCTGGTCGGTCTTCATGAGGCGTACGCGCTGTTCTCGTGGACGTACTCGGCGGTCAGGTCGTTGGCCCAGACGGTGGCCGACTCGGTGCCCGCCGCGAGGTCGGCCGTGATGACGACCTCCCGGCCGCGCAGGTCCACCCCGTCGCGGTCCTCGCCAATCGCCCCGTCCTTGCAGACCCACACGCCGTTGAAGGCGACGTTGAGGCGGTCCGGGTCGAAGTCCGCCCGTGTGGTGCCGATCGCGGCGAGCACCCGTCCCCAGTTGGGGTCCTCGCCGTGGATGGCACACTTGAGGAGGTTGTTGCGGGCGATGGTCCGGGCCACCTCGACGGCGTCGTCCTCACAAGCCGCGCCGACGACGTCGATGCGGATGTCCTTGGAGGAGCCCTCGGCGTCGCCGATGAGCTGGCGCGCCAGGTCGTCGCACACCGTACGCACAGCCTCGGCGAACTCCCCGTATTCCGGGGTCTGTTGGGAGGCTCCGGAGGCAAGCAGCAGCACGGTGTCGTTGGTGGACATGCAGCCGTCCGAGTCGACCCGGTCGAAGGTGGTGCGGGTCGCCGCCCGCAGCGCCTCGTCCAGGGTCTCGCTGGCGAGGTCCGCGTCGGTGGTCAGGACCACCAGCATCGTGGCGAGGCCGGGAGCGAGCATGCCCGCGCCCTTGGCCATGCCGCCGAGGGTCCAGCCGTCGCCCTCGTACACGGCGGTCTTGTGCACCGAGTCGGTGGTCATGATGGCGACCGCCGCGTTCTCGCCGCCGTCCGCGGACAGTTCGACGGCCGCCTTCTCGACTCCCGGCAGCAGCCGGTCCATCGGCAGCCGGACGCCGATGAGCCCGGTGGAGGCGACGGCGACCTGGTCGGCGCTGTGCCCGTCGAGCACCTCGGCCGCCTTCTCGGCGGTGGCTCGCGTGTCTTTCAGGCCTTCCGGTCCCGTGCACGCGTTGGCGCCACCGGAGTTGAGGACGACGGCGCTCACCACCCCGCCGGCCAGCACCCGTTTGCTCCACCCGACGGGCGCGGCCTGCACCCGGTTGGAGGTGAAGACGCCCGCCGCGGCTCTGCTGGGGCCGCTGTTGACCACAATGGCCAGATCCGGGTTGCCATTGCTCTTGATTCCGGCTGCGACGCCTGCGGCTGAGAAGCCCTGCGCTGCCGTAACACTCATGGCGAAACTCCTAAGGTGGAAAATTCCTGTTTCCTGAGGGCCGATGGCGGCCACCGACAAGGCCGCGGTCCGTGCTGTTGGTGGGGGGCGGCACGGCCGCCGCAAAGGGCCGGTGAATCGCATCTTTGCCGACCGGTGTCCCCGGGCTCCGTCGCCGGTGCCGGAGGGGTACGTCGGCCACTATCGGCCGGAACTTGACCGTCCGTCCAGCGCCTTGTGCCAAACTGCTGGCAATTCAAGTCCTTCAGCACGGACTGTCCTGTCCACAGGACACCTCAAGGTCTGATCCAGGGCAGAACCGCCTGGCTTTGACCGCAGGCGCAACGCTGATATGCATGGACCGATCAACCGGCCTGCAAGAGCCCGGAGTCGCCGAAAGCCCCGGCTCCCACAGGCCGAACACCCTAAGAATGCGGGCTGGGGAGCCTATCCACCTCGCAGAGTACACGGATCACGAAATGGCTTCCCGCTGGAAAGCCGATCGTGAACGGCTTGAATTGGAGTGGACGATGAGCAGCAACCTGTTCGATGACGCGGATGGCCAGTTCTATGTCCTGGTGAACGAGGAGGAGCAGCACTCCCTGTGGCCGTCCTTCGTCGAGGTTCCCGCCGGCTGGCGGGTGGCGTTCGGCGAGGAGAGCCACCAGGAGTGCCTGGAGTACGTGGAGAAGAACTGGACCGACCTGCGGCCGAAGAGCCTGCGCGAGGCGATGGCCGCCTAGGCGACTGCCCGCCGGCAGTCTCCATAGCCCCGCCGCGGGACATGCGAACGGCTCGTCAGCCCGGCTGACGGGCCGTTCGCGCAGGGTCACGGCTCATCCGCCCACCGCGGCCAGCACCCCTTGGGCCTCCCGCTGCCGCGGCGCGGGACGGCTGCTGACGATGGAGTCGGCGATCTCGCCGCTGCGTACGGCGATGTTCGACAGCAGGGCCGACGACAGGCCGTGGGTGTGCTCGGTACCTCCCTGGATGTAGATGCCGCAGGACAGTTCCGGGGTGGTGACCAGCCGGTTGTCTCGCTGTACCTGGTGGCGCCCGGCGTCGTCGCGCAGGCAGTGGCGGTCGAGGTCGCCGAGCAGGCGGCTCGGGTCCAGAGAGTCGTAACCGGTGGCGAAGACGATCGCGTCCACGTCGAGTTCCCGTGTGTGGCCGTCGAGCAAGGTGTCCAACAGGACGCGCGTCTCGTCTCCGGCCCGCTTGACCTCCCTGACCCGCGTCATGTTGAGGAAGTGCAGGCGCTGGACACCCTGGACGTCCTCGTCGTAGGAGCGCCGGTACAAGTCCTTGATGACGTCGGCGTCGACCACCGAGTAGTTCGTGTTCTTGTGGTAGCGCCAGAACGATTCCCGTGCCTTCTCCGTTCCGTAGTAGTAGTGGTCGACCGCGTCCGGGTCGAATATCTGGTTCGCGAAAGGCGTGTCGTCCGCGACGGAGTATCCGTACGACGGGAAGACCGCCGAAACCTGCGCGTGCGGAAGGCTGTCGTACAGGAACCGGGTGATCTCGGCGGCGCTCTGGCCGGCGCCGACCACCGCCACACTCTTGAGGTCGGCCGGGTTCATGCGTCGGTACTTGGCCAGGAACTCCGAGCTGTGCCAGACGCGTTCGTCGCTCTTCATGCCCTGCGGCATGCGCGGTACGAGCCCTGTCGAGATGGCCACGTTGCGCGCGCTGACCAGGCGCTTGGCGCCGGTGGCGTTGTCCCTGACCTCGACCTCAAGGCAGTCGGGCCGCTCGGCGCCGACGGCCGGCGGCATGCGGATCGCCGTGACGTCCGAGCCGTAGTGGACCCGGTCGTTGAAGCTCGCCGCCGCCCATTCCAGGTACTGGTGGAACTCCAGACGGGTGGGGAAGAAGTCCATGTTGTTGACGAACTTCGCCAGCCGGCCCGACTCGTGCAGGTACGACACGTAGCCGAAGCGCGACACCGGGTTCCGGAAGGTGGCCAGGTCTTTCAGGAACGAGATCTGCATGGTGGCCGACGGCAGCAGCATGTTGCGGTGCCAGCCGAACGCGGACTGCCGCTCGAAGAAAACGGCTTTGGTCGGATGCGCCGGAACATTCTCCCGGTGTTCTTCCAGGGAGATGGCGAGCGACAGGTTTGACGGGCCGAAACCGATGCCGACCACGTCGTATACCTCGTGTGCACGAGTACTCATAGAGAATTCTCCCGTTTGCGTAGCTGTGACGGAACCTGCCGCAGTTTCGGCAGGCCAATCTGTGTATACCCCAAGAGGCCCCTGATCAGGAAAGTCGTCAACTGTCGTCAAGTGCACGGCAGGTGGTATCGGAATCTCAACCGGCAGTCCGGGAGACAAGCACTCGCGTATTGCACTCAAGAACGCTTCGGGAACCAACGTAGAGCGGCCGGACGAGCGTTGCAAGACTTTCGGTCAAGGCGTGCACCGGGCGCCTCTGTCCTGTCGACAGGACAGCACGGCGACTGCTCCAAAAATATTTGACAGAACCGCTCGATGCACCAGTAGCGTCGATGCTGCTTGAACCCGTACTTCGAGTGAGATCTCCGAAAGGGTGGATGCCGGATGTTCGTTCCCAGCCAATATCGTGAACCGGACGGTTCATGGATGGTCGACCTGATCCGCAACAATCCGATGGCACTTATGGCGACCAACAGCAGTCCGGCCGACGGAAGTTCTCCCGCGAGCCCGTTCGCCACTCACCTGCCGGTCATACCGGATCCGCAGATGAATGACGAACCGACCGACGACCTGTCCGGAATGACCCTGCTCGGCCATATGAACAGGGCGAATCCCCACTGGGAAGCGCTCAAGTCGGGAAGCGCGGTCCTGCTTGTCTTCACCGGCCCGCACGCCTATGTCTCGCCGACGGTCTACGACTTCACACCGGCCGCTCCGACCTGGGACTTCACCTCGGTGCATGTACATGGCGTGGTGGAGAAATTCGATTCGCTCGACGACACGCTGGAGGTGGTGCAGTCCACCGTGCAGGCCTTCGAGGGCGAATTCGGCACCGGCTGGGACATGTCCGAGTCCATCGGCTACTTCCACAAACTCGCGCCGGCCGTCGGTGCGTTCCGGGTCCGGGTGACCGGCGCCGACGGCATGTTCAAGCTCAGCCAGGAGCAGGCGCCGGAAGTCCGTGACCGCGTGCAGCAGTCCTTCGCCGGCCGCGAGTGCGGCCGTCACCGCGAGACGGCCAGGCTCATGAGCGAGCTGCCGTGCGCGCGGGTCTGAGAGAGCGAGGGCACATCGTCGCCTAGAGCCTCTCGTCCGGGCAGCCGTCAGGGCCCCCACTCCGGCTGGAGTGTGGGCCCTCGGCATTTGTCCGGGCGCGGCGGCTCCCGCCTTCCGGTTCTGCGGGGTCAGGCGCTGATGCTGGCCCGCTCCCGCATCTGCTCCATCTCCGCTATCTCCTCCAGAGCCCGTCCGGCCGCGCTGTCGAGCGTCTCCAGGACCCATTGTTCGAGGTCGAGACCCGACTGCTCCGCGGCCTTGTGCCACCATTGCAGGCGGCTGTCGGGCAGTGCGAGGCGCCGCGTCGTCTGGAGCTGCTTGCCACCGCGCGGCTCGCCCGCACGCGCCACCCGCAGGGCGCCGCGGAGCTGCTTGGTGGTCCACTTCTTCTGCTCGGCGCGGTCGAGCCACACCTCCTGCTCGTCGACGGGCAGGGAGGCTATCTCGGCATGGTGCTGGAACGTCAGTGCCTGCCGCCGCCGGCCGAACTCGAACCGCCGCGCGACCCATGCGTAGTTGCGCAGTGTCTGGTACTGCAGCCCAGCCGTGCGGATGCCCCGCTGGTAGCGGTCGGTGTAGTGGTCCTTGCCATAGACGAGCCAGTCGCCGAGCCACCACGAGGACGAGTCCACGATGCCGGAGAGCTGACGGCCGGCCTGCTCCCAGTCCTCGTAGGTCATCCCCGCCGGAATCTGCAGACCCACCTTCGTCGTGAGCACCTGGCCATGGCGCGACTCGTCAGCGCCGCTGCCCCGACGCTGCATGGGCAGGCCTTGGGGCCTTCGGCGGAAGGGGGCGACTGTGGCGCCTGCGGGATCACTGGTCCGACTGGTCATCATGCCTCCGTGTGAATGGATGCGAAGCGCCGGCGCAGCGCGGTCCGCTCCCAAACGGGAAATAGATTCATGGGAATTCGGCAGCAGTCCTCGGGTGCGGCACGGTGCCGTTCGCTCATGCGGCTCACGATGCCTGTCCGGACCGACAACACCCGTCGACCACTTCCCCCGTTCGCCTCGACCACAGAACTCCCCATGTCATGGCGGCTATTGGCCCGCTCCCCCGCGCCCACGCGGCACACTCCCTCTCGCGCGGGGGCGGGTTCGCTCATGGACCATCGAACACTCCGGCCCGCAACACGTGCGCAACAGGCCGACGCAGCAGTCGTGTTGCGCACCTGTTGCGCGCCCTCGGGTCTCCTTGTCTCCGACGGCCCGCCGAACTCGCCGGCGCCGTGGGCACCCGCCGAGCGCGGGTGCGAAGGACCGCCCGGGCAGTTGCCTCCCGGTCCCCTTGCACCGCGTACGGAAGCAACCCGCTCCCGCCATCGAGAAGAGGCCCGAAGATGACCGCCACCACCACCGCGCAGGCGCCCACCGAGACGACCGGTGCCCGCACCGAGCAGGCCGCGTCGCTGATCGGCGACGCCCGCGAGCGCATCGACGCGCTCGACAACCGCATCATCGGCCTGATCCGGGAGCGCATCGCCTTCTCGGCCATGATCCAGGACACCCGGATCGCATCGGGCGGCCGCCGCGTGAACCTGTCGCGCGAGATGGAGGTCCTGTCCACCTACAACGGGGCCTTCGGCAAGTCCGGTACGGCCCTCGCCATGGCGCTCCTGGAGCTCGGCCGCGGCCGCATCTGAGCCGGACGGGACCCCCACACGCCCACACGCCACGAACGGCGGAGGGGCCGCACCCCGGGTGCGGCCCCTCCGCCGTTTCTCATGGCCCCGGCGTGCGGCGCGAGCCACTCGCACCGCGAGCTCTCCCGGACAGCACTACGGCCCGCCGGGCAGAACCCGGCGGGCCGTAGTGTGCCGCGCTCCTACGCCTGGCCGGCCACCGCCTCGGCCAGTTCGGCGATCGTCTGCCGCCGGAACACGTCCTTGGCGGTGATCGGCAGCCCGGCCTTCTTCGCCTTGGAGACGACCATGATGCCGAGGATCGAGTCGCCGCCCAGTTGATAGAAGTTGTCGGTGATGCCGACCTGGGCGAGACCGAGCACCTCGGCCCAGATACCGGCCAGCACGCGCTCCGTCTCGGTGCGCGGCTGGAGTCCGTCGCCGCCCTCCACCGGGTGCTCCGGAGCCGGCAGCGCCTTGCGGTCGATCTTGCCGTTCGGGGTGAGCGGGAACTCGTCGAGCGACACGAAGGCCGAGGGCACCATGAACTCCGGCAGCCGGGCGGCAACGAAGTCGCGCAGCTCGGCCGCCTGCACCTGCCGCGCGGCGGCAGGCCGGACATAGCCGACGAGGCGCTTGTGCCCGCCCTCCTCCAGGGCCATGACGAAAGCGGCCTCGATGTCCGGGTGTTGCGCGAGGACCAGCTCGATCTCGCTCGGCTCGATCCGGTAGCCCCGGACCTTGACCTGGTGGTCGACCCGGCCCACGTACTCGACGACTCCCTCGGGCGTCCACCGCACCAGGTCTCCGGTGCGGTACAGCCGGTCGTCCGGGGCCTCGCCGTGCGGGTTGTCCAGGAAGCGTTCCGCGGTCAGTTCGGGTCGGTTGAGATATTCGCGGGCCACTCCGGGGCCGGCGATGTACAGCTCGCCGACCACTCCCACGGGCACCGGGGCGAGCTGCTCGTCCAGCACGTAGACCGTGGTGTTGGCGAGCGGACCGCCGATGGGGACGGAGGAGTTCTCGTCGGCCTCGCGCACCAGGTGCCAGGTGGCGAACGTGGTGGTCTCGGTGGGCCCGTACACGTTCAGCAGCCGCTCCGGGGGCTCGGCTGCGAGCACCTGGGCCACCCGGGCGGAGTTGCTCGCCTCGCCGCCGAAGAGCAGGTTGCGCAGTGTGCGGAAGGCGGCAGGGTCGGCGGCGACGACCTGGTTGAACACGGCGGTGGTCAGGAACAGCGTGGTGATCCGGTGCCGGGTCAGCGTGCCGATCAGTGCGGCCGGGTCGAGGAGGGTGTTCTTGTCGATCACGACGAGGCGGGCCCCGGCCACCAGCGGCGCCCAGATCTCGAAGGTGGCCGCGTCGAAGGTGGCGTCGGCTCCCTGGCCCACGACGTCGTCCTCGCGCAGCGAGACGTAGTCGGCGTTGCACACTAGGCGGGTGATGGAGCGGTGCTCGATCACGGTCCCCTTGGGCTGGCCGGTCGAGCCCGAGGTGTAGATGACGTACGCCGCGTCACGTCCCGAGACCTGGATCTGCGGAGGCTCGGCCGGCAGCGCGGCGATCGTCTCCCGCTCCTCGTCCAGGCACAGCATCCGGACGTCCGAGTCCGGCAGCTTGGCGGTCAGTCGCCGTTCGGTGAGGCACACCGTCGCCCCGGCGTCGGCGAGCATGAAGGCGAGCCGGTCGGAGGGGTAGTCGGGGTCCAGTGGCAGGTAGGCGCAGCCGGCTCGCAGGACGCCGAGCAGCGCGGCGAACAGCTCGGGACCTCGCGGCAGGCACACCGCGACGAAGGATCCCGGCCGGACCCCGGCCGACACCAGCAGGTTGGCCAGCAGGTTGGCCCGCGCGTCGAGCTCCGCGTACGTCGTCGTGTCCGAGCCGTCCTCCACCGCGACCGCGTCGGGCTGCTCCTGTGCCCGCTCGGCGACCAGCTCGTGCACCCCGCGGTCGGCGGGGAAGTCGACGCGGTTGACGGCCCAGTCGGCGGTCACCGTGCGGCGCTCCTCCTCGTCGAGGAGGGGCAGGTCGCCGACCGGGCGCGAGGGGTCGGCCACGGCTGCGGCCAGCAGCACCCCGAGGTGCCGGGCGAGCCGCTCCATGGTGGTCGCGTCGAACAGTGCCGTGTCGTACTCCAGAACACCGGCCAGTTCACCGGTGTCGGTCGGGCGGAACTCCACCGTGAGGTCGTACGCGGCGGGGACCCCGGCCGGCCGGAACTCCCGCACCGAGAGTCCGGGCAGCTCGGGGGCGTCGCCGGGCGCGTCACGCAGCACCACCATCGCCTGCACCAGCGGCTGGCGGCCCCCCTCACCCCGGTCTCCCAGCTCCTCCAGGAGACGCTCGTAGGGCACCTCCTGATGGGCGTAGGCGTCCTGGATGGTCTGGGTGCTCTCGGTGAGCAGTTGCGTGAACGGCGTCTGCGGCAGCACGGTCCCGCGCAGGACCAGCGGGTTGGCGAAGTGGCCGACCAGGTCCTTGAGTTGCGGCCGGGACTCGCGGCCGTCCGCGATCGTGCCGAGCACCAGGTCCTGCTGCTGGCTGTAGCGCGAGAAGAGCACCTGGCAGGCCGTGAACAGGCCGCCGAACAGCGAGCCGCCCTGGTCCCGGGCCAGTTCGTCCAGGCCGCTGGCAACGTCGGCGGGCACAGTGAACTCGTACAACGCGCCGTGCGTGCCGCGCCCGCCGCCCCGGGGCCTGTCGGTGGGCAGCCGCAGCACGGGAAGGTCCGCGAGACGCTTGCGCCAGCAGTCCAGGCGCGAGTCGAGCTTGGCATCGGTGAACCGCTTGCGCTGCCAGGCCGCGTGGTCGGCGTAGCGCACCGTGAGCTCGGGCAGCCGGGCGGGCCGGCTCGCCACGGCCGCCGCGTACAGCTCGCCCAGTTCCGCGGTGATGACGTCCTTGGACCAGCCGTCCGCGGCGATCCGGTGCAGGCACAGCACCAGGACATGCTCGGTGGCGGTCAGCCGGGCAAGGAGCACCCGCAGCACCGGTCCGGACGCGAGGTCGAAGGGCGCCGCAAGCAACTCGCTGGTCCGGACGTCCAGTTGGGCTTGGCGGGCCGCAGCGGGCAGCGGCTCCAGGTCGGCGAGCTCCAGCTCGATGGGGGCGACAGGCCACACGCTCTGGCAGGGGCTGCCGTCCACCACGGCGTAGGTGGTGCGCAGCGGTTCGTGCCGGGCCACCAGCTGGCGCACCGCTTCGGTCAGCGCCGTCTGCCGCAGCTCGCCGCTCAGGCGCAGCGCCACGACCAGGCGGTGCTCCGCCCCTTGTGATGCCAGCCGGTACAGCTGCTCCTGGCCCAGAGAGAGCGGAAGCCGGTCGTCCCCGGCAGCCGGACCTCGTTCCCGCAACAGCACCGTCGGCTCCTCACCGAGCAGGGCACCACGGCCGATCGTCACGTCGGTCATCTCGTCATTCCCTTCGCGTCCACAGAAAACGGCCGCCGTCAGAACTGCACTTGCACTGATGGATGGGGCGGGCCCCGCAAGCAGCGGGACCCGCGGTGGAGCGGAGCGGGTGCCGGTTACGCGGCCACCTGATCCGCCATGAGTTCGAGGAGCTCGGGGGTGAGGAATTCATCGACCGGGCAGACGCCCGACATCGTCGAGAAATACCGGGAAGTGAGTTCGGGACTCGTGGATATGGCGCGCAGCATGTCCAGCTGGTGCGCGGGTGCGGAGAGCCGGCCGGTCTTCAGCGTGCTGCGGTAATAGGGCATGAGGGCTTCGGTCCGCTGGATCGCGAAACTCTCCAGCGCCGCTTCCAGACGGTCGGGGTCCTGGAGGCTGTCGCCGATGCAGTCCGCGAGGAGCTGGGACTGGAAGAAGCCGTCGGTGATCCCGCGGGCGGTGATCGAGTCCTTGTGATGTCCGGCGTCCCCGATGAGGGCCCAGCCGGGACCGGCGGCCTGTCGGAAGAAGTTGCGCTGGTCGCCGGTACCGTGCACGCGCTCGAGCCGGCTTCCGCCCGCCATCTGTTCGCGCACCTCGGGCGCCGTCTGCGCCACGCAGTCGAGCAGGGCGTTCAGGGCGTCGCCGCGGACAGTGCCGAATTCCGACTGGGGGAAGTAGCCCGCCACGAGCGTCGCGCCGTCGTTGGTCGGTACGGTGCCGACCCAGCGTCCGGGCGCCTCGAAGAGCCTGAACTGCTGCGGCAGACCCGACCAGTAGGTGTAGTAGGCGCACGTGAGGGACGGGTCCTCGATCACGAGCGGGGCCTCGACCTTGGCCGCCACCGTGGAGCGCATTCCGTCGGCGCCGATGACCAGCCGGGCGCGTTCGACGGTTTGGCCGCCGCCCCGGATCGAGCCGATGCGGACGCCCACGACCCGATCGTCCTCCCACACCAGGTCGTTCACCGAGCAGTTGTCGCGGAACTCCACTCCGGCGTCCACCGCGGCCTGCGCCAGGATCGAGTCGAGCAGGTAGCGCCTGGGCGCGTAGGAGGCCGCGTTGCCGTCGGCCGGCCAGGAGCAGCCTTCGAGCCTGATGTCGTCGATCGTGTAGCGGACGTTGTCGAGGGCCGGGGCGCCGGTGTTCACGACGTCGGGCAGCACGCCCCAGCGGTCCAGCTGCGCCACACCGGGCTGGTGGATGTAGAGGGTGGACAGGGTGTCCTTGGGGAACCGGGCCCGCTCCAGCATGAGCACCCGGTATCCGGCGCGCGCGAGCAACATGGCGGCCGGTGCTCCGGCGGCCCGCGCGCCAACCACAATCACGTCATACAAGAGAAGCTCCCGAATTCGCCTTGATTTCCTTGAGGTGCCGGTTGATTACCTTGCAGATCTCGGCCGCAGGGCCCGGCATATTCATGCCGAGGTGGGTGGAGTGGATATCCCACTCCTGTACGGAGCCCAGGATGTAGGGAGTCCAGTGGCTGCGGTACGACTCGTCCGGGTTCAACGTGGCGTTGAAGAACAGGGCGTCCCCGTCGAATACGGGCGACTCGAAGTCCTTCATCATCGTGATGTGTCGAACCATGATGGCCGCCGAATTGTCGACCAATGATTCCCGGTCGCCTTCGGTCGAGCCGGCCAGGGCCGGGAGTCGTTCCCCGAAGAATTCGCGTACCTCGGACACGTCGACCGTCTCGTTGTGCGTGAACCAGGAGGCGGGGACGCAGTCCAGCAGGGCGAGCGTCGCCACTTCGTGGCCCTGCTTCTGCAGCTCCGCGGCCATGGCCTGGGCGAGCGTGCCGCCGAGGGAGAGCCCCACCAGATGGAAGGGGCCTTCCGGCTGGACCTTGAGCATCTGCTCCAGGTAGTCGGCGATCATCGCCTCGATCGATTCCGGCAGTGCCGCGCCGTCGAAGCCGCGTGCCTGGATCGCGTAGGCGGGCCGGTCCTCGCCGAGGTGTCCGGCAAAGCCCATGTAGGCCCAGGAGAGCCCCACACCGGGGTGGACGAACCACAAAGGTGCCTGGTCCCCGTCGGTCTTCAGCGGCAGCACGACACCGAACGGGTCAGTGAATTCGGACGAGCCGGTGCCCGACGCCAGGTATTCGTTCAGCTCGACGACGGTGGGCGACTGGAACATGACCCGGATGGGGATCGCGACGCCGAGCAGCGTACGGATCCGGTTGATGAGCCGGCTGGCCAGCAGTGAATGCCCGCCCAGGGTGAAGAAGTCGTCGTCGATCCCGACCCGTTCGAGGCCCAGCACTTCGGCGAACAGTCCGCACAGCACTTCCTCGCGCGGCGTCCGGGGCGCCCGGTAGGCCCCGCCGGTGAACTCCGGTTCGGGCAGGGCGGCCCGGTCCAGCTTGCCGTTCGGGGCCAGCGGGAGCCGCTCCAGCTGCACGAAGGCCGCGGGGACCATGTAGTCCGGCAGGCGTTCCGAGGCCAGGCGGCGCAGTTCGTCGACGGTGAGGCCGTCGCTCGCCGGGACCACGTAGGCGACGAGTTGCTTGCCGGCGTTGCCGGCGCGGCCCTCGCGGGCGATGACGACCGCCTGGGCGATGTCGGGGTGGGCGACGAGAGCGGCCTCGACCTCGCCGGGTTCGACGCGGAAGCCGCGCACCTTGACCTGGGAGTCGTCGCGGCCCGCGTATTCGAGCCGGCCTTCCGCGTTCCAGCGGGCGAGGTCGCCGGTGCGGTACATCCGCGAGCCGGCGGGCCCGAAGGGGTCGGCGACGAAGCGTTCCGCGGTCAGGCCCGGACGGTCGCGGTAGCCGCGGCCGATGCTTCCTGCGACGTACAGCTCGCCGACGACGCCCGGGGGTACGGGAGCCAGCCCGGGACCGAGCACGTAGGTGCGCATGTTGCCCAGGGGCGTACCGATGGGGGTGCTCCCCGCTCCGCTCCACTCCTCGTCGCCGGGGACGGCGAAGGCGGTGGCGTAGAAGGACTCGCTCTGTCCGTAGGCATTGACCACCCGCACGCCGGGGAATGCCTGGCGGGCCCGCTGCACCAGCGCCGTCGGCAGCGCCTCGCCGGCGAAGACGAGTGTGTCGACGGTGGTGCGGTCCGCGATCTGGTCGACGAGCTCGGCGAAGGCGGAGGGGACGGTGCTGATCACACTGCCCGTCCAGCCGTCGCGCTCGCCAAGGACGAGGACGTCGCGGACCACTTCGATGCTGCCGCCCGAGGTGAGGGTGGTGAAGATCTCGAACGCCGAGACGTCGAAGTTGACCGAGGTGCTTGCCAGGGTGCGCCGGTCCGGCCCCGTGCCCACCTGCGCGGCCAGCCGCAGCACACCGTTGACGACGGTGTGGTGGGTGATGGCGACGCCCTTCGGCGTGCCGGTGGAACCGGAGGTGTACATGACGTACGCCAGGTTCTCCGGTCGTAGCGGGGCCGCCAGTTCCCGGCCGGTGAGATCGGTGTCCGGTCCGGCCTGCTCGAGGTCGAAGGTGTCCAGGTGCAACCGGGCGCTGTCATTGGGCGGCAGTACGGACTCGGTGGCGGTGTCCGTGAGGATCAGTTGCGGGCGGGCTTCGCCGAGGATGGCCTCCAGTCGGTGGCTGGGGTACTTGGGGTCGATCGGCAGGTAGGCGCCGCCGGCCTTGAGCACCGCGAGCAACGCGACGACCAGGTCCGCCGAGCGCGGCAACGAGACCGCCACCACCGACTCGGGGCCGACTTCGCGCCGTACCAGTTCCCGCGCCAGCCGGTTGGCCCGCGCGTTGACCTCGCCGTACGTCAACGACTCGTCGTCGCAGACCACCGCCACGGCGTCCGGGGTGGCCGCGACGTGGCGCTCGAACAGGATGGGAACGGTCAGTCCGGGCGTGGCCACGGCCGTGTCATTGAGCTCTTGCAGCCGCTCGTGCTCGGCCGGCTCCAGCACGTCCACCTGACCGACCGGTACCGTCGGATCGGCGGCCACCTGCCGCAGGATCCGCGCCAGCCGGGCCGCGATCGCCTCCACCTCGTCCCGGCCGAAGGCGCCCTGCTGGTACTGCAGCACCATCATGAGGTGCGGTTCGGCGCCGGCCATCAGGGCCAGCGGGTAGTGGGTGCCGGAGAAGGGCCGGATGCCGGTGAACGCGATGCCCGCCGCCGTGTTGGCGTCGGTCAGGCCTTCCTTGTCCACCGGGAAGGACTCGAAGACGACCAGCGTGTCGAACAGGCTCTTGTGCCCGAGGGACTGCTGGATGTCGCTCAGACCGTAGTAGTGGTGGTCGAGAAGGGCGGCCTGCCGCTTCTGCAGACCGGTCACCAGGCTGGCCAGCGAGTCGCCCGGGGCGTATGCGACGCGGACCGGAAGGGTGTTGATGAACAGGCCGATGATCGAGTCGACATCGGTCAGGGCGGGCGGCCGTCCGGAGACGGTGGCACCGAACACTACGTCCTGACGGCCGGTGAGCTGGCCGAGCAGCATGCCCCAGGCGCTCTGGAGCAGGGTGTTGACGGTGACGCCCAGCTCGGAGGCGCGCCGGTTCAGGGCACGGGCCTCCTCGATCGGCAACGGGATCTCGATCTGTCCGACGCCCTCGTTGTCCGGGGCTCCAGGGGCGAGCACCGTGGGATCGGCGCCGGCGAGTTCCGCGGCCCAGGCACGGGCGGTCACGTCGTGGTCCTGCTGGGAGAGCCAGACCAGGAAGTCCCGGAACCCGCGCACCCGCGGCAGCGTTGAGGCGTCGCCGTTGGAGCCGTACAGCCGCAGCAGGTCCTGCATCAGGAGCGGGAAGGACCAGCCGTCGAACAGCACGTGATGGGCGGTCAGGACCAGTTCGGAGCGGTCCGGGCCCATGGTGACCAGCGTCAGCCGCAGCAGCGGAGGCGTGGCCGGGTCGAAGTGTTCGCGGTGGTCCTCGGCGAGGAGCCGCTCGAACGCCTCCTCACGGGCCGAGTCCTCCAGGCCGCGCAGGTCGACCTCCCGCCAGGGCACCTCGACGTGGTCGAGGACGACCTGGACCTGGTTGCCGTCGGCGTCGGTGACGACCGCGGTGCGCAGGCTGGCGTAGCGGTCGAGCACCGCTTGTCCGGACGTGCGCATCCGGGCGGGGTCAACCTGTCCGGAGACGTGGAAGACGATCTGCATCTGGTACGCGTCGAAGGTGTCGTCGTCGAGCATCGTGGACTGGAAGAGCAGCCCGGACTGGAGCGGGGTCAGCGGCCAGACGTCCGCGAGGCCGGGGTAGTGCTGCTCCCAGGCCTCGATGTCGCCTTGGCGCACCGACACCAGCGGCAGGTCCGAGGGGGTCAGACCGCCGGCGCCGGGAGTGGCGACGTGGCGGGCGAGCGCCGTCAGCGCCTCGCACCACAGGTCGGCCAGTTCCTGCACCTCCGCGCGGCTGAGGACGCCGGTCGGGAAGCCGATCATCGCGCCGAGCTGGGGGCCCTGACCGGTGTCGAGGACCGCCGAGTTGATCTCCACGGTCGACATCGCCGGCATGTCTGCGTCCAGAGGCGCGTCCATGTCGGGCAGTTGGGTGAAGCCGAGCCCGCGGAGCTCCTCGGGCATGTCAGCCGAGGAGAACTGGCCCAGGTAGTTGAACCCGATCTGGCCCGCCGAGTGCTGTCGCAGCTCCGCCGCGGTCTCGGGGTTGAGGTAGCGCAGGAGACCGAAGCCGAGCCCCTTGTCCGGGACCGCCCGCAGCTGCTCCTTGACCGCCTTGACCACGCCGCCCGCGGCCGGGCCGCCGGCGAACGCCTCGTCGAGGCTGAAGCCGGCGGTGTCCAGGCGGACCGGGAACATGCTGGTGAACCAGCCCATGGTGCGCGACAGGTCGGCGCCCGGCACCACGTCCTGCTCACGGCCGTGGCCTTCGAGGCGGATCAGTGCCGACGGCTCTGCCACACCGCGCCCACGACGCCACTTGGCGACCGCGAGGGCGAGGGCGGCCAGCAGGCCGTCGTTGACGCCGCCGTGGAAGGCGGCCGGTACCGACGTGAGCAGCGCCTCGGTCACCGCCACCGGCAGTTGGATCTCCAGGTGCTCGACGGTGGACAGCACGTCCACCGCGGGGTCCAGCGGCCGCGAGCCCAGTACGGGGTCGGGCCCGTCCAGCATGCCGCGCCACAGGTCGAGTTCGGCCACCCGCTCGGGGCTGGCCGCCTCGTCCACCAGGGCGTGTGTCCAGCGGCGCACCGATGTGCCGACCTCGGGGAGTTCCGGTGTCTTGCCGGCCCGGATCTGCTTCCACGCCTCGGCGAGGTCGGGGACCAGGATCCGCCAGGACACGCCGTCGACGACCAGGTGGTGGAGTGCAACGAGCAGCCGGCCGGCCCCCTGGTCGGGGTCGAACCAGACGAACTGGGCCATCACTCCGGCGGCCGGGTCGAGGCGGCCGGTCGCGGCGTCCAGCTCCGCCGCAGCCGCCTGCTCCCAGTCGCTCCAGGTGCCGTCGCAGGCGACCCGGTGCACCAGCGCGGCCGCCTCGACCGTGCCGGGCGCTCCGATGTCCAGGGCGCCGCCGTCCTCCAGGAGGAGGCGGGAGCGCAGGATGTCGTGGTGGTCGACGACCGCGCCCAGGGTGGCGGCGAGCTGCTGCTCGTCGATCCCTTCGGGCAGTTCGAGGGCGATGGACATGGAGAACCGGTCGAAGCCGCCGCCGAGTTCGAGCATGTAGGCGCCGATCGGCAGCAGCGGCAGCCGGCCCACGCCGCCGCCTTCGAGCTCCTCCAGCACCTGGCGGGCGCCGAGGTCGCTGGTGGCGACCTCGGCGAGCTCGGCCACGGTCCGCTGCTCGAAGATCTGACGTGGCGTCACCTCGATGCCCTGGGCTCGCGCCCGGGTGACGACCTGGATCGAGCGGATGCTGTCGCCGCCGACGGCGAAGAAGTCGTCGTCGAGGCCGACCCGGTCCAGGCCGAGCACGTCGGCGTAGACGGCGGCGAGCGTCTGCTCGACCGCGGTGCGCGGCGCGCGGTACTCGCCGCCGCTGAACTCCGGATCGGGCAGGGCCGCCCGGTCCAGCTTGCCGTTGGGGGCCAGCGGCAGCCGGTCCAGGACCACGAAGGACGACGGCACCATGAACTCCGGCAGCCGGGCGGCGACGAAGCGGCGCAGGTCCCGCGCGGAGAGACCGGCGGTCATGTCCACTTCGAGGTCGCCGAGGCCGTCGACGCTGTGGTCCGCATCGGCGCCGACGGGCACCACGTAGCCGACGAGCTGCTTGGAGCGGCCCGGGCCCTCGCGCACGATCGCCACCGCCTGAGCCACCTCGGGGTGGGCCGTCAGCGCGGCTTCGACCTCGCCGGGCTCGATGCGGAAGCCCCGCACCTTGACCTGCGCGTCACCGCGGCCGACGTACTCCAACTGGCCGTCGGCGTTCCAGCGGGCCAGGTCGCCGGTGCGGTACATCCGCGACCCGGCCGGGCCGAACGGGTCGGCGACGAAGCGCTCGGCCGTCAGCGAGGGGCGCCGGTGGTAGCCGCGCCCGACGTTTCCGGCAACGTACAGCTCGCCCGCCACCCCGACGGGGACCGGTTCGAGGCCGGGCCCCAGGACGTAGGCGCGCATGTTCCCGATCGGGGCGCCGATCGGCGCGCTGCCCGCGCGTTCCCATCCCGCGCAGGGCGACATGGGGAACGTGGTGGCGTAGAAGGACTCGGTCTGTCCGTAGGCGTTGACCACCCGGACGCCGGGGATCGTCTCCTGGACCCGCCGCACCAGCGAGGCCGGGAGCGCCTCGCCGGCGAACACGACGGTGTCGGCGCTGATCTCGCCAGCCGTCTGGTCGAGCAACTCAGCGAAGACCGACGGGACGGTGCTGATCACCCCACCGGCCCAGCCGCCGCGCTCGCCGATGACCAGGACGTCCCGCGCCATCTCCAGCGTGCCGCCGGTCGTCAGCGTCGTGAAGATCTCGAACACCGACACGTCGAAGTTGATGGACGTGCCCGCCAGGGTCCGGGTGCCCGCCACCATGCCGACGGACGATGCCAGGCCCGACACACCATTGACCACGTTGTGGTGGGTGATCGCGACGCCCTTGGGGCGGCCGGTCGAGCCGGAGGTGTACATCACGTACGCCACGTGCTCCGGCCGCAGCGCCGAGAACCCGGCGTCCGTGGAGTCGGCGTCCGCCTCGGTCGCACCGAGGTCGAGGTCGCCGAGGAACAGGTGGGGGATGTCGGTCTCCGGCAGGATCCCGACGGTCTCCGCGTCGGTCAGCAGCAGCGTTGGACGGGCATCGGAGAGGATGAAGTCGAGCCGGGTGCTGGGGTACTTGGGGTCGATCGGCAGATACGCGCCGCCCGCCTTCAGCACACCGAGCAGCGCGACGACCAGGTCCGCCGAGCGCGGCAGCGACAGAGCCACCACCGTCTCGGGACCCACGCCCCGTCCGGCCAGTTCGCGCGCCAGCCGGTCGGCCCGCGCATCGAGTTCCCGGTACGTCAGCGACTGCTCGCCGTACACCACCGCGACCGCGTCCGGGGTTCGCGCCACCTGGCGCTCGAAGAGCCCGGGAACGGTTGCGTCAGGGATCTCCACCGTCGTGTCGTTGAACTTGCGCAGCACCAGCTCCCGTTCGGCCGGCTCGACCAGTTCGACCCTGCCGACGCGCTGGCGCGGATCGGCTGCCAGCTGACCGACGACGCGGGTGAAGCGGGCCGCGATGGCCTCGACGGTCGCGCGGTCGAACAGGTCGGTGGCGTACTCAAGGTGGCCGAGGACACCCATGCCGGGCAGGTCAGCCATGTTGAAGAACAGGTCGAACTTCGCGGACTCGTTGCGCACCCGCTCGAACTCCACCCGTACGTCGGGCAGGGTGAAGTCCTTCCGGGCGAAGTTCTGCCAGGCGAACATCACCTGGAACAGCGGCGAGTACGCGGTGGAGCGCTCCGGGTTCAGCTCCTCCACGAGGCGCTCGAACGGAACGTCCTGGTTGTCGTACGCGGCCAGGGACTTGTTGCGCACCTGCTGGAGCAGTTCCTCGAACGTGAGGTTGCCCGACAGGTCGGCGCGCAGCACCCAGGTGTTGACGAAGAACCCGATGAGGTCCGCGAGGCCCTCGTCGGTGCGGTTGGCGATCGGGGATCCGATGGTCACGTCGTCGCCGCCGCCGAGGCCGTGCAGCAGCACCGCGAGGGCCGACTGCAGGACCATGGACACGGTCACGCCGTGGGTGCGGGCCAGCTCGTCGACGGCGGCGATCGCGTCCGGTGCGAGGCCGAACTCCACCGTGTCGCCGCGGTGGCTGGCGGCCGGCGGGCGGGGGCGGTCCGCGGGCAGCTGAAGCGGCTGCGGAACTCCCGTCAACTCCTCACGCCAGTACCGGACTTGGGCGGACAGCGCGCTGTCCGGGTCGTTCTCGTCCCCGAGCACCTCGCGCTGCCACAGCGTGTAGTCGACGTACTGCACCGCCAGGTCCGCCCACTGCGGGGCCTCGCCCTCGCGGCGTGCGGTGTAGGCGGTGGCCAGGTCCCGGGCCAGGGGCGCCATGGACTCGCCGTCACTGGCGATGTGGTGGATCAGCAGTACCAGGACGTGCTCCTGCTCGCCGATCCGGAACAGGGTCGCCGCCACCGGGATGTCCGAGGACAGGTCGAACGGGTGAGCCACAGCCTCGGCCATGGCGTCGGCCAGGCCTTCGGCGTCCGTCTCGACGACCGGCATGTCCAGGGTCGCCTGGTGCGCCGGGAGCACCCGCTGGTACGGGACGCCCTCGGCGTCCTCGACGATCAGCGTGCGCAGGCTCTCGTGCCGGGCCACCACGTCCCGTACCGCCGACTCCAGCGCGGCCACGTCCAGGGTGCCGGTCAGCCGAAGCGGGAAGGGCGCGTTGTAGGTGGCCGAAGGGCCCTCGAACTTGTCGATGAACCACAGGCGGCGCTGCGCGAACGACAGCGGCACCAGGTCCGGCCGGTGCTCCGCCCTGCGCAGCTGCGGCCGCGCCCGCGAGCCCGAGGACAGGTGTCCGGTGAGCTCCACGACGGTGGGCGAGTCGAACACCGCCCGGATGGGAATCTCGATGCCCAGCGACGTACGGATCCGGCTGACAAGCCGGGTCGCCAGCAGGGAGTGCCCGCCGATGTCGAAGAAATTGTGGTCGATGCCGACCTGGTCGAGTCCGAGGACCTCGGCGAACAGCGCGCAGAGGACCTCCTCCTGCGGGGTCCGCGGTGCCCGGTAGGTCTCGCCGGTGAACTCCGGCTCGGGCAGGGCCGCCCGGTCCAGCTTGCCGTTGGGGGCCAGCGGCAGCCGCTCCAGGACCACGAAGGCCGACGGCACCATGAACTCCGGCAGCTGGGCCGCCACGAACTTGCGCAGCTCGTCGATGTCGACGCCGGCGCCGTCCTCGCCCGTCGCGGCGGGAACCGCGTAGGCCACGAGCCGCTTGCCGGAACCCGCTTCGCGGGCGACGACGGCGGCTTGGGCGACGCCCGGGTGGGCGGTCACGGCCGCCTCGATCTCGCCGGGTTCGACGCGGAAGCCGCGCACCTTGACCTGCGCGTCGTCGCGGCCGACGTACTCCAGCTGACCGTCGGCGTTCCACCGCGCGAGGTCACCGGTGCGGTACATGCGCGAGCCCGCGGCGCCGAACGGGTCGGCGACGAACCGCTCAGCGGTCAGCCCGGCCCGGCCCAGGTAGCCGCGCGCCACGGCGCCGGCGATGTACAGCTCGCCCACTACTCCCGGGGGGACCGGCAGGAGGCCGGGGCCCAGGACGTAGGCGCGCATGTTCCCGATCGGGGTGCCGATCGGGGCGCTGCCGGTGCCGTCGCCGGAGTCCGAGGAGGTGGTGGCGTAGAAGGACTCGGTCTGTCCGTAGGCGTTGACCACCCGTACGCCGGGCATCGACGCACGGATCTTGTGCACCAGCGACGCGGGGAGCGCCTCGCCGGCGAACACCAGCGTCTCGGCGCTGATCCGGTCCTCCAGCCGGTCGATCAGCTCGGCGAAGACGGACGGGACCGTGCTGATGACGTTGCCCGTCCAGCCGTCGCGCTCGCCGAGGACCAGGGCGTCGCGGACGACCTCGATGCTCGCGCCGCTCGACAGTGCGGTGAAGATCTCGAACACCGACACGTCGAAGTTGATGGAGGTGCTCGCCAGCATGCGCGAGCCCGCGCTTGCGCCGACGCGCGAGGCGAGCTGCGTCACGCCGTTGACGACGGTGCCGTGCGTGATCACGACGCCCTTGGGGGTCCCGGTGGAGCCCGAGGTGTACATGACGTAGGCCAGGTGCTGGGGGTGCAGCGGTGTCGTGCGGTCCTCGTCCCGAAGCGGTGCACCGTTGCCGGCGCCGGCCAGGTCGAGGTCGTCGAGGTGGAGGTGGGCGATGTCGGTGGGCGGCAGCACGTCCGCGGTCGCGGCGTCGGTGAGGATCAGTCGCGGCCGGGCCTCGGACAGGATGAAGTCCAGGCGGTGGCTCGGGTACTTCGGGTCGATCGGCAGGTATCCGGCACCGGACTTGAGGATGGCGAGCATCGCCACCACCAGCTCGGCGGAGCGCGGCAGGGCGAGGCCCACCACGGTCTCCGGGCCTGCCCCGCGCACGATCAGCTCGCGGGCGAGCCGGTTGGCCCGCACGTCCAGCTCCCGGTAGGTCAGCGAGGTGTCCTCGAAGACCACCGCGACGGCGTCCGGGGTGCGGGCCGCCTGGCGCTCGAACAGTGCGGGGACCGTCAGTTCGGAGGCCGGCGCGGCCGTGTCGTTGAACTCGACCAGGAGCCGGTCGCGTTCGGCCGCCTCCAGCACGTCGACCTGGCCGACCCGCACCTGCGGGTCCTCGACGAGCTGCTGCAGGATCCGCTGGAACCGTGCGGCGATGGTCTCGACGGCGGCGCTGTCGAAGAGGTGGTGCTGGTATTCCAGGGCGACGCGCAGCCGCGGTTCGGCGGTGGCCGTCACGATCATCGGGTAGTGGGTGCCGCTGAGCGGGCTGATGCCGGTGACGGCGATGCCCGCCGCCGAGTACGCCTCGGAGATGCCCGCGCGGTCGATCGGGTAGGAGTCGAACACCACGATGGTGTCGAAGAGCGACTTGAGACCGGTGGCGTGGTGGATCTCGGCGAGGCCGTAGTGCTGGTGGTCCAGGAGCGCGCCCTGGCGGTCCTGCAGGCCGGTCAGCACCTCGCTGAGGGTGTCCGCGGGGGCGCAGTCCACCCGCACCGGCAGGGTGTTGATGAACAGTCCGACCATGGAGTCCACGCCCGCCACCATGGGCGGGCGGCCGGACACCGTGGTGCCGAACACCACGTCCTGACGGCCTGTCAGCCCGCCGAGGAGGAGACCCCAGGCGGCCTGTACGACGGTGTTCATGGTGACGCCCAGCTCGGAGGCGCGGCGGGACAGTTCCTGGGAGAGCTCGGCGGTCAGCGGGACGTCGACCTGGCCGATGCCAGTGGGCGCCGCGTCGGACGACACGGCGGCGGGGACGAGCAGGGTGGGCTCCTCGATCCCGGCGAGTTCGTCGGCCCACACCCGGGCGGCCTCGTCGCGGTCCTGCTGCGACAGCCACACCAGGAAGTCCCGGTATCCGCGCACCCGGGGCAGCGCCGAGGCGTCCCCGCTGGAGCCGTAGAGCCGCAGCAGGTCCTCGAGGAGCAGCGGCACCGACCAGCCGTCGAACAGCACGTGGTTGGCGGTGAAGACCAGCTCGGCCCGGTCCGGGCCCATGGTCACCAGGGTCATCCGCAGCATCGGCGGCGTGACCGGGTCGAAGTGCGTGGCGTGGTCCTCGGCCAGCAGTTGCTTGAGCGCCGCGCCGCGAGCCTCCTCGCCGAGGCGGCTGAAGTCGACCTCCCGCCAGGGCAGTTCGACGTGGTCGAGGACGACCTGGACCTGGTCTCCGGCGGCGTCGGCCACGAACGCGGTGCGCAGGGCGGCGTAGCGGTCGAGGAGGGCCTGGCCCGCGGCCCGCATCCGGGACGGGACGACCTGCCCGGACAGGTGGAAGACCATCTGCATCTGGTAGGCGTCGAAGGCGGCGTCGACCATCAGGGTGTGGAACAGCAGACCCGACTGCGTCGCGGTCAGCGGCCAGACGTCCGACAGGCCCGGGTACTGCTTCTCCCATCGGTCGATCTCGCGCTGGGTGGCCGACACGAGTGCCAGGTCCGAGGGCGTGAGTCCGCCGGCGCCGGGCTGCTCGGCGTGCCGGGCCAGGGCTTCGAGCGCGGTCCGCCAGTAGTCGGCCAGTTCCTGTACGTCGGCCTCGTCGAGCACTCCGGTGGCGAAGCCGAGCCGGGCGCTGAGCTGCGGGCCGTGCTCGCCGTCGGTGACGATGGCGTTCAGGTCGAGCGTCGAGAGGGCGGGCATGTCGGCGTCCGGGTCGGCGACCAGTTCGGTGGTCCCCTCGGCCTGGGTCCAGCCGAGGCCGCGCAGGTGCTCGGGCATGTCCGTGGTCGAGTAACGGCCCAGGTAGTTGAAGCCGATCTGGCCCGTGGAGTGCTGCTTCAGCTCTGCCGCGGTCTGCGGGTTGAGATAGCGCAGCAGGCCGTAGCCGATGCCCTTGTCCGGGATGGCGAGGAGCTGCTCCTTGACTGCCTTGATCGCCTCGCCCGCGGACGCGCCGCCCGCGAAGGCCTCGTCGAGGTCGACCCCGGCGAGGTCGAGCCGGACGGGGAACATGGTGGTGAACCAGCCCACGGTGCTGGACAGGTCCGCCCCTGGGACGGCGTCCTCCTCGCGGCCGTGACCTTCGAGGCGAATCAGCGTCGAAGGCTCCTCGATGCCGCGTGCCCGGCGCCAGCGGGTGACCGCGAGGGCGAGGGCGGTGAGCAAGCCGTCGTTGACGCCGCCGCGGAAGGTCGCGGGCAGGGTGTTGAGCAGGGTCTCGGTGATCGTCTCCGGCAGCCGTACCCAGATGTGCCCGGACTTGGAGACGACGTCGACCTCGGGGTCGAGGGGGCGGCTGCCGAGGACCGGGTCCGGTCCGGCGACCACCTCGCGCCACAAGTCGAGTTCGGCGACCCGCTCGGGTGATGCGGCGGCATCGACGAGGGCGTGCGCCCAGCGCCGGGCCGAGGTCGTGGTGGCCGCGGGCTCCGGTGTGCGGCCGGCCCGTACGTGTTCCCAGGCAGCGGCGAAGTCGGGAAGCAGGATGCGCCAGGACACCCCGTCGATCACGAAGTGGTGCAGCACCACCAGGAGACGGCCCGGGGCGTCGCTGCCCGCGTCGAACCATACGAACTGCGCCATCGTCCCGGCGGCCGCTTCGAGCCGGCCGGTGGCGGCGTCCAG
This sequence comes from Streptomyces sp. NBC_00212, assembly GCF_045206365.1. Lineage (NCBI taxonomy): Bacteria > Bacillati > Actinomycetota > Actinomycetes > Kitasatosporales > Streptomycetaceae > Streptomyces > Streptomyces sp. NBC_00212. The sequence goes on from NZ_CP108116.1 coordinate 275,370, forward strand.
TTCCGCGACGGCGAGTCGCTGCCACTGCTCGTTCCAGCGGCCGTCGCACTCGACGCGGTGGATCAGGCTCGGCACGTCCACCGTGCCGGGCGCGTCGGCCTCCAGGCCCCAGTCGTCGCCGTGCACCAGGCGCGAGCGGAGCGCGTCGTGGCGGTCGAGGACCGCGCCGAGGGTCGCGGCGAGGCCCTCCTGGTCGATGCCCTGCGGCAGTTCGAGGACCAGGGACATGGAGAACCGGTTGATGCCACCGCCCAGTTCCATCAGGTACTTGCCGACGGGCAGCAGCGGCATCCAGCCGACGCCTCCGCCTTCGAGTTCCTCCAGGACGACGCCCGCTCCGGCGGGGCCGCCGGCCTGGGCGACCTGGGCGAGTTCGGCCACCGTGCGGCTCTCGAAGATCTGCCGGGGGGTGACCTCGACGCCCTCCGCCCGGGCCCGGGAGACCACCTGGATCGAGCGGATGCTGTCGCCGCCGATGGCGAAGAAGTCGTCGTCGATGCCGACCCGGTCGAGACCGAGGACCTCGGCGTAGACGGCGGCGAGGACCTGCTCGGCGGGAGTGCGCGGCGCGCGGTACTCGCCGCCGGTGAACTCCGGTTCGGGCAGGGCCGCCCGGTCCAGCTTGCCGTTGGGGGTCAGCGGCAGCCGGTCCAGCATCACGAACACCGAGGGGACCATGAACTCGGGCAGCTTGGCGGCCACGAAGCGGCGCAGGTCGCGGGCCGAGACACCGGCGGTGATGTCGATGTCGAGGTCGCCGAGGCTCTCGACGCTGCCCAGACCGCTCTCCTCGACCTCCACCGGGACGACGTAGCCGACGAGTTGCTTGCCGGTGCCGCTGCGGCCCTCGTGGACAATCACCACGGCCTGGGCGACGCTCGGGTGGGCCGTCAGCGCGGCCTCGATCTCGCCGGGCTCGATGCGGAATCCGCGTATCTTCACCTGGGAGTCGTCACGGCCGGCGTACTCCAGCTGGCCGTGGGCGTTCCAGCGGGCCAGGTCGCCGGTGCGGTACATCCGTGCCCCGGGCGGGCCGTAGGGGTCGGCGACGAAGCGCTCCGCGGTCATCTTGGTGCGGCCGTAATATCCGCGGGCCACATTGCCCGCCACGTACAGCTCGCCCACCACGCCGACGGGGACCGGCTCCAGGCCGGGACCCAGGACGTAGGTGCGCATGTTGCCGAGCGGAGTGCCGATCGGGGCGCTGCTCGCGCCGTCCCACTCCTCTTCGGGCAGCAGGGCGAAGGTGGTGGCGTAGAAGGACTCGGTCTGTCCGTAGGCGTTGACCACCCGGATGCCGGGGATCGTCTCGCGGACCCGGCGCACCAGCGCCGGGGACAGCGCCTCGCCGGCGAAGACGACGGTCTCGGCGCTGATCTCGCCGCCGACTTGGTCGAGCAGTTCGACGAAGACGGACGGGACGGTGCTGATGACTCCGCCCGACCAGCCGCCGCGTTCACCGATGACCAGGACGTCCCGGGCCACTTCGAGGGTGCCGCCGGTCGACAGCGCGGTGAACAGTTCGAACACCGATACGTCGAAGTTGATGGAGGTGCCGGCCAGCAGCCACGTGTTCGAGTCCACACCCACCGCGGACACCAGCCGCGTCACACCGTTGACCACGGTGTGGTGGGTGATCGCGACGCCCTTGGGCTGACCGGTCGAGCCGGAGGTGTACATCACGTACGCGATGTGGTCGGGCCGCAGCGGGGAGAGCCGCTCGGCGTCCTGGAGCGGCGTGCCGTCCGCGTCGCCGGTCAGGTCGAGGTCGCTGAGGAACAGGCGCGGGGTGTCGGTCTCCGGGAGGATCCCGACGGTGTCCGCGTCGGTCAGCAGCAGCTGCGGACTGGCGTCCGAGAAGATGAAGTCGAGCCGGGTGCTGGGGTACTTGGGGTCGATCGGCAGATACGCGCCGCCCGCCTTGAGCACACCGAGCAGCGCGACGACCAGGTCCGCCGAGCGCGGCAGCGACAGAGCCACCACCGTCTCCGGGCCGACGCCTCGCCGGACCAGCTCACGCGCCAACCGGTTGGCCCGCGCGTCCAGCTCGCGGTATGTGAGCGCGGCGCCGTCGAAGACCACGGCCTCGGCGTCCGGCGTCCGGGCCGCCTGCTGCTCGAACAGCTCGGGAACCGTTACCAGGGGAGTCGGCATGGCCGTGTCGTTGAACCCGCGCAGCACCAGCTCCCGCTCGGCCGGCTCCAGCACGTCCGCCTGGCGGACCGGCTTCTGCGGGTCGGCCACCATCTGCTCGATGACGCGGACGTAGCGGGCTCCGATGGCCTCGACCGTCTCGTGGTCGAAGAGGTCGGTCGCGTACTCGATGTAGACGAGCATGCCCGGCTTGGTGGGGTCGGTGAAGTAGTTGAACTCCAGGTCGAACTTGGCCGACGAGGTCGCCTGGACCTCCAGGCGCGCCTGCAGCCCGCCGGGCAGTTCGAGGTCGATCCAGCGCTCGTTCTCCCAGGTGAACATCACCTGGAACAGCGAGTGGTAGGCGGTGGAGCGCTCCGGGTTGAGCTCCTCCACCAGGCGCTCGAAGGGGGCGTCCTGCTTGTCGTAGGCGGCCAGCGCCTTCTCCTGGACCTGCCCGATGAGCTGGTTGAACGTCGGGTTGCCCGACAGGTCGGTGCGCAGCACCCAGGTGTTGACGAAGAAGCCGATCAGGTCCTGGAGTTCGTCGTCGGTACGGCCCGCGATCGTGTTCCCGATCGGGATGTCCTCGCCGGCGCCCAGGTGCTGGAGCAGGACCGCCAGGGCCGTCTGCATCACCATCGGCACCGACACGTCGCGGTCGAGGGCGAACTCCTCGACGGCGGCGAGCAGTTCCGGTTCGATCGGGAACTCCACGATGCCGCCGCGGTGGCTGGCGGCCGGCGGGCGGGGGCGGTCGGTGGGCAGGCGCAGCGGCTGCGGAGCGCCCGTCAGCTCGTCGCGCCAGTACTTCACCTGGGCCGACAGGACGCTGTCGGGGTCGTCCTCGTCGCCCAGCACCTCGCGCTGCCACAGGGTGTAGTCGATGTACTGGACCGGCAGCTCGGGATAGTCCGGGGCTTCGCCCAGGATCCGGGCCGTGTAGGCGGTGTCCAGGTCGCGCGCCAGCGGGACCACCGACTCGCCGTCGCTGGCGATGTGGTGGATCAGGAGCACGAGGACGTGCTCGTGCGGTGCGGAGCGGAACAGGGTGGCGCGTACCGGGATCTCGGTGGCGAGGTCGATCGTGGCCTTGCCCGCCTGGTCGACGGCGTGGTCCAGCGCGTCGGGCGCCACCTCGACGAGCGGCACCTCGAACACGAGCTGGTCCACCGGCACGACCTGCTGGGACGGCACGCCCTCGGCGTTCGCGACGATCAGCGTGCGCAGGCTCTCGTGCCGGACCACCACGTCGCGTACGGCCGCCTGGAGTGCCGTCACGTCCAGGGCGCCGGTCAGCCGCACCAGGAACGGGACGTTGTACGTCGCCGAGGGGCCCTCGAACTGCTCGATGAACCACAGTCGGCGCTGCGCGAAAGACAACGGGATCATTACTGTCCACTCCTGTTCATCTTGCGCAGACGGGGGCGACTCGACGTGTTCGCACTCTTCACCGTGCGCGACAGTTCAGCGATGTTGCGGTGTTGGAAAATGGCTCGGATGGTCACGGAGACTCCGAGGGTCTTGCGGATGCGGCTGGTCAGGCGGGTCGCCGTCAGGGAGTTGCCGCCGAGTTCGAAGAAGTCGTCGTCGATGCCTACGCGTTCGAGGCTGAGGACTTCGGCGAACAGCTCGCAGAGCTTCTCCTCCTGCTCGCTGCGCGGGGCGCGGTAGGCGGGGCCGGCGGATCCGGGCTCGGGCAGGGCCGAGCGGTCCAGCTTCCCGGCGGGGGTCAGCGGCAGTTGGTCGAGAACCACGAACGCCGCGGGGACCAGGTGCGCGGGAAGGCTCTGCTTGGCGAAGGCGGTGAGTTCGCCGGTGTCGGCGCCCGCCTCGGCGACCACGTAGCCGACCAGTTGCCTGGTGTCGCCGTCGTGGGCGACCACCACCACCTGGCTCACCGAGGGGTGCTGCTGCAGGACGGTCGCGACCTCGGCCGGTTCGATCCGCTCGCCGCGGATCGTCACCTGCGTGTCACCGCGCCGTACGTAGGCGAGGTGGCCGTCGGGGTGCCGTCGGACGAGGTCGCCGGTGCGCACCATCCGTGATCCGGCGGGGCCGAACGGGTCCGCCACGAAGTGCGCGGAGGTGAGTTCGGCACGGCCTTGGTAGCCGCGCCCCAGGGTGGTGCCGGCGATGTACAGCTCGCCGACCGCGCCCGGCGGAACCGGGGTGAGCCCGGCGCCGAGCACATAGGTCCGTACGGAGGGAAGGGGGGTTCCGAGGGCCGTCTCGCCCGCCGGGGCCGGCTCGTCGCCGTCCTGCGGCGCGAAGGCGGTGGCGCCGAAGGACTCGCTCGGCCCGTAGGTGCCCACGATCCGGACGCCGGGAACCGCCTGGCGTATCCGCTGCACGAGCGGTGCCGGCAGCGGCTCGCCCGCGAGCAGGACGGTGTCGGCGGTGATGTCGCCTGCCTGGTCTAGGAGTTCGGCGAAGGCCGACGGAATCGCGTTGATCACGCCGCCGGTGGCGCCGGAGCGTCCCGCGAAGTCGAGTGTTTCCCCGGCCAGTTCGATGCTGCCGCCGGTGCACAGCGCGCTGAACAGGGTCAGCGCCGTGACCTCGGAGGTGCTCGTCCTCGTTGCCAGTACGTGGCTGGCGGGGGTGTCGGTCAGGTGTGCCGCCAGCCCCGGCACGCCGCCGGTCACGTTGCGGTGGGTGAGGGTCACTCCCCTCGGCCCGCCGGGATAGCCCGATGTGTACGTCAGCCAGGCCACGTGGTCCGGGAGCAGCGGCCGGATCCGGTCCCGGTCGCCGAGGTTGCCGTCCGTCGCTTCCGGGTCGGCGGTGAGCTCGTCCAGGCGCAGGTGCGGAATTCCGTGCTCTGCCGGGGAGGTTGTGGCGCTGTCCGTCAGGACGAGCGCCGCTCCTGCGTCCGCAATGAGGGACGACAGGTGGTCGGCGGGGGTGTGCGGGTCGAGTGGAAGGCAGCCGCCGCCGGCCTTGAGCACCGCGAGGACCGCGGCCACGTGGTCGGGGCTCTGCGGCAGGGCCACGGCCACGACCGTCTCGGGGCCGACCTCTCGGCGGACCAGTTCGCGGGCGAGGCGGTTCGCCCGTGCGTTGAGCTCGCGGTAGGTCCACGAGACGTCGCCGCGGACGACCGCGACGGTGTCCGGCGCGGCTTCGGCGTGTCGCTCGAACAGCTCCGGGATCGTCGTCGCGGGCCCGGTCACGGGTGTGGCGTCGAGCCCGGCGAGCAGGTCTCGCTCGGCCTGGTCGAGCACGTCGACGCGTCCGACCCGTTGGGCGGGGTCTGCTCCCAGTTGGCGCATGATGCGCCCGTAGCGGGCGGCGATGGCTTCGGCCGTGCTTCGGTCGAGAGCGTTCTGCTGGTACTGGACGGTCAGCCGCAGTCCGTCGGACTCGATGAACACCAGCAGGGTCACCGGGTAGTGGCTGGCGGTGAAGGAGCGGATCCCGGTGACCGATATGCCGGCCGCGCGGCAGGCCTCGGCGATGCCGACCCGGTCGAGAGGGAAGGACTCGAACCCGATGATGGTGTCGAACAGCGCTTCCAGGCCGGTCGCCGCGTAGATCTCGGTCAGCCCGTAGTGGTGGTGGTCCATCAGTGCGGCCTGTCCGCCCTGCACCGCGGTCAGCAGCTCGGCGAGCGTGTCCCCCGGAGAGGTCTGCACGCGCACGGGCAGGGTGTTGAGGAACATGCCGACGATGGAGTCGACGCCGGGCACCGCCGGCGGCCGGCCGGACACCGTGGACGCGAAGATCACGTCCGAGCGGCCGGTGAGTTGGTTCAGCAGGATCGCCCAGGCGCTCTGGACGACGGTGTTCAGGGTGACGCCGAGGTCGGCCGCGCGCCGCATCAGGTCGCGGGCCTCCTGGCCCGACAGCTGGACGTCGACCTGCCCGATCCCGGCCCCGCCGTCGCTGTGCTCCGCGTCGGCGCCGGGGACGAGCAGGGTGGGCTCGCCCACCCCGTCGAGTTCCCGTGTCCACACCCGGGCCGACTCGTCGGGGTCCTGCTTGGACAGCCAGTCCACGAAGTCCCGGTAGCTGCGCACTCGCGGCAGGACGGAGGCGTCGCCGGCGGATCCGTACAGCTTCAGCAGGTCCTGCATCAGCAGCGGCACCGACCAGCCGTCGAACAGCACGTGGTGGGCGGTCAGGACGAGTTCGAAGCGCTCCGCCTCCATCTTGACCAGGGCGAGGCGCAGCATGGGCGGCGCGACCGGGTCGAAGTGGGTGCGCAGGTCCTGGGCCAGGAACTGTTCGAAGGCCTCGGCGCGTTCGGCCTCGCCGAGGCCGCTGTAGTCGAGGTCCTGCCAGGGCAGCGGGATGCTCTCCGAGATCAGCTGGACCAGGTCGCCGTTGGAGTCGGGCAGGAACGCGGCCCGCAGGCTGGGGTGCCGGTCCAGGAGTGCCTGCCCGGCGGCGAGCATCCGCGCCGGGTCCACCCGCCCGGACAGGTGCAGCGCGTACTGCACCTGGTAGGCGTCGAACGTGGAGTCGTTGAGCTGGGAGTGGAACAGCAGGCCCGACTGCAGCGGGGTGGCGGGCCAGACGTCGGAGAGGCCGGGATAGCGCCCCTCCCAGGCCTCCAAGTCGCTCTGGCTCACCGGCACCAGGGGAACGTCCGACGGGGTCAGACCGCCGGCGCCCTGCTGGGCGACGTGCTGGGCCAGGCCGTTCAGGGCGGCGCACCACAGGTCCGCGAGCTCCTGCACCTCGGTCGGGGTCAGGATGCCGGTGGGGGCGGCGAACACGGCGCCGAGGCGGGGTCCTTGGGGGGTGTCGGTGACGCTGGCATTGATGTCGAGTTCGGCCGGGGCCGGCATGCGGGCGTCCTGGCCGGCGTCGAGCTCGGCGAGTTCGGCGATGTCGGTGGCCTGGGTCCAGCCGAGGCCGCGCAGGTGCTCGGGCATGTCGGCGGCGGTGGAGAACCGGCCGAGGTAGTTGAAGCCGACCTGTCCGATGGGGTGTTCGCGCAGGACCGCGGCGGTGCGGGGGTTGAGGTGGCGCAGCAGGCCGTAGCCGATGCCCTTGTCGGGGATGCTCCGCAGCTGCTCCTTGACCGCCTTGAGTACGCGGCCCGCGGCGGGGCCGCCCGCGAACGCGTCCTGGAGGTCCACGCCGGTGAGGTCGAGACGTACCGGGAAGGCGCTGGTGAACCAGCCCACCGTGCGGGACAGGTCCGCGCCCGGCACCACGTCCTCTTCGCGGCCGTGTCCTTCGAGGCGGACCAGGGCCGAGGACTCCTCGACGCCGCGGAGGCGGCGCCACTGGGCGAGCGCCAGGGCGAGGCCGGCGAGCAGGCCGTCGTTGACGCCGCCGCGGAAGGCCGCGGGGACGGCCGTCAGCAGGGCCTCGGTGACTGCGGCCGGAAGCTCCACGTGCGTCTTCTCGACGGTGGACACGACGTCCGTCGCGGCGTCCAGGCGCCTGGTGCCGAGCACCGGGTCCGGGCCCTCGACGATCGAGCGCCACAGTTTCAGCTCCGCCGCCCGCCGGGGGCTCGACGCATCGTCGGCCAGGGCGTGGGCCCAGCGGCGCACCGACGTGGCCACGTCGGGCAGTTGGGGGGTGGCACCGGCCCGGACCTGCTCCCAGGCGGCCGCGAAGTCGGGCATCAGGATCCGCCACGACACGCCGTCGATCACGAGGTGGTGCAGTGCGACCAGGAGACGGCCCGCGCCGGCGGGCTCCGTGCCCTCACCGGGCTCCGGGTCGAACCACACGAACTGCGCCATCACTCCGGCGGCCGGGTCCAGGCGCTGCGCGGCGTCGTCCAGTTCGCTCAGCAGGGTCTGGGTCCAGGACTCGTCCCAGCGTCCGTCGCAGGCGACCCGCCGGATCAGCGGATCGGCCTGGACCGAGCCGGGCGGGGTGACCTGCAGGCTTCCGCCGTCCTCGGGCACGAGGCGGGACCTCAGCAGGTCGTGGCGGTCGAGGACCGCGCCCAGGGTTGCGGCGAGGCCTGCGCGGTCGATGCCCTCGGGCAGGTCGAGCACCATGGCCTGCAGGAAGCGGTCGAAACCCGGTCCCCACTCGCGGATCCACTGTGCCACCGGCAGCAGTGGCATCCCGCCCGTGCCGCCGCCCTCAAGCTCTTCGAGGACCGGTCCGGCGCCGGCTTCGTTGTTGGCGGCGGCGACCTCGGCCAGTTCGGCCACGGTGCGGCGCTCGAAGATCTCGCGTGAGCTGAGCACCAGGCCGTGGGCCCGAGCCCGGGTCACGACCTGGATCGACTGGATGCTGTCGCCGCCGATGGCGAAGAAGTCGTCGTCGATGCCGACGCGGTCGAGGCCGAGAAGCTCGGCGAACAGCCCGGTCAGGATCTCCTCGTGCTCGGTGCGCGGCGCCCGGTAGACCCCGCCCCGGAACTCCGGCTCTGGCAGCTTGGCCTTGTCGAGCTTGCCGTTCGGCGTCAGCGGCAGCCGGTCCAGGACGGTGAACGTCGCGGGGATCATGTAGTCGGGCAGGCGCTGTGCCAGGAACGGCCGCAGCTCCCCCACCGCGAAGCCGGATTCGAAGGCGATGGCGCCGTAGGCGCCGTTCTGGGCGCCGTGGTCCTGCTCGGCGGAGCCGGCCGGGACGACGTAGCCCACCAGCTGCTTGCCTCTGCCGGAGCCCGCTGCCTCGTGGGCGATCACGGCGGCGTGCACCACGCCGGGGTGTGTTTCGAGCGCCGCCTCGATCTCGTGGAGTTCGATCCTGAACCCGCGGATCTTGACCTGGGTGTCGGCCCGCCCGTGGAAGATCAGGTCGCCGTCGGGTGTCCATTCCGCGAGGTCTCCGGTGCGGTACATCCGCTCTCCGGGGTCACCGAACGGGCAGGCCACGAAGCGCCCGCTGGTCTGTCCCGGCCGGCCCAGGTATCCGCGGGCCAGGGCAGCACCCGACACGTACAGTTCGCCGACCTCCCCGGCCGGCACCGGCCGCAGTTGGGCGTCCAGCACATAGGTCCGCGCGTTGGCGATCGCCGTTCCGATGGGCGGCACCCGGCCGTCGCCGCGCAGCGGCGCGCTCATGGTGGCGCAGACGGTGGTCTCGGTGGGCCCGTAGGCATTGATCATCCGCCGGCCGGCCGACCAGGTGGCCGCCAGTTCCGGCGAGGTCGCGTCGCCGGCGACGACCAGGGTCTCGACGCTCGCCAGCGAGGCGGTGGGCACGGCGGCCAGCACCGGCGGCGGCAGCGTCACGTGGGTCACACCGTGGGCGGCGATCGTCTCGGCCACCGGGCTGCCCGGAGCCAGGTGGTCCTTGTCGGCCAGCACCAGTGTGGCGCCGGAGAGCAGAGCCATGCACAGTTCCCACACCGAGGCGTCGAAGCTGGGGGAGGCGAACTGCAGCACCCGGCTGTCGGCCGTCACCTTGAGCCGGTCCGTCTGCGTCGCGAGCAGGCTGGCGAAGCCGGTGTGGGTGACCTGCACGCCCTTGGGGCGCCCCGTGGAGCCCGAGGTGTAGATGACGTACGCGGTGTTGGTGGCCGTCGCCGGGATGCGTTCGTCCGCCGTCAGCGGGGCGGGGTCGAGGCCGGACACCGACCGGGCAACGGCCGGGTCGTCGAGGCGCAGTACGGGGACGGACAGCTCGGGCAGTTCCCCGGCTGTTGCCACGTCCGCGAGGATCAGGCGGGCCGCGGAGTCCTCCACCATGTAGGCGAGCCGGTCGGCAGGGTAGGCCGAGTCCATCGGCAGATAGGATCCGCCGGCCTTCAGCACGGCGAGGACCGCCACGGTCCATTCCGGCGAGCGGCGCATCGCGATGCCCACGACCGATTCGGGTCCGACGCCGCGCCGGGTCAGCAGGCGCGCCAGCCGGTTGGCGTGCTCGTCGAGTTCCCGGTACGTCAGCTGAATGTCACGGAACACCACCGCGACCGCACCCGGTGCCGTCGCGACCTGCCGCTCGAACAATTCAGTGAACGTCTCCACCGGCACCGGAACCTCCGTGTCATTGAGCTCACCCAGCAACGAATTCTGCCCAAAGGAACACAAGGGACTTCCCCCAGAGTGGTTAGACGTCAGCGAAAAGGGCATGGATCGATTACGGGACCATGCATCCAGAAAAGAGCGGAAGGACCGCTTGACCGCCGGGGCGAGATTTTCTCTGCACCCGTAATTCGAAGACCTGGCCGATAGCGTAGACCAGGTTTGAGCCAGGTCGATATGAAAGCGCTACAGACTCGTTCAAGGCCGGTCGGCAGCTGTGGGAGCGCCCGCCGCTGCCACCCGGCGGGCGCATCGCTCACGGGGCCAGCAGGGTCTCGGCGAGGAACTCGAAGACCTGCGTGTCCGTGCCGGGGTCGAAGAGATAGAAGTGGCCTCCCGGGTAGATCTGCTTGTCGAACCCGGCGGAGGTGTGGTCTCCCCAGCCCTCGATGGTGTCGAGCGGCGCCCGGACGTCGGCCTCGCCGACCATCACGGTGATGGGGCTGTCGATGAGCGGGCCGATCGTCATGGCGTGCTGCTCCCAGAGCGCGAAGTCCGCGAGGACGGTCGGGATCAGCTCGTCCATGGCGTCCTCGTCGAGGGCGACCTCCTCGTCGAAACCGCCGAGCCGCATGACCTCGGCGCGGAATTCGGCCTCCGAGAGGTTGTGGATCTTCGGCCGCAGCGCGGCCGCAGCGGGCGAGGGCTGTGCGGACAGGAACAGGCGCTCGGGCCGGGGGCCGCCCTCTGCGTGCAGGAGCTGTGCCACCTCGTAGCCGAGCAGCGCCCCGCAGGAGTGGCCGAAGAAGGAGAACGGGCCGTCAAGGAGCGGGCGCAGGGCCTCGGTGACGTCCCGGACGAGCGGGCCGACCTCGGTCGGCGGGTCCTCCAGGATGCGGTTCTGGCGGCCGGGCAGCTGGATGGCCGCGACCTCTATCTCGGCGGGCAGGGCGCTGACCCATTCGGTGAACGCGCTCGCGCCGCCGCCCGCGTGCGGGAAGCAGATCAGTCGGTGCTGGGCGTTGGGCCGGCGTGCCCGCCAGATGAACGGGCTTTCAAGAACCAGGCCGGGCCGGCGTATTTGTGTAGTCATGACCCCTCTACGGAAGTGAGGAAACGCTCGACGGAGTGCGAGGAAGTGGCGCGGAAATCACCAGCTCGGTGATTGCGGCGACGCTGCGCGTGCCGATGCGGGCACGATGCGCATCAATTTCTCACAGAGCCTATGGGCGGCCCTCAGGAAGAGGCAAGAAAAATTCGAACGGAAGCACACCAGAAATTCTGGCCGGACTCGTCCGACCAGCGGTTATGTCCGGGCGCCGGGACAATTGTCAGACGATTGTCGAGGCGAATTCGAGCGATCGCCGAGCGGTATTGGGGAGGTCGTGCGGCCGGAGGCGGAAAGGCTGACGGGGGCCGTCCGGGCTCCTGCCCGGACGGCCCCCGTCACCGGTTCGTCCATCAGTCGTGCGGTTCGGGTGCTGTTCTCCTATTGCTTGGCGAAGGCCGACCGTGCCCACAGGTAGCCGAGGATGCTGAGGCCGATGCCCCAGGCGAGGGCGATGAGGCCGTTGTTGCCGATCTCGGTGCCGAGCAGGAGCCCGCGGAGGGTCTCGTTGATCGGGGTGAAGGGCTGGTACTCGGCGAACCAGCGCAGTCCGGTCGGCATCGAGTCGGGGGTGACGACGGCGCTGCCGAGGAAGGGCAGGAACGTCAACGGCATCGGGGCGTTGCTGGCGGCCTCGACGGTCTTGGCGCCCAGGCCCATCGCGGCGGAGAGCCAGCTGAGGGAGAAGGCGAGCAGGGCGAGGATGCCGAGGGCGGCGAGCCACTCCATGGGCCCGGCGGTCGGCCGGAAGCCCACCGCGAGGGCGACGCCGATGACGAGCACCAGGCTGATCATGGTCTGGATGACATTGCCGAGGACATGACCGGTCAGCACGGAGGCGCGGGAGATCGCCATGGTGCGGAAGCGGTTGATGATGCCTTCGGTCATGTCGGTGCACACCGACACGGCGGTCGAGATGGCGCCGGAGGTCACGGCCATCAGGAGGATGCCGGGGGCGACGTAGTTGGTGTAGTCGCCGCGGTCGCCCGACCCGATGCCGCTGCCGAGCGCGCCGCCGAAGACGAACACGAACAGGAGCAGCATCAGGATCGGCATGGCGACGATCGAGATCGTCATGGACGGGTAGCGCCGCGCGTGCTTGAGGTTGCGGCGCAGCATCGTCTTGGAGTCGCGCACTGCGTACGAGGTGGCGCTCATCGGACGCTCTCCTTCCGCGCTTCGGGCCGGCCGGTCAGGGCGAGGAACACGTCGTCCAGGTCGGGGGTGTGCACGGTCAGGGCCTCCGCCTCGACGGCGGCGTACTCCAGCTGGTCGAGCACGTCGCGCAGCGCCGGAATGCCGGCGTCGCTGTGGATGTCGAGGGTGAGCGCGTCGTCGTCGCGTACCGCGTGGCCCAGGGCGTGGGCCGCCACGTCGAGGCGGTGTGCGTCGGCGAACCTGAGGCGGATGTAGCCGCCGGGAACGAGCCTCTTGAGCTGCTCGGCTGTTCCCTCGGCGACGATCCTGCCGCCGTCGAGGACGGCGATCCTGTCGGCGAGCTGGTCTGCCTCCTCCAGGTACTGGGTGGTGAGGAAGATGGTGACGCCGTCGGCGGCGAGGCTGCGGATGATGTCCCACAGGTTGCGTCGGCTGCGCGGGTCCAGACCGGTGGTCGGCTCGTCGAGGAAGATGAGGCTCGGATCGCCGACCAGGGTCATGGCGAGGTCCAGCTTGCGCCGCATGCCGCCGGAGTAGGTGGAGGCCAACTTGCCTGCCGCTTCGGTCAGTTCGAACCGGTCGAGCAGATCGGCGGCGCGCAGCTTGCCCTCCCTGCGGGGGAGGTGGTGCAGGTCCGCCATGAGGAGCAGGTTCTCCTCACCGGTGAGCAGGCCGTCGACCGCAGCGAACTGGCCGGTGACACCGATCGAGGACCGGACGCCGTCCGGATCGTCGGCCAGCATGTGCCCCGCAACCTGGGCGTGGCCCTGGTCGGCGGAGACGAGCGTGGACAGGATCTGCACGGTGGTGGTCTTGCCTGCGCCGTTGGGGCCCAGCAGCGCGAAGATCGTTCCTTCGCGGACCTGGAGGTCGAGCCCGTCCAGGACGACCTTGTCGCCGTATGCCTTGCGCAGACCGAGTGCGGTGATCCCCTTGGCCGGGGCGGTGACTTCGGTGAGGGCGGTCATCGTCTCTGCTCCTTCCCGGCGCTGCTTCAGCGGCTCTTGCTGGCGAGCTGGGCCTGCGCGCGGTGGACCACGATGTCGCCGCGGCTGGTGCGCACGAAGACGTCGACGCTCATGCCGATCTCGCCGGGGCCGTCGGCGGAGTCGATCAGTCGGTGCACCGTGCCCGACTGGGCGTTGGCGTCGAGCCACGCGGCGGTGCCCTCGGGAATGCCGAGCTGGATGTTGCCGATCTGGGCCCGCAGGTCGACCCTGCCGCGGGCCTCCTCGATGGTGATGTCACCGGTGGCGCAGGTCGCGGTGACGTCGGTGTGGGCGCGGCCGATGGAGATGTTGCCCTCGGCGGCCCGGAGCTGGGCCTGGCCGGTGATCTCGTCGATCTCGGTGCTTCCGTTGGAGTTCTTGATCACCGCGGTGCCGTCGATCTCGCCGATGCGCAGCTCGCCGCTCCCGGTGGTGATCTCGGCGCTGCGGGTGCGCTCCACGGTGATGTCGCCCTTCTGGGTACGCAGCTGCGTCTCGCCCGCGTGGTCGATCTGGATGTCGCCGTCCATGGTCGTCAGGCTGCACTCCCCCAGCTGACCCTTGGAGACGAAGTGGGCCCGCGCGGCGGTGCCGTTCAACCGGGAGCCGCGCGGCAGTGCGATGTCCACCCGGACGGCACCGGGGGCGCCGCTCAGCACACGTCCCTTCGGCGTCTTGATCAGCAGCTTGCCGTCCGAGTACGAGACGCGGGTCTGCTCTGCCGCCTTCACGTCGGCCTCGCTGGCGGTGTCCGCCGGGTACACCTCGACCACGGTGTCGGCGCGGTCGCCCGCGATGATCCGGGCGGCTCCGACCTCGACGTGGATCGTGGTGGTGATCGGCTTCGGGGTCTCGAAGGTAGGCATGACTTCCCCATCCTCAGTCTGTAGGGCGTCCCCGCTGGTGGGACGGGTGGCGAGTGGCTCCGGCAGACGTGGCGGTCCACTCATCCGCACACTGCACGATGCAGCGCACGGCGTTCGCAGTTGGTTGTCCGGCCCCCGTGGTGCGAGGTCGTGCCACCACTATGGCACACGCATGGCGCCATGGCGAGCCATAGTGGCGCCATTCGTGGCGCGGTGCTTCATGGCGGCATCGCGAGCGGGGGCCGGGGCAGGGCGGCGGGAGCGAGGCAGAGGCGTCCCGCCGCGGGTCAGAAGGCGCCGAGCCCGCCGCAGACGTTCAGTGCCTGCGCGGTGATCGACGCGGCGCCCTGCGTCGTCAGATAGCCGACCAGGCCCGCCACCTCCTCCATGGTCGAGTAGCGGCCGAGCGGGATCTGCGCCTCGAACTGCTCCTGGACGAACCCCTCGGTGGTGTCCCACGCCGCGGCATAGCCCTTGCGGACGCGCTCGGCCATGGGAGTCTCGACATAGCCGGGGCACACCGCGTTGACGGTGATGCCGCGGGGGGCGAGTTCCTTGCCCAGCGCCTTGGTGAACCCGACGACCCCGTGCTTGGAGGCGGAGTAGGGGGCGCCGAGCAGAACGCCCTGCTTGCCCGCCGTCGAGGCGATGTTGACGATCCGCCCGTATGCGGCATCCGCCATGCCGCCGTTCCTGAGCACCTCGCTCGTGACCAGGAAGACACCGTTGAGGTTCGTGTCGATGACGTCGTACCAGAGGTCGTCCGCGAGATCCGCGGTGGCACCGCCGCCGCTGCGGCCCGCGTTGTTGACCAGGATGCCGATCGGGCCGAAGGTCTCGAAGGCGGCGGCGACCAGGTGGGCCACCGACGCACGGTCGCGGACATCGGCCCCGGTGCCCTCCGCTTCGAAGCCCTCCTCGCGCAGATCCTCGACGGTCTGCTTGACCTGCAGCTCCGTTCGCGCGCAGATGAAGATCCGATGGCCGCGCCGCCCCAGATCACGGGCCACGGTCAGGCCGATGCCACCCGTCGCGCCGGTGATCAGGGCGGTCGTCCTCGTCGTTGCCGTCATCGCATGAGCCTCCACGAACCCGTTGGGCGGATTTGACGGTGCCCGGGCAACGTAGCCCGGGCCGTGGCGCGGGCCCCGATTCCTGAGGCGGGAGTGCGGCGGGCCTTGAGCAGACTTCGAGACCGGAGCCGGCCCCGCGCCGCAGAGGCCCGCGCGCACCGCACCTCGTCCCGTTCTTGAGCCGTGCTGGAGCCGTTGCGTCTTCAATGGAGGGAAACGCAAGAGCCGCGCAATCTCGGATACCGGCGCAGGCGGGGCACTGCGCGGCGCCGATGATCCGGAGGGGAGTGGGGAGTTGCTGATCAGACTCATGGGTCTCGTCACGATCGAGCACGAGGGTCTGGCGCCTCTGCACGTGTCGAGCGCCCAGGCCCAGGTGGCCCTCGCGCGCCTGGTGCTCGAACGTGACTCGGGGACCAGTCGGGAACACCTCGCGGACACCCTCTGGCCGGAGGGTCTGCCCGACACCTGGGCCTCGGCCCTGCGCGGCGTGGTCAGCAGGGTCCGCTCCTGCGTCGCGAGCCCACTCCAGCAGCCGGGCACGACACCGCTGGTCTCGCAGAGCGGCCGCTATCTGCTGCGACTGCCCGAGGGCACCGCCGTCGACCTGGAGGCCGCCGATGTCGCGGTCGCCGAGGCGGAGGCGGCTTTCGCCGACGGCGCGCACACCGTGGTGCGCCGCCTCGCGGCGGGCGCGCTGGACAATCTGCGCGGCTCGTTCCTGCCCGCCCACGAGGGCGAGTGGGCGGCCGGGGTACGGGAGCGAGTGGAGGAACTGCGCCTGACCGCACTGGAGTTGGCCAGCCTGTCGGCTTCCGGACTCGGCGACGAACACCATGCGCTGCGCTGCGCCGACGAGGCGGTGCGCCGCGCCCCGTTCCGAGAGAGCGCCCACCGGTGCCGGATGACCGCGCACGCCGCTGCGGGCAACCGGGCGGACGCGCTGCGCGCCTATCACCAGTTGGGAGAGGTCCTCGCCGAGGAACTGGGCATCGACCCGGCACCCGAGACCCAGGCCGCGTACCTGGAGCTGCTGCGCGCCCCCCAACCGCCCCGGCGGCCCCGCTCCTGCGCCTCGGGCCGGGCTCCGGCCGATGGCCTGGATCCGGTCCTCATCGGGGCCTTCGAGGCACTCAGCCCGCCCTTGAGGTGACCTCGAGCGTCACAGGGCCCGGGCCGTGTTGCGCCTCTGTTGCGAGTGGAGCGCTTTCCTGGTTCCCGACAGCGCCACGCCGCACGGGAGTTGGGAGCCACGATGACGACGGTGCCAGGACGGTCGGTCCCCGGGCTCGGCACCCTCAGGCACCACCACGAGGAGAGCGCCGCCTTCCACCGGCTCCTGCTCGGCCCGACCATGGTGTGCTCCGGCGGGTACTGGGAGGACGGCGAAAGGCTGACCGAGACCCTGGACGAGGCCCAGGAGCGCAAGCTCGACCGGTTCGTCGAGCTCGCCGGGGCCGCGGGCGCCCGGCGCGTCCTGGACGTGGGCTGCGGCTGGGGCACCCTGCTCAACCGGCTCACCATCGTGCACGGCGTGGAGCAGGCCGTCGGCCTCACCCCCAGCCGTGCCGAAGAGCAGTTCATCGCCGGCTACGCCAACCCGCGGATCTCGGCGCGGGTGGAGAGCTGGGAGGAGCACCGCCCGCGGGACCCGTACGACGCGGCGTTCTGCATCAACGCCCTGGAGCACGTCGTCCCCTGCGCGACTCCCCCGCACGAGCGCGCCGAGAGGTACCGGGCCTTCTTCACCGCGGTGGCCGGCGCGCTCAGGCCCGACGCGCGATTCGTCCTGCACACCCTCACCGTCGGGGCGCGGCCCGTGGACGGACGGCTCCTGGACGAACTGAGGTTGCTGCGGTGCTCCGGTCTCGGCCACGGCCGCATCCCTCACCTGCACGAGCTGGCACGGGCCACCGAAGGCCTCTTCGAGGTCATCGAGATCGTCGACGAGCGCGAGGCGTTCGCGATGGCCTGCCGTGCCTGGAGCGAGCGCCTGGCCCGCTGCCGTGACGTCGCCGTCGTGCTGGCCGACGAGGAGGCGGTGGCGCGCGTCGAACGCTGCCTCGGCATCCTCGTGTCCGCCTTCGAGGACAAGTTCTTCAGCAATGTGCGGGTCACCCTCGCACGGCTCTGACGAGGAGGGCGCCCGTTCTCCGTCCGGGGGAGGAACGGAGAACGGGCGCAGCTTGTGCGGGGCAGTGCCGACAGATGTCAGCCTAGACAGCCGCGCGCCCCGAGTCCCGCGCACGAGGTGGATCCTCAAGCGCGCCGCGAGCGCGGGTCCAGCGCGGACGCCGGGTTCAACGGCCCGGGGCCGGCCCCGACTCCACGTCCGGCAGCCCGCCTCGGTCCGCTGCCGTTTTGGCTCCCGCGGCGGCGTACACGGCCAGGAAAGTGGCCAGGTCCCGCACCCCGGGCCGGGCGGTGAGCGCGGTGACGGGCACGCTGCGGCCGAGCCCCGTGCACAGGGCGCCGTGCGCGCGCAGCGCGGCGGCCGTGATCTCGCCCGGGGCACGGTGGCGGTGCTCCCGGTCGGCACCAGCCATGCCCCGGGCCTCCGCCCAGGCCTGGGTGACGAGTTCCGCCGTGCTCTGCTGTGCTGACTCGGGCATGTCCACCCTCCGCTGTACGACGGGTTGGTTCAGGCAGGGTCCGCGTAGGGTCGCGGGGGCAGGTCAGGGGGCGCGCCGGGTGGCGGCGGCGAGGGTCCGGGCGAGTCCGGCGGCGCCGGTCGCGGCCGCCGGGAGCACCACGACCCGGGGCCGGCCGCCGTGCGCGGCGACCAGTCGGGCGATCTCGTAGGCGGCGGCTCCGTCGCCGGTGAATCCGGCGAGCGTGACGTACCCGCCGTCGCCGATCCGCGGCCCGAGCGCCGAGTACCGGGCGGTCGCGCCCCCGGGCACCGCGCGCAGCAGGACGAGTTCCTCGGGCCCCGGGTAGGCCCGTGCGAGCCGGGCGTAGAACGAGCCGGGCGTCCCGGGTGCCTGTAGGAGGACAACGGTGCCCGCGCCCGGGCGGGCCGCCGGGCGCAGCACGCCGAGCGACGGGGGCGCGGCTGCGGCGGTGCGCGCCGAGCGCTGGTTCGCCAGGCCGGTGCGAACTCCGGGGTTCATGCCGGACAGCAGGCCGAGGGCCTCGGCGACCGTCGTGAACTCCCCCACCCGGTCGGGGAGTTCACGCAGCAGCAGCGCTCCGTACGCGAGGACCTCGGTGGCGTCGGGCAGCCGGGCGCGGTCGTACGACACGGTCAGGGCGAGCCCTCCGGCGCTGTCGTGGTGAGCCGCCATAGCGAGGGAGAAGGCCGTGTGGGAGCCGAGCGGCTCAGGCGTCCCCACGTGGATTCCCAGTACGGCGAGTTCGGACGTCACGTCGTCCGGGACCGGCGGCCGGGTCTCGAAGGCGAGGAGGCTGTCGGCCGGGGCGAGGGCGTCGTTGGTCCAGGAGCGGATCTGGCTCGCCGACACCCATTCGTAGCCCGCCGTGTCCACGGCCCGGTCACGCAGTTCGGCCAGCAGAGCGGACACCGGGGCGCCCGGGTCGATCACGACGGACAGGGGCAGCGGGTTGCACAGCGCACCCGGCAGGCGTTCCACGCCGTCGAGCAGAATGCCCCGGCCGGAGACGGTGGTGCTGAAACGCACGGGAGCCGCGCTCTCGGCCCCTCCGAGCCGGTACAGCAGCAGCGCCCACACGGCCTGCAGCACCGTACTCTCGGTGGCGCCCCAGGCGGCGGCCCAGACGGCGAGGCGCGCGGTCTCGTCCGGGGTCAGCCGGAGCCGGAAGCAGCCGTTGCCCGTGGTGTGGGGGGCTCTGCCGGTGAGGACAGCAGAGCCGGGAGCGGCCGTTGCCGTGCTGGGGCGGTCGGCCGCGCCGCCGGACCAGAACTCCTGTGCCGGGCCGGTGTCCTGGTCGGCCAGCCACCGCGCGTAGTCCCTCATGTCGGGGCGCCGTTCCCCGCCCGGCAGTTGGCCGCCGGCCAGGTAGGCGCGGTAGAACTCGCGCAGCAGCAGACGCACGCTCCAGTTGTCGAGCAGGGCGTGGTGATGGGTCAGCACCACGCGAATGGGCGGGGCGGTGGCGAACATGGCGGGCCCACCGCCCAGGACCGTGATCCGCAGCGGTCCGGGGCGGCGTGGGTCCAGGCCCCGCCGCCGGTCGCGTTCGATGAGCGCGTGCCAGTGGGCCGTGCCTTGCGGCAGGCGTACGACCTCGGGTGCCACCCGGTCGTGCACGACGACGGCCGGCTCGGGTCCGTCGTCGAACGCGCTGCGCAGCACGCTTTCGCAGTCGAAGACGGACTGCCAGGCGGCGGTGAAGCGCTCCTCGTCGAACGGACCGTCCCAGTTCCAGGTGAGTTGTCCGACCTGACGGCCGGTGCCGGGGTGGGCGTCGGCATCGGCGAGCAGCTCGCACTGGAGCGGTGTCGCGGCCGTGCGGCGCGTGGCGAAGGAGTCGGCGGTGCTCGGGTGCGTGAGCAGGTCGGCCAGCCGTCCGAGCGGAAAGCCGCCCGGTCGGGCTCCCGCGCCGGCGGTGAACCGCAGGGTGTGGTGGCCGGCGTTGTGGGACTGGAACACCGGACGCCAGGCCGCGGCGCCCGGGCAGTGGACCGCGATGCTGTCCAGGGCGGCCTCGATGTGGGCTGTGTCCAAGGGGCCGCGCAGGTCCAGGACGGGCGGCGTGCCGTGAGCGGCCGGACCGAGGTCCACGACGACGGCCGTCGGCTCGTCCTGCGGTATACGTGCGGGGTGGCTGCTGGTCATCGGCTGTCCGGGGTGCGCCGGAGAAGACCCCTCCCCCTCCCTCTCTGGAAGCGCGGATCGAGTATGTGGGGCCCCGCCCATACGGCGCTGACAAAGCCCTGAGACGGCGCTAGTGAAGCGCTGCAGTGTCCGCGCCGGGCCCGGCCGCTGCGCTTCGTCGAGCCGCGCGGCACAGGGCCGTTCGAGGCGCTGTCCACACCGGGTGGAGGACCGCACCCGGCCCCCCGTGCGTGAGTAGCGTGCGCGGCGGCAGAAGTGGACACGAGGACGAGGAGCTCGCCATGGGACAAACGGGCTTGGGGAAGCGGGCGGAGGCCACTGCCGTCGACGACAGCTTCCATGTCTTCGACACGACGCTGCGCGACGGCGCCCAGCGCGAGGGCATCAACCTCACCGTCGCGGACAAGCTGACGATCGCCCGGCACCTGGACGAGTTCGGTGTGGGCTTCATCGAGGGCGGCTGGCCCGGCGCCAACCCCCGCGACACGGAGTTCTTCGCCCGCGCGCAGCAGGAGATCAGCTTCCAGAACGCGCAGCTCGTGGCCTTCGGCGCGACCCGCCGCGCGGGCGGCAGGGCCGCCGAGGACCCGCAGGTGCAGGCCCTCCTCGAATCCGGCGCCCCGGTGATCACGCTGGTGGCCAAGGCGCACGACCGGCACGTCGAGCTGGCCCTTCGCACCACCCTGGACGAGAACCTGGAGATGGTCCGCGACACGGTCGCCCACCTGCGCGAGCAGGGCCGCCGGGTCTTCGTGGACTGCGAGCACTTCTTCGACGGCTACAAGGCGAACCCCGAGTACGCCAAGGCCGTCGTACGGGCCGCCAGTGAGTCCGGCGCGGACGTCGTCATCCTGTGCGACACCAACGGCGGCATGCTCCCCGCCCAGATCCACGCGGTCGTCGCCACCGTGCTCGCCGACACCGGCGCCCGGCTCGGCATCCACGCCCAGGACGACACCGGCTGCGCGGTCGCGAACACCCTGGCCGCCGTGGACGCGGGCGCCACCCACGTGCAGTGCACCGCCAACGGCTACGGCGAGCGCGTCGGCAACGCCAACCTGTTCCCCGTCGTCGCCGCCCTGGAGCTCAAGTACGGCAAGACCGTGCTGCCCAAGGGCGCGCTCGCCGAGATGACCCGCATCTCGCACGCCATCGCCGAGGTGGTCAACCTCGCCCCCTCCACGCACCAGCCGTACGTCGGTGTCTCCGCCTTCGCCCACAAGGCGGGCCTGCACGCCTCCGCGATCAAGGTCGACCCCGACCTGTACCAGCACATCGACCCCTCCCTGGTCGGCAACCACATCCGGATGCTGGTCTCCGACATGGCGGGCCGCGCCTCCATCGAGCTCAAGGGCAAGGAGCTCGGCGTCGACCTCGGCGAGGACCGCGCGGTCGTCGCCCGGGTCGTGGAGCGGGTCAAGGCGCGCGAGCTCCAGGGCTACACCTACGAGGCCGCCGACGCCTCCTTCGAGCTGCTCCTTCGCGACGAGGTCGAGGGCGGCCCCCGCGACTACTTCCGCATCGAGTCCTGGCGAGCCATCGTGGAGGACCGCGCGGACGGCACGCACACCGACGAGACGACCGTGAAGCTGTGGGCCAGGGGCGAGCGCATCGTCTCCACCGCCGACGGCCAAGGGCCCGTCAACGCCCTCGACCGCGCGCTGCGCACGGGCCTAGAGCGCCTGTACCCGGAGCTCGCCAAGCTGGAGTTGGTGGACTACAAGGTCCGCATCCTACGGGGCGACCACAACACCGCCTCCACGGCCCGCGTCCTGATCACCACCTCCGACAACGCCGGCACCTGGTCGACGGTGGGCGTCGCCGACAGCGTCATCGCCGCATCCTGGCGGGCCCTGCAGGACTCGTACACCTACGGGCTGCTGCGCGCGGGCGTCGAACCGCCGCGGTGAGCCGTGCTGGCCGGCGGTCCTTGAGGCGTCCTCGAATTGCCCTGGAGCGACGTGCCCGAGACTCGCCGTACCCCTTTGTACGTTCCTGGAAGAGGAAGGCAGATCGCATGACCACCGAGATCCGCAACGAGCCTTCGGGAAAGTTGGAGTTCGCCTCGCTGTACGCGCAGGTCGAGCAGTTCTACGCGCACCAGCTGGAGCTCTTCGACGCCCACGACGCCGAGAGCTGGGCGGGGACCTTTACCGAGGACGCCGTCTTCGAGGTGCCGCCGCTGAGCGAACCGGTCCGCGGACGCGCCGGCCTGGCCGCGAACGTGCGCCGCGATCAGGCACGGCAGCAGCGCGAAGGAGCCTGTGTGCGGCGCTGGATCGGCAAGCTCGACGTACGGCCGCAGTTCGACGGGACCCTGCGCACCCGCTGCTCCGCGCTGGCGTACGCGACTCCGCCCGGCGGCGATTCGAGGGTCCTGCACGTCTGTGTCATGGAGGACGTGCTCGTCCGCTCGCGGAGCACCTGGCGCACCCGCCACCGCCGCGTGACCCGCGACGACCTCGCCTGAAGCACGCACTGACCGGGGCGGGACCCGGGCGCGCGACCGGTCGCCGCACCGGGGCGCAACGGCCCGCCCCACCATGGCCCCGCCATGCAGCCCCAGCCCCCTGCGCACCACGCCTCCCTGTCTTTGCATGCATGCTCACGTCCCCCTCCAGACCGGGAACTTCACTGCATTCACGCTTCCTTGAGAAGGCTTGTACGGCCGCTGGAGGCGGGCTCGCGGATCGCGTCGCCCCCGCCGTGCCGCAGCTATCGTCCGAAGTCCCTGCCGGAACCGTCGACGGAGTCACCATGGAGCTGCGCCTGTTCGTGTTCCACCACGCGGGTGGATCGCACCTGATGTACCGCGACTGGCCTGAGCGGTTCCCGTCAAGCTGGGACGTACGGACACCGGACGCGCCGGGCCGCGGGCCCTGGGACGACCGTCCTCCGCTGGGTGAAGTGGGCGCGGTGGTGGACCACTTCCTGCACGAGCTGGGCGACGGACTCACGGGCCGTTTCGCCCTGTTCGGGCACAGCATGGGCGCTACCATCGCGTACGAGCTGACCCGGAGGCTGCTCGCTGAGGGCCGCACACCGCCCTTCTGGCTGGGGCTCTCGGCCAGCTCCGCGACCCGGCCCGCCGACACGGTCCAGCGCCACCTGCTCTCTGACGCCGCGCTGCGCCGCGAGATCGCGGCGATGGGCGGCACGCCCCCCGAGGTTCTGCAGGACCCGGGGCTGTGGGCCATTCTCGCCCCCACCATCCGGGGAGACCTGCGACTCGGGGAGACGTGGCGGCCCTCGCCCGACCCGCTGCCTCCGGCCGTGCCGCTCTCGGTGTTCGGCGGCAAGCGCGACACGGCGGTTCCGCCCGACCGGCTCACCGGCTGGTCCGAGCTGTGCGAGCGATTCGTCGGCTTCCACCTCTTCGACGGCGACCACTTCTACTTCCGGGACGACCCCACCGCCGTGATCGAGCGGATCGTCAAGGACGCGGGCCGTGCTCTC
The DNA here is from genome assembly GCF_045206365.1 of Streptomyces sp. NBC_00212. Classification (NCBI taxonomy): domain Bacteria; kingdom Bacillati; phylum Actinomycetota; class Actinomycetes; order Kitasatosporales; family Streptomycetaceae; genus Streptomyces; species Streptomyces sp. NBC_00212. The sequence continues at coordinate 298,805 of NZ_CP108116.1, forward strand.
GCGCTCGCCGAGGCCGCCCCCGCGGTGCCGCGGTGACCCTCCTCGACCTCGGCTCCCCGGCCACGGTCACCGCGGGTACGCAGACCGAGTTCCGGCTGCTCGGCCCTGTGGCGGTCCACGACGGGCGGACGGGCGCCGCCATCGTGCCCTCCGGCTCCAAACAGCGTGCTCTGTTCTCCGCGTTCGTCATCCACGCCGGTGAGCTGCTCTCCACCGACCGGCTCGTCGAGGAGCTCTGGGGCAGCCGGCCTCCGTCGAATGCGGCGAACGCGCTGCAGGCGCATGTGGCCCGGCTGCGGCGGCTGCTGCCTGCCCCTGGCGGGCCGGGGGGCGGTCCCGGCCAGGAGTGGATCAGCACCCTGCCCACCGGCTATCTGCTCACCCTGGGCCGGGCCACCACCGACGTGCAGCGCTTCGAGCGCCTCTCGGCGCGGAGCCGGGCGGCGGCCCCGTCCGACCCCGCGCACGCCCTGGAACTCCTGCGCGACGCCCTGTCCTTGTGGCGCGGGCCCGCGCTCCAGGACAGCCGGTACGGGCCGATCTGCACCGCAGCCGCCGACCGTCTGGAGGAGAAGCGGCTCACCACGCTGGAGACGTTGTACGACGTGAGCCTGCGCTGCGCCCAGCACAGTGAGATAACGGGCGAACTGGAGCGGCTGACAGCCGACCATCCTCTGCGCGAGCGGTTCTACGACCTGCTGATGGTCGCGCTCTACCGCAGCGGCCGACAGGCCGAGGCACTGGGCGTGTACGAGCGGGCGCGCCTCCGGCTGGCGGGCGCCCTCGGCATCGGACCGGGCCCGGCCCTGCGCGGCCGGATGGAGGCGATCCTCAACCAGTCCCCCGGCCTGTCGGCACCGCGGTCCGTGCCCGCCCCCGCGCGGACCACCGCCTGGGCGGAGGCGCTCGACCTGGACGGTGAGATCGCCCGTCTGCGACAGCGCATTGACGAACTCAGCCAGGAGCAGGAGGCGTTGGTACGACGTTTCGACGCCGTGGCGGCCCTGCTCCCGAAGTCGTCGTAGCACCCCTCGCCGCGCCGCGAGGCTGCCCGCACCGGATACGGGCTGGGGCCTGCCGGAACTCCGCGCGGCGAAGGCTCCTTGGCCCGCAGGCCGGCGACGCCGTGGGCGCAGGCTCACCCGCACCAACTTCGGACGGCCGCCGCGCATACGCAATCGACCCCCGCGGTCCGTTCCACGGGGGTCCATCAAGGTCTGTATGTCCAAGAAGCTGGTGCTACGCGGCGTCAGTCAGGGCGGCGGGGACGGAAGGTGCGTCCGTGCGGTAGCGCGCCGCGTGGCCGGCCGGGACCAGCGCCGGCAGCAGGAACTCCCACAACGCGCCGACCCTGCGGCTGAGTTCGGGGAACGACATGCCGGTGCCCGCCAGTGCCACGATGCCGCACACCGCGGCGGAGAGCAGTGTCTCCGGCCCGTCGCCGGAGCCGTGGTCGACGACCTCCCCCGCCACCCGTGCCGGCCCGGCCAGCCGCATTACTTCGGTGATCCAGAGCTGGTGGAAGTCGGTGGCCGACGGCCGCCTCCCGGTGCGTTCGTTGGTGATGCGGAAGCCGGCCCGGACGACGGGGTCCTCGTGGAGGCCGCGCGCCAGCCAGTGCGTCATGTCGATCAGCGCCTGGACCGGCGGGACGCCGCGTTGCCACTGTTCCTGGACGAAGTCGCCGAGCATCGCGCGGCCCTGCTCCTGCACCGCGTCGGCCACCGCGTCCTTGGAACGGAAGTGGAGGTACAGCGCGCCCTTGGTCGTCCCCGCGGCCGCGGCGATCTGCAGCAGGGTCGCCTGGGCGAAGCCGTTCTCGTCAAACGTCCGTGCACCGGCGTGAACCAGCCTCCGGCGGGTCCGCTCCGACCTGGCCTGCATCCGGGACTCCTCTCCTTCCGTACGGGAATGCCGTGCTGACGGTGGGTCAGGTCAGCCGACGCGGCTGAGACGATCCTCGCTGACGGCGGCGGGCGTCTCCGGAGCGAGTTCGGGGCCGGACGTGAGGATCGACCGCTGCAGCCTGCGCAGTCCGACGGAAGGCTCCAGACCCAGGTCGCGCACCAGGGAGTTGCGCAGCCGCTGGTAGACGTCGAGCGCCTCACCGCGGCGCCCGGACCGGTGCAGCGCCAGCATGAACTGCCCGTGCAGGTTCTCGTGGGTGCGGTAGCGGCTGACCAGAACGGTCAGCTCACCCAGCAGTTCACGGTGCCGGCCCAGCCGCAGGTCCGCTTCGATGCGCTGGTAGAGGGCGCACAGCCGGGTCTCCTCAAGGCGCCGGATCTCCATCTCCAGCTGAGGTCCTGCCTGTACGTCGACCAGGGCGGAGCCGCTCCACAGCATGAGGGCCTCGCGGAGCTGGCGGCCCGCGGCCGAGAAGTCCTCGGCGTCCATGGCCCGGTATCCCACGCCGGACAGCCGCTCGAACTCGCGGACGTCACTGGTGCCGCCCGAGGTCTTGAGGAGGTAGCCGCCGGGCATGGTGACGAGTACGTCCTTGGCGGTGCGTGACTCGCTGCCCTGAGGGCCGCGCTCCAGCGCCACCGAGATCAGCTCCCGCAGCTGCAGGATGTACGTCTGCAGTGTCGTCCGCGCACTGCGCGGCGGCCGCTCGCCCCAGAGCTCCTCCATCAGCCACGCCATGGGCACCACCTGATCGGCGTGCAGCGCCAGCAGGGCCAGCACCTGCCGCGGCTTCGGCGCGGTCGGTGTCACCGAGATCCCGTTCTCCCTGACGGCCAATGCGCCCAGTACATCGATGTCCACGCCGTGTCCCCTGTTCGTGTATCGCGTATGAGTCATGAGCCGCTAGTCGTCCGAGGGTTGCGGCAGAACCGGTTCTCGGCACAGGACGAGTAAAAAACGGGGCGAGCGGTTTGTCAATACCAAACCGTTCGCGCTGTTTTTCTGGAACCCCACGGCACCTCAAGCGGGCCTACAGCCAGACCCGACGAACGCAGGACGCCGACCACCCCTTCAGCCGAACAGCCTGCACGTAGGCCCATTGCGGCACCCCGGAGGGATGGAAGCGGGACCTGCGTAGAGTCCGAAATCAACCGGCGCGGCGCCACCCGAAGGGGGGGTCGGCAGGGGTGAAGCGACCGGCCGAGCATCGAGCAACCTTTCGCCATCATGGAAACATACCGCTTCCCTGGTTTCTACTTGCCGTCTCGATGCTTGCCACAGCTTCGCTAGAAGTCCCGCAGTACGGCGTACTGAATGCGTAACACTGTCTCACTGGGCGCACGCTGCCTCTATGGGCACACGCTGTACGCATGCCCAGATATGCCGGGAATATCCCACTAGTTATGGGACATAGCTAGCTGACAAGTGGGCGCGGTCGAGTAAACAGGCCTAGAATGAAACCGCAAGGTTGGTTTAATATGTTCTCTCCTACCGTGAGGAGCCACCGGTGTTGAAACAGGAGCGCGCCGTGCGCACCCTGCGCTCACTCATCCACTCCGCCGCGGAGACGTTCCTGAGGCACGGATACGTCCAAGCGAAGCTGGCGGAGATCAGCACCGGTGCAGGAGTCAGCACGGGTGCCCTGCACTTCCACTTCGAGACCAAAGCCGCTTTGGCGTCAACAGTGCAGGACGCGGCGGCCGCGATTCTGCGCACGGCGGCCCGATCGGCGGCCTCGCAGCCCGGTACGAACGCTTTGCAGACGCTGACGAACACCTCGCACGTCTTGGCGGACACACTCCGGGACGACGTCGTGGCGCGCGCGGGCTTCCAGCTGAGCCGCGATGCGAGGTGCGAGACCGAGTGGGACGTGTGCCAGGAATGGCGGGAGTACGTCCAGCGGCTTCTCACGCAGGCCGCGGATGAGGGCGTACTCGTCGAGGACGCCGTCCCCGACGACGTGGCGGCCTCCATCGTGGCGACGACTACCGGTCTGGAACTGCTCGCCCGGGACGACGCCGGGTGGCTCTCGCACACGACACTGACCGACTTCTGGACGCTCGTCCTTCCCGCCCTGGCCACCCCGGCAGCCCTCGCCGTGCTGGAGCCGGCCGGCACACACTCCGGCGGGCGGGACCGGACACCTCCTGGCGGGCACGGGCCGGTGCGCCGCGCCCAGCTCACGGCGCGCAGGCCTGGCCTGTCCACCCGCCCGGTGCCCATTCACTGACCGGGCCTGCCACACCCCTCGCAGGCCCGGCACCGGGACGCAAACGCGCGGTCAAGGAGTCGGGGCCGAGGTCCCGGAGGCCACCAGGCCGTCGAGACAGGACGATTCCGCGAGCCTCGGCAGCAGCAGTCGCCAGAACCGGGTGAGCGGGGTGTGCGAGAGCCACCACTCGTCCTGGCGGCCCAGAGTCTCCAGCCCCGCGGTGACCGCCACGACAGCCGTCGCCGCGTCACGCGCCGAGGATTCCGCCGCCAGGGCGCCTTCCCCCTCGGCTCGCGTCAGCGCGTCTTCCACCCACTCCTGCCACCTTCCGCGCAGGCCCGCGCCCGCGCGCACGTGCTCAAGACTGTCGCCCAGCCCGAAACCGGCGCGCAGGACCACGTCGTGGTCAAGGGTCCTCACCAGGGCATGCGTGGCGTCGATGAGCGTCTGCAGAGCGCTGCCGGTCTGTTGCTGGGTGATCCGTTGGAGCCTTTGCGCCGCCGCTTGACCGACCGCGTCGGCCAGGGCGGCCTTGCTGGTGAAGTGGAAGTGCAGCGCACCGTTGCTCACCCCCGCCTGGGTGCTGATCGTGGACAGCGACGCATGCTCGTAGCCGTCCCGGTCGAACAGCTCGGCGGCGGACTCGATCAACGCGTTGCGCGTACGTACCGCGCGATCCTGTTTGGCCATCTAAGGGCTCCGGTGGTGCAGAGGGGGCATCGGCTACGGACTTCACGGCGGGACGGCCCGCGCGCTTCCCCCGTCCGGTCACTACCGTAACGACCTGCATACGCACAGCGACTATGGCCGTTTGGACGTCGTCCGCACAACCATGTTAACAAACCGCTTAGGCGGTTTCTACTGCGATGGGTTCGGATCCCAGCCATTACTGAATGCTTGGTGTCCAAAACGACGAACTCCGCAGCCCAATAAAGGCTGCGGAGTTCGTCTGTGCCGCGGGGCAACGGCCGGGTCAGCGCGTGGACGGGCCAAGGAGTACGGGAAGAGCGCCGTAGCCGTTGTTGACGAAGGTCGGCAAGGGCGCAACCTCGTCGAGCGAGCAGGCCAGCGTCATGTCCGGGAAGCGCTCGAAGAGCGCCGCCAGGGCGATGCACGCCTCCATCCGCGCCAGATTCGCTCCGACGCAGAAGTGCACGCCGTGCCCGAAAGCCAGATTGTCGCGATCGGTGCGCAGGACATCGAACACCGCAGCGCCGTCGCCGTATTGCTCAGGATCGAGACCGGGCGAGGCGAAAGAAACCAGGATGGGATCCCCCTTCTTGAGGGTGATGCCGTCGAGTTCGATGTCCTCCACCGCGAAGCGCAGCGGTATGTAGGCCGCCGGGTTGTGAACCCGCAAGGTTTCAGCGACCACGTCTTCCCAGCTCGCCCGGCCGGCGCGGACATGCTCCAGCTGTTCCGGTCGGGAGAGGAGTGCGGCAGTGGCGTTGCTGATCAAGGTGCTCGTGGTCTCCTGCCCCGCCCCGATCATGATGTTGAGGGTGCTCACCAACTCCTGCTCGGTGAGTCCTTCGCCCTGATCCCGGATGTCGAGCAGCACGGTCGTCAGGTCGTCCCCGGGCTCGTCTCGTTTGTGCGCCACCAGTTGGGCCACTGAAGCGAAGACCTGCATCTGAGCTTTGTAGATCTCCTCGCCCGACACCGAGGTGCTGACTGTCCGTTCGATCGCGGAGATCAACGGGCGCCGGGCGTCCTCGGGGACCCCGAAGAGCTCACAGATCACCTGCATCGGCAGTACCTTGGCGAACGTGGCACGCAGGTCGACCGGGTCTCCCGCCGGTGCGGCCGCGAGAGTGTCGAGCAGTGCGGCGGTGAGCTCTTCGACCCGAGGCCGCAGATCTTCGGTACGCCGTGCAGTGAACGCCCCCGAGATCATCCTCCGGAGTCTGGCGTGGCTCTCGCCGTAGGAGAACAGCATGTTCTCCGCCGACACCCAGTGGTAGAGCGGCCAGTCCTCTGCTATCTGCCCCTCGATCAGCGCGGGCCAGTGCAGTCGGGGAGCCCGGGAAACCCGCGAATCCATGAGCAGTTGCTTGACGTAGCGGTGGCGGGTGACGGCCCATGCGAGCACTCCGCCCGGCAACTCCACCTGCACGGCCGGCCCCTGAGCTCGGAGCTGTGCGGCTTCACCGGCCAGGTCCTGCCCCGAGACGTCCAGAGCGTACGGGCAAGCGGTCTTTTCCATCGGTGCACTCCCCAGAAGTTGGTCATTGCGCGGTGATTCGCGTTCCAACTGTGCATGTGGGAGGACTCCGTTCCCTCCCACTCCGATGAATCAGGGCTGAGTCATCGGATACTTGCTTCGGCCGTGGACGCTCCCGCCCCGTGGCGCAGCGCCATGGCCTCTTCATACACTTGGGCGCCCCGCTCCGGCCGGAAGTCCAGCTGGACAAGGACACCCGGAACCGCGACTGCTGTCATCAGGGTCCGGTAGAGATCGGAGACTCGCTCGGGCATGTCCTGGTGCTTGGTCATGATGTTCGACAGCACCTGGACGCCGGTGAAGCACCCTACGATCAGTTTGGCGAGGGCAGCCGGGTCGGTGTGGGGCAGGAGCTCTCCGTCAGCCTTCGCCTTCTCCAGGGCGATCACGCCCCGGTCCACCCAGGCCTGCATCGGGACACGCCTGTCCAGCCCGTCACGGTCCGCGCCCTGGTCCACAGTGAGACGGATGCTTCCGCGCACCATCGGATCGCCCGAATTGAGCAGGTGCGCGAGCAGGAGCGCCTCGTCCGCAGCCTGCTGCAGTGTCAGCTCCCGCGGCGGGACGGCCGGCATCGCCATGACCTGGCCTGCCAGCACTTCTTGGGCGAGTTCTTCCTTGGCTGCGAAATGGAAGTAAAGGGCACCCTTGGTCACCCCGGATCGCTTGAGGATCTCAGAGATGGTGGCAGCGTCGTATCCGACCTCGTCGAAGACCTCTGCTGCTGCGATGAGGATCTTCTCTCGAGTCCTGATAGCCCGTTCCTGCTGCGCCATAACACACCTCCGCACTCCCCCGAACGAAAAGAAACCGTAGGGTTCGTATGCTAACACATAGTTACTCTCCGTAGGCAGATGGAAGCGCATTCGGCGCTCTACGTATCGCGCGAGGTGCGCGAGGGTCCCGGCGAGGGGTGATCACCCGGTGAAACCGACCGACAGGACCCAATATAAAACCAGCGAACCGGTTTTTCAAGCCCTCCGGCAGGCAGCCTCAAGCCTTGCTCTATCACCGCCAGATCGGTGATAGAAGCACGTCACGCTCATGATTGCCCGGCAGTTGGCCCGGCTGTGACGCAACCGACAGGCGCCCGGCCCGGCGTCAGTCTGTTGTCAAGCCCTAGAGAATCTCTTGAATAAAAACCGGTTGGTACGTATCTTGTGAGGCCTGAGTTCCCATTGTTGGGTCCATTCACGGGGGAGAGTGCCGAGCATGGCTATGCTCACGTTCCAGAAGGAAACGCCCGTCGTCGTAGCTACGAAGACAGTCCCCATCACCTCAGCACCAAGTGATCCGGCTCGGTTCGGAAGCCGAGCCCTGGCTTCGGGCGAGCTGGCTCACCTGCTGTTCGACCAGCAGGACCGGGACCGCGTCCACGAGTCGTGGCGCAAGCTCATCAGTGGCAAGGAGTTCTCCTACCGCCCTGGCCTGCCTGCCGTGGCGCGGACCGCCCTGTCCTACGACCGTCTGCGTCTGGTCAACCACACCATCGACAACGCCGAGGCGCTCGCGTCCGACCCCCGGCGACTGGCCAGCCTGCACGAGTGGACCGGGTTCGTCGACAGCGGCCTGTGCACGTTGGCGAGCATCCACTACAACCTGTTCCTGGGCAGCGTCCTCGACCACGACGGCTACCGGCGCAATCTGTCCGAATACACCTCCATGCAGCGGACAGGAACGTTTCTGTGCACCGAGTTGGAGCACGGCAACGACGCCGCGGCGCTGCAGACCACCGCGACCCTCGACCCGGTGACCGGCGGCTTCCTCCTGCACACCCCCACCCCTGGCGCACGGAAGTTCATGCCGAACACCAGCATGACCGGCGGCCCCAAGAGCGCCCTGGTGGCCGCACGCCTGGTGATCGGGGAACAGGAGCACGGAGTGTTCCTGTTCCTGGTGCCGCTGAGTGACGAGACCGGCCCCCGGCCCGGGATCACGGTCGTCCCCCTGCCGGAGCGGATGGGAAGCCCCGTCGACCACTGCCTCACCTCCTTCGACCACGTACGGCTGCCTCCCGAGGCACTGCTGGAGGCCGAGCACGGGCAACTGGCCCCCGACGGAACGCTGAGCAGCAACGTGGGCAACCGGCGCAAGCGGTTCCTGCGCTCCATCAGCCGTGTCACCACGGGCAAGCTGTGCATGAGTGCGGCGGCCGTCGGCGCGGGCCGCACCGCCCTCGCGATCGCGGTGCGCTACGCCCACAGCCGCCACATCAGCGGCCCGAAAGCCGGCGAGCAGGTGCCACTGGTCGCGCACCGCAGCCACCATGCCAGGCTGCTCCATTCCCTCGCCACCGCCTACGCCATGACGTTTCTACATCGCTCGGCCGTTTCCGCATGGGCGGAGCACACCTCTGCGGACAGGGCGGACGCCGAGCGCCTGGTGGCCGTCGCCAAGGGCTGGACCACCTGGCAGGCGCGCAACATCATGATCGAATGCCGGGAGCGGTGCGGGGCCCAGGGTCTCTTCCACATCAATCGCCTGGCCGACCTGCAGGCCAACGTCGAAGGCACCATCACCGCCGAAGGCGACAACCTGGTCATCTGGGTGAAGGCTGCCGCAGAGATGATCTTCAGTCACCAGACGGACCGTCACAGCTTGTCGGACCGGCCCGCCGCCGAGCGGCAGCTGACCGATCTGGACTTCCTGCGCGGCCTTCTCGCCGAGGTGGAAGCGCTGTGGCAGACGCGAGCCCGCATCGCGGTGCGCCAGGGCCCGTTCGGCGACCCGATCGCGCGGTGGAACGAGACGTCCGGCCCCGCCCTGGAGATGGTCTCGGCACATGCGCGTCTGAAGGCGACCGACGCCTTCCTCGCCGCGGCCGAGCAGGCAACGGACTCCACGGCCCGCTTCCTTCTCGACCGTCTGTGCCGGCTGTTCCTCCTCCAGCAGCTCCGCGAGCACACTGGTGACCTGCTCGCCGAGGGGCACCTGACCATCCAGCACATACGCGAGTTCCCCAAGGCGATCGAGGCCGTCGTCGCCGACCTCGCCCCGCACATGCTGACCCTGGTGGACGCTTTCGACCTGCCGGACGAGATCCTCGCCTCGATCCCCATCGCCAGCGGCGCCGGTGTCGACCAGTACCTCGACCGGATGCCCGACAACGCCGAGCCGGTGCACGCCTGACCTCGATTCAGCAGCACGGGGCCGTCATCGGTCTGCCCGGCCGGATCTTTCCCGCCCCGGCCGGGCAGCGCCTACGCCCGGGGCGGAAGGCCCGCCCACCAGGCCGACGAACCGCATTCCGCCCCCACGCACGGACCAGGAGGCCGGCCGTACCGAGTGATGGGGCCGGTAACGGCAGTGTGCGGTGCGCGGCGACGAGGTGGCGTGTGCGACCAGACGACGCGCCACCCTCATCCGCTCCTCCCCCTCATGCGCCGTGTACAGGACGGGGGTTGTCGCTGCTTGGTCGTCGCTGGCGACGTTTCCGGGCCGGACTCGCTCCGGGCCCGGGCCAGCGGCGAAGACAAACATCCTGAGGACGACGAAGCGCCCGATGCCGGCGAGTCCGGAGGCCAAGAGGTAGACGATGGCCTCGCCCAGCACGCCGGGCGAGGCCGCGGCCAGGTGCAGAACAGCCATCGCGGCGCAGGTCACCACATAGGCGGCCACGGCCGAGCCGGCCGACTGCAGATGTTGGCGCCAGTCGGCGCTACGGCGGGCTCCAAAGGTGAAGCGGGCGTTGACCTCGGTGGCCAGGAGGGTCGACGCGGCGGTGACCAGCGCGTTCGCCACCGCCCAAGGCATCAGTAGGGCAACCAGTGCCACCGCGGCACTGGCAGCCACACCGATGCCGCCGTCGTAGAGCGCGAATCGGGCGAACGCGGCGAACGGGCCGGGCACCGCGGAAAGTTGGTGCGTTTCCGACGTCACCATCCGCCCCTCCCCTTCGATTCGCACGACGTACGTTACAAGGAACAGCGTACGGCTTGAGGAACACTGTTCGCAAGGACGCACATCGTTCAAGACTCCTTGGGGGCGCCGACCGCGGAAAGGAAGAGGGGGAATGAGTGCACCGTGCGTCCGCGGCCTGTTCGGACGGAGGTCGATACTGGGCGCGTACGGAGTGCACACTTTCAGTACCGCGGAGACCCACCGCGCGCCCCACGCCTCCATCGGCAACCCCAACTCGGAGCGAGCATGACGAAGCAGCAGGGCCGGGCGGCGAGGACGCGTGCTGTCCTCGTGGAGGCCGCGGCCACACACTTCGACCGCGAGGGATACGAGGGAACGTCCCTGGCCAAGGTGTGCGGGACCGCGGGCATTTCGCTGGGCGCCCTCACCTTCCACTTCCCGACCAAGGGGGAACTGGCCGACGCGGTGATGGACGAGGGCCGCGCACTCACACAGGCGGCGCTGCTTCAGGTCTCGGCCCGTCCCGGTCCCGCGCTGCGCAAGGTCGTCGAACTGACCCTTGAACTCACCCGTCTGCTGGAGGAGGAGACGTCCGTCCGCTGCGCGGTGCGGCTCACCAGGGAGCGGCCGGGCACCGGGGGCTGGTCGGACGTATGGCTCCCGGTTGTGAAACAACTCGTCGACCAGGCCCACGCCGACGGGCAGTTGCGGAGCGGAGCCGGGCCTGCGGAAGTCACGGTGCTGGTCCAGTACCTGACGGCGGGCGCGGAGGCGTTCCTGCGGACCCGTCCTGAGGCGGGAGCGGCAGCGCGGAGCGGTGTCGCCCAGCTCGAAAGCGTCTGGCGGCTGGCTCTGGCAGGGGTGGGCATGAGCGAGGAGGCCGGCACGGCCGGTGAGACCGGGCGGTCTTCGGGCGGCGGGCGGGCGGCGGCAATCCCGCTTTCCGGGCGGGCCGGTGAGGGTTCGTCGGAGGCCGACCCGGCCATCCGTTCCTGAGGACCGGTCCGTTGCGGCACTGGACGTGCTTCCCGGCCTCGGGAAGTAGGCAGGCCTGACCGCAGTCAGGCCTGCGCTGTGTACCAGGAGAACTCGCCAGTCACTCGACAAACAGACCGGTTACCCTTTATTTTGCGATGGAAGGTTTCCCCGAGCCGAGGACGGATTGCGCGCACGCCTCGGGGAACCGGCGGCGACAAAAGAAGAGCCGGTACCTGACACAGCACAGCAAGGCTCTGCGCGCCTGCAAGCCGCGGAGCGTCACTTCGCACGCCCGGGGGAAACGGCATGCACATCACCAAGGAACGTCCTCTCACGTCACAACCCGGTTCGCCGGCCACGGCCGTGCCCAGGACGAATGTTCATCCTCCGGTGATCTCCTGTGGGTTCCTGACCGGCTGACAGAGCGGGACTTGGACGGCTGCTCGACAAAGGCCGACATCGCTGCTTGCCGAGCAAGCTGACCCCGCCTCCTTCGGCACCACGCCGCAGACGGCCCTCACGCGGGCGGACGGCCGCGCTCAACGGCCTTGTCTCCCACGGGAACGGCTGTGCTGCCGGTCCGGAAGCCCGGCCGAATCGGACGCCGCGATTCCGTCGCACATTGACGACTTCAATACGCGGCAACGGTCGCTTCGGTCGCTACCGAGGGGAGAGGCTGCTCTGGCATCGGAAGCGTCGGGCAGCCGTCCTGCCGGGGGCGCCAACTGCAGGACCGTTCGAGCGCACTCCGCTAGCCTGTGCTGAACATGTTTCGATCTTGGGTCGCTTCGGTCGCTGAAAGGAACTATCAATGCCCCTTGACCTGGGGATTTCTGACAGCGACTCATCCCGGTACGCAGCGATAGAGCAGGAACGGCCAAGGCCGGGGGCGTCGTTGGGCACCGCCTTATGGTGTGCCGAACAGGGCTGGCCCGTGCACCCGTTGGCCCCCGGACGCAAGACGCCGGCCGCCAACTGCGACACCTGCCGGAACCAGCCGCACAGTGCTCAGGCCTGCCCCTGCATCGCCGCCGGTCGCTGGTGCCACGGCTTTCACGCCGCGACGACCGACCCGTCCCGCATCGCGGCCTGGTGGACGGAGCAGCCCCGCTTCGGGGTCGGCGTCGCCTGCGGGCCCGCGAACCTCGTGGTGATCGACGTGGACGCGCACCGGGCGCCGCTGCCGGATCCGGACCGGCTCCTGCCCGGCATCCACATCCCCACCTCGGTGTCGCTGGGGGGCCTTCAGCACGGCTTTCACAGCCTGGCTCTGCTGGCCGCGCTGCGCGGCGCCCAGGACCCGAGCCAGGACGCCTCGACCCTGCGGGTGCGCACTCCTTCCGGGGGGCTGCACCTGTGGTACACGGCGCGGCCCGGCCATGTCTGGCGCTGTTCCAGCGGATCGAGTGCCCGGCGGGCACTGGCGTGGCAGGTCGATGTCCGGGCGCACGGCGGCTACATCATCGCTCCCGGCACCACGACCGCCGTCGGCACGTACACCGTCTGCCGGCCCGTCAGGCACCCCGCGCCGCTGCCGGGCTGGCTCGCCGCCGAACTTGAGCGCACCGGCCACCGCCCGGCCGCGACGTCCCCGAGAGCGGCGACACCTGTACCCTCACGGGCCCGTGCCGCGGTCATCGCCGCGCGCGGCGGCCGCGACGCAGCGCAGCGCAGCCTGGCCACCGTGCTGACGGCGGTGGCGGAGTGCGCGGCCGTTCCGGAGGGCGCGGGCTTCAGCGAGAAGCTCAACCGCGCCGCCTTCACCGCGGGCGGTCTGGTGGGGGCCGGCCGCATGGCCCTCGCCGACGCGGAGTCCGCGCTGGTGGCTGCCGCCGCACATGCACGTCCCGGCCAGGAACGCCGCTGCCTGCAGATCATCCGCAGCGGGATGAGCGCAGGCAGCCGACGGCCGCTCAATCCGGGAGACCGTACGTGAACGACGCGCCATCGCCCCAGGAGGGCCTGTTCGACCCGGTCGAAGTCGCCCGCCAGATCATGCTCGGCTCCGCCGACGGCGTACCCGCGCAGGCGACATCCGATCCGGTCGCGGCACAGGCCAGTGAGCACGGTCTGCTGCCCGACAGCCTCAGCGACCGGGGCAACGCGAAGCTGTTCGTGTCCTTGTACGGGCGGGACTTCCGCCATGTCCCGGGTCTGGGCTGGTACCGCTGGTCCGGATTCCGCTGGGAGATGGACGAGGACGACAACGTGCTGTGGGCGGCCGGCGAGATGGCCGAGTCGCTCGCCGAGACCGACGCCCGTGCGCGGTACACCGATTCTGCGCTGCGCCGCCACCGGCGGCGGGCTCTGTCCACGTCGGGGATCAAGGCCATGCTGATGCAGGCGAAGGCGGCACCGGGCATGGTCCTCAACGCCTCCCTGCTGGACGCCGATCCGTACGCCCTGTGCACGCCCGACGGCGTCATCGACCTCACCACCGGCGCGCTCGCCCCGCCCGATCCCGAGAAGCACTACCACTCGCGCGCCACGAGCGTCCCCTCCCGGACGATGGCCACACCGCGCTGGCAGCGCTTTTTGACCGACACCTTCGGCGACGGCGCCGACGGACACGAGATGATCGACTTCCTGCACGAACTGCTCGGCTACTCCATCACGGGCGATGTCGGCGCGCAGATCATGCCGTTCCTCTACGGGCAGGGAAAGAACGGCAAGAGCGTGCTGCTGGACGTGATGGTCAAGCTGCTCGGCGACTACGCGGATGCCGCCCCGCCCGGCTTCCTCATGGCCCGCCCCTTCGAGGGACACCCCACCGACCTGGCGGAACTGCACGGTCGGCGCATCATCGTGTGCTCGGAGCTCAAGCCAGGCGACCGGTTCGACGAGGCCCGGGTCAAGCTCCTCACCGGTGGTGACCGCATCAAGGCCCGTCGGATGCGTCAGGACTTCTTCGGGTTCAACCCGACCCACAAACTCTGGCTGCTGGGCAATCACCGTCCCGAAGTGGGCACCGGGGGTTACGCGTTCTGGCGCAGGATGAAGCTCATCCCCTTCGAGCGGGTCGTCGCGGACGACCGCAAGGTGGACAACCTCGCCGACGTCCTGGTCACCGAGGAGGGCCCTGGCATCCTCAACTGGCTGGTCACCGGCGCGCGTCGCTACCTCACCGGGCCACGTGACCTCACGGGCCCGCAGCAGGTCCGTACCGCCACCACGGCCTACGCCGAGACCGAGGACCACACCGGGCGCTTCCTGGGCGAGTGCTGCACGCTGACGCCCGCCATGCGTGCCGAGCAGGCGCAGCTCTACAACAGCTACAAGGACTGGTGCCAGCTGGAGGGCGCCAACCCCGTCTCGTCCAGAGCCTTCGCCGCCCGAGTGCGGGAGACTGTCGGCATTGCCACCCCCAAAGACATGATCCTGTCGAATCAGCGGAAGTTCTACCCGGGAATCGGGCTCAACACCGAAGTGGGAGCAACCTCATGAGCGCCCTGATCGAGCCCGAGCAGCTCGCCCACGAGAGCAGGCTCGTATGGCTGGAGGACATCACCGGCCTGGACTATGTGCGCCAGAGCCTGGACCGGCTGCCCACCCGCAGCGGCAAGCCCGCCTACCACCGGGGCGGCCGCATGGTCGGCTACGCGGTGCTCGGCCCCGAGGCGCGCTCCTCCCGCGCGTCCGGAACCTTCCTCCGCCGTGTGTTCTGGCTCGCGCCGCATGACCGGGACGGTCAGCCCGCGGGGCTCTACGCCTGCGGAGCACCGTCGGAGGCTGTCGATCCGCGCACTATCGCCCCGCGGATCAAGGGGTACAAGACCCAGCGGTCCGAGGGCGGCCCAGAGTCCGAGGCGATGCGCGAGCTCGGCATCACGCTGCCCAAGGACTGAGCCCGGACAGCGACTGAAGGCGGGCAGCTCCTCAGCGACTGAGTAGCTGCCCGCCAGCGCTTTAAAAGACACCAGGTCAGGCGGGGTTCGCCAAGCCTTTCAGCGACTGAAGCGACCGAAGGTTCCATCTATGAAGACATTCCCGCGCGGGTGCGCATGCGCGTGTGCGCGTCATAGATAGGAGGCTTCAGTCGCTTCAGTCGCTTTTTCATCGGGAACAGGCTTTTGACCTGGGACTACTGACGACTGAAGGGCAAGCGACTGAACGAATCAGAGTCGCCTGCCCTTCAGTCGCTGCGCAGCGGCCGCCTAACCGCCGGTGTGGCCGAGCCGGACCTCCAGGCCATCCAGCACCCGTTCCAGCGCGTACGCGAAGTTGTCCTCGCGGATCTCCTGCGGGTTCTTGTCCCGGTGTGCGGCCTGGCCCTCACGCAGCCGCGGGTAGTCCTGCGCGGCCTGTTCGGCGGCCGGCATCAGGCTTTCCAGCCACTCCTGCTCGTCCTTGCCGCTGCGGGCGATCATCGACAGATAGGCGGCCTCGCTGGTCGTCATGCCGATGACGCAGGCGATGACGGTGTTCATGGCCTGGTCGGCCTCTTCGGCCGCGAAGCCCGCCGCTCCGAACACGGCCAGCATCCGGTCCGACATCCGCATCACGTTGGGCCCGAGGTGTACGAGCCCGACCTGGCCGAGCACGGAAGCGACCCAGGGGTGGCGCAGCACCATCGACCGCAGGCTGTGGGCACTGGCGCCAACAGCCTTCCGCCAGTTGGTCGCTCCTTCGGCGGCCGGTACCACGAGCTCGCCGTAGACCTCGTCCACGACCAGCTCGATCAGCTCGTCCTTGCTGGCCACGTGCCGGTAGAGAGAGGTGGCCCCGGCTCCGAGGCGGGTGCCAAGGCGCCGCATGCTCAGGGCCTCGAGTCCCTCGGTGTCCAGCAGCTTCACGGCCTCGGACACGATCTGCTCGCGGCTCAGCTGTTCACGCTGCCGGTGCGGACGGGTCCACACCGAGGGAATCGGCGTCTCGCCAGCCATAAGGTGTCCTCTTTCTCTCCCGCTCGAACAATCTTTGTACCGGCCTACCGTAGTCATGCTGTTCGCATGTTGCGTACACCGAACGCTCTGGGGCAACCAGCGCTCCCCACGGGCACTACCGGGTTTCAGCCCGTCTAGTAGTCGAGCTCGACGTAGTCGATGTCGCTGAACTCGACCACGAGATCCTGGGCGCGGCGGCCGCGGTCCTTGAAGTAGATCTCCTGGAGGCCCTCGGCGGCGATGTCCCGCAGCTGCTGCTCGGTGGCGCCGGAGGCCTGGGCCTCGAAGAGCCGGGACGCGTACGTCGGCGGCAGAGCCTGTGTGATGAGGCGCAGCCGGCCGTCGTCGCTGGTGCCCGGAGCAGCGGTGTAGCCGAACCGGGCACGGGTCTCGATGACGATGCCTCCCGTGGTGGCGGCCTGCTTCTGCGCCCTGGCGCGCACCTTCGGCTGCCACCGCTTGCGCACCTCCTCCTGGAGCCGGGCCGCGAGCTCCGTGCGGGGCTGCTTGATCTGGCCCGTGAGGTAGCGCTCCACGGTGCGCTGGGAGATGCCCAACAGCCGAGCCACGTTCCGGGTCGAGCCCTTCTCCTGCTTCACCAGGAACTTCACCTGTGCCTGGGCGGACTTGGGGATCGGCCGGGTGAACGTGTTCGCCGCGGCCTTGTCGAGGCTGTCGCCGAGGATGCCCATCGAGGTCGCCTACTCTCCGTCGATCGCAGCGTCGGTGCCCTTGATGTGCCGGGCCGGGTTGTGGCCTTCGTCGAGCATCTTCACCGCCCACAGCAGTTCTTGGGTGCCCTCGTGCTTGACCATGCCGGGGCTGACTCCGAGCCGGAACGTCCCCGGTGCCGGCTTCCCGTCCGGTGTGTGAGGCAGGAAGTCCAGCGGGCCGGGCCCGTCGGCGAAGTAGACCGCGCAGTCGGACAGCAGGGCGACGGGCAGCAGTGCGTCGTCGGCGAGGTGCAGATGCCCGTCGGGGAGCGGTGCCCGCTGGGTGGCCAGGGCCGTTCTGACGAGCTTGCGGTGCATGTTGACGCGGGCGGTCGAGATGACGGCGGCTCGGATATCGGGCCGCCAGGTCGGCCGTTCCAGCGCGGGCCAGCGCTCGCCGGGCCGATAACCCGCGCCCTGCGGTCGCTCGCGCAGCTTGCCGATACCTCCCTTGACCGTCGACTTGATTGCGGACAGGACGGCGGCCATGCCCGGGTCACCCGCCTTGCAGGTCTCCATCGCGGTGAGGAAGTCCCGTTCGTCCATTCCGGATTCGATCCCGAGGTCGGCCATCGTCGCCTTGTACGCCTCGCTCAGCTGCTTGTACCAGGGGTCGAGGTAGGCCCCGCTCTCAGGACGGATCCAGGCTTCGACCGGAGTCAGAGTGACGGGCAGCCGGTAGGTGGCGATGAGTTCGTGGGCGTAGGCCACGGTGGGAGTCGCATACCAGGCCGGGCCTTGGGGCCGCACGCCGTCCGGTGTGAACGGGCTGGGCAGGCGCGGGTCCAGCCCGATGCCGGACAGGTCGACCAGCCAGGAGCCTGGCACCGTCTTGTCGAAGGTCGGGGCGGTGACGTGGACGGGGGCGCCGAGCCCCACGACAAGACGGTTCGCGGCGGCGAGAAACGCGGTGTTCACATCGATGCCGACCGCGAACTTCCGGGTGCACTCGGCGTCGGTGAGGAGCTGCGGGTCCCGGATCCAGTCGAAGGCTTCTTCGTCGAGGACGTCGGCGGGGGTGCGTTGGTGGCCGCGCGGGTGGAGCGCGGCCACGACGGGGTGCTCGTCCGGGGCCTCGGGCGGCGCCGGATCGACCGCCTCGGTGAGGGAACCGGGCATCGGACCGGACACCCATGCCTCGGACCGCTGGTCCTTCACCGCGCGGGTCGGCGGCCGCAGCGCGGTCATCAGCTCCAGACCCGAGACGGCGGTCGAGCCGCGCGGGGTGATGACACGGGTCGCGTATCCGCCCAGCACACGGGCGAGTTCAGCCGGCGGGAACCGGTCCGCGCTCCCCCAGGCCCGGGCGTCGAGCGCGCCCCATGGCAGGACCGCGAACTGCACACACTGGCGCTGTCCGGAGCGCGCCGGGCGGTAGACGCGCGCCCACGGCCCGAAGCCGCGCCTCGTCAGCTTCCACTTCGCCTTGGTGATCCGTTCGACCGTCGGGTGGGCCTCCGGCAGCCGCAGGCCCCGCCGGTCCTCCAGCACGGCTGGGAGCCCGAGGCGTTCGGCGGCGGCCGCCGTGACGACGATGAGCGGGTCGGAGTCCTTGCCCGAACGGTGCAGCCGCGAGGCACCCAACTTCGCTTCGTTCAACGCCCATTCGACCAGGGACACGATGTCGGTGGCCGGGCAGTCCAGGACTAGGCCGCCGACGCAGTAGGCGGACCCGTCGCCGTCCAGGACGGCGAGCGGACCGTGTGCGAAACGGGGATCGGTCCCAGCGGGAGCGGCCGGCTTGGCGACGGCCTTCTTCGCGGCCGCCCGGCGTGCCGTCGGCAACGGCCCGGCAGGTGCCGGGGCCGGGGTAGCAGCGGGCGCAGGGGCGGAGACAGGGGCTGGCTCGGGCACGAGCTGAGGTGCGGCGATCGAGGGTGCGGGATAGCGGGCGGCGAGGCCTTCGAGGAGGCGGAGGTAGGCGGCCCGCTTGGGCTGCCGGGGTTCGGTGCGCCCGGCCTCCCAGGAGGTCACGGACTCCCGCCGCACGTCCAGCGCATTGGCGACCTGCTCCTGGCTCAGGCCCGCGGCCTTCCGAAGCCGCTTGCGTTCGGTCGGTTCCGGCAGTCCGTCCTCCGCGTTGACCTGCTCCAGCAAGGCATCGACGGAAGCGAACAGCCCCTCCTGCTCGTGGGACACGTCCCTCACCTCCAGCAGCGCACCTTACGTGAACCGCACGTCGAAACGCACACGAAGCGCACGCCGGGCGGAGGTGCTTTCGGCGGGTCTCAGCTTGTTGTTCAGGCTCGGTGGCTTCGCTTGGGTCAGCAGCGCACGCGAGCGGTGCCGCCGTCGATACGGAGGATGCACTCTTTGAAGAGCGCCATGGGCCGGCCTTCGTCCTCAACCAGCGTCAGTGCGAGGTCCCTGATGGGGCCGGATCACCTGTGCTGTTTCGAGCGCCATCGGGTCCGAGCCATGCACGGCTGCCCAGTTCTCGAACCGCGCACGAACGCCTCCCCATCCGGGGCCCGGGATGAAGTGGCAGAGGCACGTTGGCCTTTCGTCGCCGCCCTGGAGACCTACCGCCCTTGCTGTGCCAGCTGCTGGACGCAGTCCGGCCGGGGCCCGAGGTCGCCGCCCTCCGGGTCCGCCGGACGTGTCTATCCGCGATCCGAATGCGGCGTGTCAGTGCCGCCCGAGGATGTTTCGGCGTTCGTGAAGAGGACCTCGCGGGCCTGCTCCGCGGCGCGGGCGATGCCTTCGCCGACGAAGTCGACGAAGCGGGCGATGCTTTCGAGGCGGGCGGCGGCCGGGGTGCCGGAGCCGAGGACGTTGACGCCCTGCCGCGCGGTCTCGACGAGCCGGGCGTGGCCCCGGGCGGCGGCGATCATCCCCTGGTACCAGACGTCGTTGTCGACCACGTAGCGCTCGCGGCGGCGTTCGTCGCGTTCCCGGCGGATGAGGCCCTGGCTGTCGAGCAATGCGACCGCTTTGGAGATGGACGCTGGGCTGACCTGGAGGCGCTGGACGAGTTCGGACGCGGTGAGGCTGCCCGCGTCGGTGGTGTAGAGGGACGCCAGTACCCGGGACGTCATCTTGGGCAGGCCCTGTTGCATGAAGACGGTGGCGAACGTCTCCTCGTACTCGCGCACGGCATCGGCGTCGCGCCCGTGGGCCTGCGAGGGTGCCCCCGCCCTCAGGGGCGGGGCCTGCCTGCGCCGGTGGGCACGACGTTCGGTGGCGCGATGGGCCAGGTCGGCGCGGTAGCCGGTGGGGCCGCCGTTGCGCATCACCTCACGCGTGATCGTCGAGGTCGGACGGTCGAGACGCCTGGCGATTTCCGCGTAGGCGAGGCCGTCGGCCACCCCCAGCGCGATCTGCTGGCGTTCCTGCTGGGTGAGCCTGCCTCCCGGCATTGCGGTCTCCTTCGCTCTCCTTGATGCCTCCAGCATAGCGTTCGCCCTCCACTCATTGCAACGCAATGAGTGGAGGGCGTTGCGTTAAATCCAAAACCATTGCAATGATTTATAGCGCTTCACCTGCTCAAATACCGTTCTAACGCAACAAGCTCGTTGAAGAATTCATGAACGCAACGTAGCGTTTCCATCATCAGAAACAACGAGTTGCAGGAGAACACGATGCAGAAGTTCGACACCCCCGCCCCGATCTCCACCGTCCTCAACGTCCCCGCGGGACGCATCCAGCTCATCGCCGCCGACCGGGCCGACACCATGGTCGAGATCCGGCCCGCGAACGCCTCCAAGAGCCGCGACGTGAAAGCGGCGAAGGAGACGACGGTCGAATACGGCGACGGCGTCCTGCGGATCGAGGCCGCACCGACCAAGAACCAGTACTTCGGCGCCTCCGGATGCGTCGAGGTGACCATCCAACTGCCCGCCGGCTCCCGCATCGAGGCGAAGACGGCCGGCGCCGAGTTCCGGGGCGTCGGACGGCTCGGCGACGTCGCCTTCGAGGGCGCGCTGGGTCCGGTCAAGCTCGACGAGGCCGCAGGCGCCCGCCTCATCCTCCTCGACGGTGACGTCTCGGTCGGCCGCCTGGGCGGCCCCGCGGAGATCCGCACCCAAAGGGGCGACATCCGCATCTCCGAGGCCGTGTCCGGCACCGTCAGGCTGCGTACCGAGTCCGGCGAGATCTCGGTCGGCGCCGCCCGCGGAGTCTCTGCCTCCCTGGACGCCGGCACCGGCTACGGCCGGATTCAGAACGCGCTCAAGAACACCGACGGCACCGCCGCCGGCCTGAACATCCACGCGACCACCTCCTACGGCGACATCACCGCCCGCAGCCTCTGACCGCAGCCTCCGAAGGAGCACCCCTCATGACCAGCTTCGCGATCGCGGCCACCGGGCTGCGGAAGGCCTACGGGGACAAGACCGTCCTCGACGGCATCGACCTCCACGTCCCGGCCGGCACCGTCTTCTCGCTGCTCGGCCCGAACGGCGCCGGCAAGACCACCGCCGTGCAGATCCTCTCCACGCTGATCAGCGCCGACGCCGGCGAGCTGTGGGTCGCCGGACACAACCTGGCCTCCCACGCCCAGTCGGTGCGCGCCGCGATCGGGGTGACCGGGCAGTTCTCGGCGGTGGACAACCTGATCACCGGCGAGGAGAACATGCTGCTCATGGCGGACCTGAACCACCTGTCCCGCCGCGAGGGGCGCCGGGTGACCGCCGAGCTCCTCGAACGCTTCGACCTGGTCGAGGCCGCGAAGAAGCCCGCCTCCACCTACTCCGGCGGCATGCGCCGGCGCCTCGACATCGCCATGACGCTGGTCGGCAGCCCGCGGATCATCTTCCTCGACGAGCCGACCACCGGCCTCGACCCGCGCAGCCGGCACAACATGTGGAACATCATCCGCGGCCTCGTCGCGGGCGGCGTGACCGTGTTCCTCACCACCCAGTACCTGGACGAGGCCGACGAACTCGCCGACCGGATCGCGGTGTTGAACGGCGGCAAGCTCGTCGCCCAGGGCACCGCGAGCGAGCTCAAGCGGCTCGTCCCCGGCGGCCACGTCCGGCTCCGCTTCACCGACCCGGCCGCGTACCAGAGCGCCGCCGTCGCGCTGCGCGAGGCGACCCGCGACGACGAGTCGCTCTCGCTGCAGATTCCGAGCGGCGGCAGCCAGCGCGAGCTGCGGGCCATCCTCGACTGGCTCGACTCCGCCGCCATCGAGGCGGACGAGCTCACCGTCCACACCCCCGACCTCGACGACGTGTTCTTCGCCCTGACCAGCCACCCCACCGCCCCCGTCGCCACCGTCCCGGCCGGTGCCGCCCAGAAGGAGACCGTCCGATGAGCTCCCTGTCCCTCGCCGTACGCGACTGCTCGACGATGCTGCGCCGCAACCTGCTGCACGCCCGGCGCTACCCGTCGCTCACCCTGAACCTGCTGCTCACGCCAATCATGCTGCTGCTGCTCTTCGTCTACATCTTCGGCGACACCATGAGCATGGGCATCGGCGGCGGCGGCCCCGACCGCGCCAAGTACATCGCCTACATCGTCCCCGGGCTGCTCCTGATGACCATCGGCAGCACCGTGGTCGGCACCGCGATCTCCGTCTCCAACGACATGACCGAGGGCATCCTCGCCCGCTTCCGCACCATGGCGATCCACCGCGGCTCGGTCATCGTCGGACACGTCATCGGCAGCGTGCTGCAGTCGATCCTCAGCGTGGTCGTCGTCGGCGCGGTCGGCGTGGCCATCGGCTTCCGCTCCACCGACGCCTCCGTCCTGGAGTGGTTCGCGGCCTTCGGGCTGCTCGTGCTCTTCTCCCTCTCGCTGACCTGGATCGCCGTCGGCATGGGCCTGATCAGCCCGAACGTCGAGGCCGCCAGCAACAACGCGATGCCGCTGGTCCTGCTGCCGCTGCTGTCCAGCGCGTTCGTGCCGCTCCACTCGATGCCGGGCTGGTTCCAGCCGATCGCCCAGTACCAGCCCTTCACCCCCGCCATCGAGACCCTGCGCGGCCTGCTCCTCGGCACCGAGATCGGCAACAACGGATGGCTCGCCATCGCCTGGGCTCTCGGCCTCACCGTGCTCGGCTACTTCTGGTCGAAGGCGAAGTTCAACAGCGACCCGAAGTAACCGCCATGACAGCGCGGGCCGCCTCCCGCAGTTCGTCCCGCCCGAGGGTGGCGTACTCCGACACCGCGTCGGTGCACGCCGCCCCGTCGGCGTTCTCGGCCGTCCGCGGACCAGGCTCGCGCACATTGCCGACCGGAACTTCCGTCAAACACCGGCCAAGGCCACGTCCCCCACACCACACGGGTGCCGTGATCGTAGACAGGCGCTTACGAAACCGGGGTGGACTGGGGCTCGTGCTGGGGCATGGGGGGTACGGCCGGGGCGTTCTGCGGAGCCTGAGGACTCCAAGTCGTGGTCGGTGGGGCGTAGTCGGGCGTCTCGGCATGTACCACAGTCGTGCCCGCCACCCGGTCGGCCACCGTGCGACCCGAATACGCCGACAGGGCGTTGAACCAGAAGACAGCCACCGCGCCCAGCCAGGCGAAGACGGACCAGACGGGGTGTCCGGAGATCAGCAGGCAGCAGGCGAAGGAGAAGCAGCCCACGTCGGCGATGGTGGTCACGGCGGCACGGGCAGCGGCACGGGCGGGGGTGCGCGGGGTGATGCGGATGCCGACGAGTGCTTTGCCAACGGTGCGGCCGGTGACGGCGAGAGTGGCCCAGTGGTAGACGAAGGTCGTGGCGGCCAGGAGCAGGAAGCCCTGGATCACGGCTGTGACCACCTGGTCCCAGAGCGACGTGGCGATCTGCCCCGCCTTGTCGATGGCGCTGCCGTCACCGGTGATGATCTGCCAGCTGGACAGGCCGATTTCGGGAGCGTTGCTCCATACGTCGGTGATTTGGTGGGCGGTGTAGACGCCGATGGCGTACGCCGCGACGAGGATGAGGGCGAAATCGACCGACCAGGCGATCGCTCGGCGCGCGATGGCGGGGCGGTCCTGGGGCGTTAAGGGGTCCGGCGAGCTGGTGTACATGGTCGTCTCCCACTGGTGTGAAGGGCGGTGACGGCTCCGGTCGGCCGAGGTCGCCGGTCTCGTGTATCCAGATGCACCGGTCGGGGCCGGTCAGGCCGGTATCCGGGGCACGCAGACAGGTCCTCCTGGTCTGCGCCGTCGGCCGACCACGCCCGGATGCGTCTGGCGTCTTCCTTGCCGCGCCCGTCCCGGCGAGGGGCCTCGCAGTGCGCTCCCCGTTCGAGCGGATTCGCGGGCCCGCCGACGGACCGGCCGTGGGTGGACACCTTCCTCCGCACGGGCGTCCGCACCGTCGTGGACCGATGTGCCGGGCGAGTCTTGTCGCTGGTCGTGGGCGTCGGTGAAGACGAACAGCCGGAGCACGATGAACCGCCCGAGGCCCGCGAGTCCGGACGCCGAAAGGTAGACGGCCTGCTCGGCCAGCACATTCGGCGAGGCCACAAGCGCATGCAGAGCGACCATCGCGAGGCAGGTCACCACGTACGCACCCGCCGCCGACCCTGCCGACTGCACATGCCGACGCCACCCGGCACGACCACCCGCCTGGAACGTGAAACGGGCGTGCAGCTCCGTGGCGAGGGCCGTCGAGGCAGCGGTGACCAGTGCGTTGGCCAGCGCCCAGGGCAGCAGCAGAGCGAGGAGTGCCACGGCGCTGCTGGAGGCGACCCCCAGACCGCCACCGCACAGGACGAATCGAAGGAACGCGGTGAACGGGCCGGGCGCTGCGGCGAGTTGTCGCTCTTCCACCTCCATGCCCCACCCCCACTCGATTCGTACGGCGTACGTTGCAGTGAACACTGTACGTACTGAAGAACAGTGTGCGCAAGTCTGGACGCCGTACGAGGGGCGGTCGCGCGGCGGCCGAACGCAGGGCCCGCGCAAGGTTGTTGACCATCCGTCCTCCGTCGGGATCGCTGCCGATGGGTTCCTCGCCGTGCGCAGCACTTCCAGCAGCTTTCACTGCACGGCCCGGCCTGGTGCGAGCGTTCGAGCCGTCTTCGAGCCGTTCTGCCTCAAGCCTCAAGCGGGGCGGTGCTTTCCGGTCAATCCCGTACTGATCTCGTCAGCTTGTGCTGCACGACGAGGGAACTCCGGGACGCCGCAGGGCCGGGCCCGGGCTGCTGTGCCCGGGCCCGGCCCTGCGTCTGCGCTGATTCAGTGGGCGGCGAGCACCGCGTCGGTGACGGTGGCGCCTTCGCCCAGGTCGTCCGCGACCCAGAACACCACTGCTCTAAGCAACGTCCTCCGGAGAATCCCCCGGGCCGAACTCGGCCTCCAGCACGTCAGTGAAGATCCCGATTGGATCGTCCCAACCGCCCTGGGCCCAGTCGGCGTTGGTGTTGATCGTCAGCATGCGCCGGCCGTCGCGGGTGCCGTAGGTGTAGGACCACGATCCAAGGACAGCGCCGCCCATGCCCCAGACCGTTGTGCCGCACGGCAGTGTCAGGGAGCAGACGCCGAGTCCGTAGGCAGTGCCGGGAATCCAGCCCTTGGTGGGGACCGTGGCGAACATCGCCTTCTGCTGGATTTCCGGGAGGAGCCGTCCTTGGAGCAGGGCGCCGAAGAAGTGGTTGAGATCCTCGGCCGTAGAAATCATGCCGCCGGCGGCCCAGTACGGGGTCGGGTCCAGCTCGGTGGTGTCGTAGATCTCGGCGTCGGGGTCGGGCAGGTACAGCTTGGTGTAGTGCCGCGAGTGCGGCCCTCTGATCGCCTGGTCATCGGCGCACGGCAGATACGTTCCGGCCAAGCGGAGCGGATGGACGATCCTCTCCGCGATCTCGTCGGCCACCGCCCTGCCGGTCACCCGCTCCACGAGCAGCCCGGCGAGGATGTAGTTGGTGCTGGAGTACCCCCAGTCCGTACCTGGTTCGAAGGCGGCCGGATGGGACAGGCCTATCTGGACGAGTTGCAAGGGGGTGTAGCTGTCGCGGGCCTGCAGCGCCGCGTAGTCCTCGGTGTAGCTGAAGATCCCGCTGGTGTTGTCGAGCAGCTGGCGGACGGTGACCCGGCAGCCGTCGTGGCCGTTGCCACGGACCACGCCCGGCAGCCACTTCTCGACGGTGTCGTCGAGGCTCAGCTCGTGTTCTGCGGCGAGTTGCAGCACCACGGTCGCCACGAACGTCTTGGTGATGCTGCCGATACGGAACCGGTCCTGGGGGCTGCGTTCGCGGCCGGTTTCCGTATCGCCCACCCCGGCCGAGCCGAACCAGCGTCCCTCGCCGTCGCGAAACTCGGCGAGGATTCCGGGAACACCGCCTTCGTCCACGGCCCGCTCGAGTACGCGTTGGACCTTGCTCGTAGTCATCGCCCCGCCCTTCGCCTGCCTCACGCCTCACGACGACGTACGCCTGCTGCCAGGCGACGTGGGCGTGCCCCGGCCCAACGGCGCGTGTCCGGAAACGAAACGTCAACCTCGGTCCATCACCGTAATGTCTTCGAACGACCGCGCAGCCGTGGCTCGTTGGAAGAGTGCTCGAGGCCAGCTGGAGAAGCCCGCTGTCATGAACAGGCCGGGGCCTCAACGTGTGTCCCACGCGGAAGGCGAGTCGCCGGGCCGGGGTGGGAGAGCGCCGCCGTCCGGCTGCACCAGGCCAACCCCCTGGAACACAACGCCACCGCACCCCCAGTCTGCCGCATCGTGACGGCATCCAGGATGGCCGCACTGTGCGAGGCGGCATGCACGGCCATGAGGGTACTGGCGGAAGGCGATACCTGGATGAATGCCGGCCCTGTCGGCGAACCGCTGTCCATCAACAATCTCACGGCACAAGACATCATCCGCCACTACACGGTAGCGCCAAGGCCTACTTCCTGACGACGGGTCCCGCACCGGTCAGCACGCCTCACGTCCACCGGCCGAAACGTCCTGATCGCCTGAGCGCAGGTCCACGCCGGAACGTCCGTCGGCGATCGGCTTCGCGTCGAAGTGCGGCACGGACAGACCCGGGAAGGGCCGCGACACCGCCGAAGCCGGCGCGGACGAGGCGGTGTCGGCTCCGGCAGCCTCGATTGAGGGCGCACTCGCGCCGCGGGTCTCATGTCCCCGCCTGGCGCGGAGCCCGTCAACTCGCCACGCCACTGCTCACCGGTCCTGGTGAACTTCGATAACCCCGAATGCGTCATCACGTCGACGTTGATGCAGTTCAGAGCCCTGGTGCGGCGTGTCGCGCCACGGCGGGCGGGGCGCTGAATGCTGCCATCCTCATCACAGAGAGCTCTGTCGTGGTCACTTAATGATGTGAGATGGAGAGCCGGATGACGCTGTCGTCTGACGATTTGCAGTATCACCGCCGGTTGCTGATCAGCGCGGCGGTCCGTGCCGGATATGCGCACACCTGCCGCTACGAGGAACCGGCCGCCCGCCGGGAGATCGCCCGCATGACCGGGGTCGTCATGTCGGTGTGCGGCCCGGGCCGAGGCCCGAACACGCCGACGACGCTCATCGAGGCGTTGCATCATCCCCTCGCACGGATCGCTCCCGGCCTGTTTGCCGACAGCCAGATGGGCTCGTTGACGGTACTCGATGGCGGCGAGCTCAGCGACGACGTGTACGCCGAAGGCTGCGAGGACATCGTTGAGCTGCTCAGCGGGGGTGTGGATCCCGCGCGCCGCTGGTTGCCCACGTGGGCGTGGATGCACGGCGAGATGGTGGAGCGTGAGGCGTTCCAGCTGATCAACGAGGGTGCCAGCGAGCAGGAGTACACCGCGCACCGGTACTTCGTGGTCAAGCAGCCCGCGGGCGGTGAGCGGCAGTTGGCGGAGTTGTTCAGTTCGGCGGTCGGCATGCGCAAGTCCGTGCGCTATGTGCCGATCCCGGCGGATCAGGTGTTTGGGGGGAAGTGGTGGTGGCCGTGCTCGGTGTGCCAGTGGCCGATGCACGTCGATGGTGGCGAGGTGCGCTGCCGGTTCCCGCTGCACAACGCGGCGTACTTCGTGCGTGCCGACTCCGCGAAGGGGCGTCCGCTGCTGCATCGGCGGGACGGCGGCGTGCCGCAGCAGCCGGCGGCCCGGCCCTTTTACCGGGAGGGCCCGAACCGCAGCATCTGCGTGGAGACCGCGGTGTGGCGGCACATCGTCATCTCCGGGGTTTCCGAGATCTACCTCTTCAAGCGGCTGGAGGCGCTCAAGAACTGCGGTGTCGAGGTCGAATTGTGGCCGGGCAAGGACCGTTACGACCTGCTGATCCGAGTTCCCGCGACGGGCTGGGAGCTGCGGATCGATGTGAAGGACTACGCGAGCGCCGTGTCGCTGGCCGACCGGCTGCGCAGGAAACCGCCGGCGGCGCGCACCATCGTTATTCCCAACTACCGGGGCGAGGCACAGCGCGACGAGCTGGCCGAACTGCTGCCGAATCTGACGGTCCTGCTGGTGAGCGAGGTTATCAAGGCGGTCAAGGCTGAACTGCGCAAGGCGGGCCGACGATGACCATGCCGGTGGTGGAGAAGGACAGTGAGCTGGACCGGCGGATTCTGCCGAAGGTCATTGCCTGTGCGTGCGCGCTCGCGCAGGCGCATTTCCCGCTGCGGGCCAAGGACGGCAGCGCCGGCACTGACCTCAAGCGGGTGTCCTATCTGCTCACGGGCCAGTACGACGCGTGGAGCAAATACCCGCAGCTGTCGGGCGAAGAGCAGCGGCGCATCAGCCGGATGCTGCGCCAGCGCCCCAACCGGCTGAGCAACGAGGAGTCGCTGCATACGGACGCGGAGCGCTTCTTGGCCACGGGAGCGCTGTGTGAGTACGTCCTGCAGGACGACGGTGTGCTCGCCGCCCGCCATGGCATGCTGCCCCGGGAGTTGGCCGACGTGCTGCTGGAGGAGATCGACCGGCTCCGTGCCGAGAACTCCGGCCCCCTGCCCCATGCCGAGCCCGGTGACTACGTGACCACCTTGCGGGTGCCGGTCGCTGGCCACGACTCCACGTGGGCCGTCCAGGCCCACTACACGTTGCAGGAGCGTCATGCGGCACCGGAGGCCGAGCCGGTCAGGGTGTGCACCGCGTCGGCCGGGCAGTTGACCCTCAAGGTGAAGGAGTTCCTCGCCCTCAACCGGGAGCTGGACCAGCAGGCCGGTGAGACCTTCCGCGCCGAGTCCCTTGATCCGCTGTTTGCTCAGCTACGGACCGGCGACGATGTCGAGGTCGGCGACCTGCTGCATGTTGAGGCAGGGAATCTGCAGGTGCTCCAGGCGCCGACCGGGTTCGGTAAGAGTGTTCTCATGCGGAGCCTGGGCTCCTGGGCGCAGGCGGAGGGCGCCACGCTGGGTCTGGCCGTGCCCACCACCATGGCTGCGCTGAAGATGGCCTACGGCATCGAGAAGGACCTGCGCTCGCGCGGAGTTGAGCATCCCGAGCGGCTGGTCGTGCCGCTGATGTCACCGAACAGCATGATGGCCGCCCTCGATCAGGTGGCTGCGGAGTCCAGGGACCGGTCCTTCGTCAAGTGGGCGGAAGACCGGCTCGGTTACGGCTGCGCCTTGCCGTCGCTGGCGACCGTCGACGACGAGGTCGATGCGTGGGTGCCCGGCCACGAAGCGTGCATGTCTCTGGTCCCGTATCGGCCGGTTGGAGTCCCGGAATCTGGACGGGGTCCGAAGACACGACGGCAGGGGATCTGCGCCTGCCCGTACCGGCCGGTGTGCGGCAAGTTCCGGCTGGCCCGGCAGGCATGCACCGCGCAGATCATCGTCACCACGCACGCGAACTTCTACCAGGGGCATCTGCACATTCCCGTCCAGGTCGATTCCGGGGCCGTCGTCGAGCGGATGACGGTGGAGGAACTGATGCTGCGGCGATGCCAGTTCATCGCCCTGGACGAAGTCGACGCGTTTCAGTCCTTCGTCCTGGGGCAGGCTGGCAGGGGACTCACTCTGGCCTGGGGCAACCGCCAGGACCAGCGCCCGCTGCTGCGGCTCGACGGCGAGTTCATCCAGGCCTTCGGGCGGGTACGGCCAGCCCTGGACGAGTCCATGCGCAACACCTTGATGCGCACCCGCTGGCTCGCCGAGACCTACACCAGCCACCTCGCCCACGGCTCCCTCGGCCCCAGTGACCGCAAAGACACCAAGAACAAGAAGGGGAGCCACCCCGCGAAGAAGTCGGGCCGCCCGGTGCAGGAGCGGCGGTGGATCATTCCGCAGCGCTGGGACGGCTGGATCAGCACCCAGCTGCGGGCCTTGTTCGCCAACGACGAGCAGCAGGTGAGCGGGCAGGAACGTGGCTTCTCCCCGGACGTGGCCGAGCGCGGCCTGTTCGCCGCCCTGTACGAGCGCAAGATCAAGATGACGGCGCTGCCAGAACATCTGCATCCGCTCGCCGAGCTCCTGCGCGATGTCATCGACCCGGACGGGGATGCCGGATCCCTGTCCCACGTGCGCAAGCAGTTGGAGAAGCTGCTGGCCCGGTGGGTGCCCAACCAGCACGTGCGCGCCGACGTGCTGGACCGGATGTTGCGCCGGGCCTTCCTCGAACCGCTGCGGCTGCTGCTGTACCGCTTCGTCCACAACGCCCAGCAGCTCAAGCTGGCCGGGGTGGAATCAGCACGGGACATCGCCGACGTGCTGGGACCCTTCAGCGCGTGGCGGGCCATCCCGCACGGCCCGCAGGGGCGCCTGATGTTCGCCTTCACCGAGGACGTGCGCACAGGGGTGCCGGAGGACACCCGCCTGAGCGTGGCGGCCTTCGGCGGCGACCCGCACACCTACGTCACCACCCTCGGACAGATCACGGCGCTCGCCCACAGCGGCCACAAACGCGCCGTGCTGGGCCTGTCGGCCACCGCATACGCGCCCGGCGCGCACCGCCACCACGTGCACACCGTCCCCACCTGGTGGGTGCCCGACGACGTCGATCACGGGGTGAGCATCGAAGCCGAACTCTTCCCCGGACTCGGCGAAGAGATGCTGCGCATCTCCGGCATCACCGGCAAGGACCGCGTCGAAGCCACCCGGCTTCTGGGCCGTCGCCTGTGGCCCCGGCTGCGCGGCGAGCTCCACGATCTCGCCCGGCAGAGCAAGAACCGGGTCCAGGACTCCATCCTGCTCGTCACCACCTCCTACGACAGCTGCCAGCATCTGCGCGACGGCCTGCTGGCCGCGGGCGCCGAACCCGGGCTCATCGCGGTGGCCGTCAGGCCCCGCCCGGAGGACGAACCGGCCTCCCGCCACGACGATTCGGGCGAACCGCTGTGGCACGAGATCCGCGGCGACCAGCTCGAATCGTTCACCCGGCTGCCCAAGGCCCGCATCCTGATCGCGCCGCTGGGCCGGGCCGAGCGCGGGCTGAACATCCTGGCGCCCCAGTCCAACAAGTCCGCGATCGGCTCCATCTGGCTCGCCATCCGCCCCGTCCCACTCGTCGACGAGCCCGACGAACTCCTCGCCCACGTCGGCGCCCGCGCCCTGGACGAGAAGCAGACCAGCAGCGAGCCCTGGACGGAGCTCGAGCGACGCCGCACGGTGGCCGGCCACTACTTCGAAAAGCTGGTCACCAGTGAACGCTACTTCCGCTCCCTGCCGGCCCGCGCCAAGCAAGCCATCGCCGCTGAGCTCATCATCAGCCTCATCCAGCTCGTCGGACGCGCCCGGCGTGGAGGCACACCAGGGCGCATCAAACTCGTCGACGCCGCCTTCCTCGACACCCGCGGCAAGTCCGACCTGCCCCACCTCATCCGCGCCCTGCGCGAGCAGTGGACCAAGAACCACGAGCTGCCTCTGATGCGCCGCTACTACGGCACCACCCTGAACGCCTTCTTCCGCTTCGCCGACCGCCATGTTGGGGAGACTGCCGGATGATCAGCACCCTGGCCTTTCTCTTCCCGTACTCCGCACTCGGGAAGATCACGCTCTACCCCCTGAACAGCGAGTTCGGCCAGGCATGGAGCAGCCTGCCCACCTACGGGGATGCCAAGAACGGCAAGCCGAGCCGCCCCCCGTATGCCGGACTGGCCTCCGCGCTCAGCGCGGTCTCGGGCCAGCCCGTTGTCCTCATGCCGCACACCTACGAACCCGTGGATGATGACTTCGCCGAGCCCGCCGTCGCGGTCACCACCAAGCCCTTCAACGCCTGGATCCTGTCCACCGCGGTCCGCGAATGGGAGCGGCGCGTACGCAAGGGCGAGGACGCCAACACACTTGCCCCTCTGCTCGCCGCTGCCGAAGTCGAACACCCCGAACTCGCGTCCTTCGTGCGCGGCGTCGAGGACGGAACCCCGCACGCCCCGGGTTGGTTCTACCGCGTCGCAGCCTGGAACTTCGCCCAGCGTCTGGCCCGCACCCCCCTGCTCATCCCTAACGGCCCCAGCATGCGCCGCATCCACTGGCGCATGGATACCCAGGGCAGCCTCATTAGCTGGGACAACGTCACCCGGCGGACCACGCTGAAACCCAAGCGCACCGGATACGCCCTGCACAAACTGGACTTCCGAGTCGCCACCCAGCCTGGCGAACCGCTCTTCGCGCTCCACGTGCTGCCCACGTTCAGCAGGCTGGCCACCCACTGGGCCAGCACCCGCACCGTGTTCATCGAGCACGGCGGGCACAAGAACACGCTGCTGCGGATGCCGATCGGCCACACCAAGAACAGCGACGGCCAGTGGGTGCCCTACGCCCGCAACTACGCCGCCGAAGTCCTCGAAGCCTGCGGCATGGCCTTCACCGCCTGGCCCACCAACGACGATCTCGCGGCACTGAGCGGCCAGATGCGTGCCCTCGTTCCCGCCCCCGTTCCCCACGTCCTCGGCAAAGGTGTCGGCACACGCTTCAACAAGATCCTCGCCGACCACATCAACGAGACCTTCAAACGCCCCAAGATCATCCAAGTGGGCTTCGAGGCCACCGATGTCGAACTCACCCGCCCCACCAAGGGCGCTGTCACCCGCGCAGACCTCGACCACGCCCTGGCCGCCACCGGCAGTGAAACCGTCCGCATCATCGCCCTCTACAACGACGGCACCACCCGCAGGAGAATGAGCGAGGCCCTCGCCGCCTACACGAGCACCCCCGAGCGGCCGCTCGACTGCGGCGACCACCAAGACCACCGCCTCAGCCAGCGGCTGGTCGTCCGCTTCCACCGACTGCGGGCCCTCGACCACGTCGAGCAGGTCGACTGGGACGGCGAACTCGACTTCCTCGACCAACTCCAGGACGACGCCGTTAACGGCGCCTGGGTCGAGACCATCTGGAACCCCAAGCCCACCAAGCGCGAACGCGAGGCCGGCCAGCACCGCCACGACCACAAAAGGGACCTGCGCCGCGCCCTGTACGAGCGCGACATCGTCTCCCAGTTCCTGGCCCGCCAGAGTGCACCCGAACCCGACGACGCGGCTGACGAAGCAGACACCGACGCCGACGCCGAGGCACCCAAGGACTACAAGGCGATCAACGCCCTGCGCGATCTGCTGTTCCGACTCGGCTGCGTGGACGACCGCCTGCGCCACGTCACCGACCTGACGGACGAGCCCATCCTGGTCGGCATCCACCTGCGCCAGCAGCGCGTCAGCAACCGCCGTCCCGGTGCTGCCGACCGCACGCAGATGGTCGAAGTCCTCACCGCACTCCACACCAGCAACGACCCCGATCGGCCCTGGCACCTGGGCTCCTACGACCACCATGCCCACGACTGGCGGCCCCAGGCGGCAGCGGAAGCGGCCTTCGGCCGGCGTGCCATCGGCCGCGAGGGGCACGCCCGGCACGAAGAAGGCGCCCTGCTGGCCCGCCAGCACATCGAATCCGCCCTGAAGATCCTCCCCTCCGACCGCCCTCTGATCATCTTCGTGGATACCGAAGCCTGCCGGACTATCTGGCCGGGTCTGCAGAACGTCCGCTTCGGCAAGGGGCCGCTGCCGGGCGATGACCTGCGCACCGAGACACGGTCCGTCGCCGTGGTCGCCATCAACACCTCCTATGGCGAAGTGCCCACCCCGGTAGAGAACACCGCCAGCCCGCGCAAGAGCCCCAAGCGCCCGCCGAAGCCCCAGGAGCGCCTCTACCGGCGTACCACCAGTACCGGCCATACCAGTTGGTACATCGCCCAGGCCTCCCGCACCTATGACGGCTTTGGCAGCGCTGGCAGCATCGGCGGCGTCCATACCCGTTTCACCCTCCCCAAGGACGACTGGGCACTTCAGCGCAAGGACTGGCACAGCTTCACCGCCACCCAGATCGCCGTCCCTCACGCCGCAGAGCGAGATCCGCAGCAACTCGCGGCGCTCGCAGCCCAGTTGTGCCACCAGTCCCTGGCCTGGGACGCGCGCACCCGCCACCCCGTCCCCCTTCACGTCGCCGGCGCCATGGACCGTGCTCATCCCGAATACCGAGGCCCCAGCATCGAAGCCGCCCACACACCCGAGACCGATGAGGCACGGGAGGGCGAGTAGCGGGGCAGATGCGGTGTGTTCCGCGGCGCCCCGGCTGTCCGCCCGCTCAACCTCGGCAGATTCGTGGGCAGGCGCTCAGCGAGCTCATTGTCGGTCGATGGCCTGGTAGAGAGTGGTCCAGAAGTCGTGGATGAGCCGCGGCGAGTCCGGGGTGGACATCCCTACCTGGGTGAGCAGGATTCCGGTGAGCTGGTTGTCGGGGTCGGCGTAGGCGGTGGTGCCGGTACCGCCGTCCCAGCCGAACTGGCCGATGGGCGCGTGGTCGCCGCGGTAAGTTCGTACCGCCATCCCAAAGCCCCAGCCGCCGTGGAGTCCCTGTCCGCCCGTCATATGGGCGATGTTCCTGTACATGGTGTCCCGGGCGGCTTGTTGCTCGGGCGTGAGGCGGTTGGTGGTCATCAGCTCGACGGCGGGCCGGGACAGGATCCGTTCGCTGCCGTGCATCCCGTGATTCAGGAGCATCTGGAAGTAGGCGTGGTAGTCATCGACGGTGGAGACCAGCCCACCGCCAGCGCCCTGGAACGCCGGGGGCTGGCTGGACCGTCCGCCTGCCGCCTCGTCCCACACGACGAACTCGCCGGTCTGCGGATCGGGTCCGTACAGGGGCGGCAGCCGGTCGATCTTGTTGGCGGGTACGTGGAAGGCGGTGTCCTTCATCCCCAGCGGATCGAGGACGCGTTCGCGCAGAAACGTCTCCAACGGCTGGCCCGTAACCCTGGAGACAAGCACGCCGACCACCTCGTTGCTGAGGTCGTACTGCCACCGCTCTCCGGGCTGGTACGACAGCGGCAGCTCGCCGAGGCGGCGCATCCACTCGTCCGGGTCGGGCGCCGGTCCGGATGCCACGCTGTAGTCGAGACGCTCGAAGGTCGCGGCCCTGATCGGGGAGCCCATCAGCGCGAAGTCCACCCCGAGCCCGAAGGTGGAGGTCAGCAAGTCCCGTACGGTGATCGGCCGTTGTGCGGGCACGGTGTCCTCCAGCGGGCCGTCGGGCCGCTTCAGCACCCGACGGTCGGCGAGTTCGGGCAGCCACGGATCCACCGGGTCGTCCAGCCGCAGTCGGCACTCGTCGAGCAGGATCATCGCCGCCGCCATCGTGACCGGCTTGGACGTGGACGCCATCCGGAAGATCGTGTCCCGGCCCATCGGCGCGCCACCGTCATGGCGCATCGTCCCGATCGCTTCGACGTGTGTCTGACCGCCGCGACTGACCAGGGCGACGAGCCCGGGAATCTTCTTGGACTCGACATGCCGTGCCAGTACGTCGCGCAGCATGCGCAGCCCTGCTTCGGAGAAGCCGCTGTTGTCTGTTCCCATCATGAATCTCCTTGTGCACAGTGCTTGAGGTCACGGCGGCCCTGGTGGCTACCGGTCCCTTCGCGGTGGTGATGCGATGAGCGTGCACCCTGACCTAAGGTCAAGGTCAACCTCTCGCGCGGCCATGGGCTGACCGGTACTCATCGCAGGTGCCCGGCCTGGACCGGGCCTGGCCGCGGACCGCACGGCATCGGCCGGTACGCCGAGATCGCCATCGAGCCCCCCGTTCCACGCCGACGTCGACGCGGTCCTCGGCACATTCGGAGATGGCGGAGCTTCATTGACCGTGCGGGTGCGGTACGTGGTCGCTCGGGTGCCGGCCTCAGCGAGAAGGGTGAACGAGCGGGAACAGATGCGCGCTACCCTCGCCCCTTTGATCGTCCGCAAGCCATACCTCAAGGTGAGCGCGAAGGTCGCCGTCGATTACGGTTCGATCCTGCGCAAGGACTTACGCGCCGACGCGGTTTGCGAGACCGCGGCCGCCCATGATCTGGAGGTGTGCTGATCCGATGGCAGGCGGGCTGACAATCGGTCAGGCGGCGGGGTTCGTCGGCGTCACGATCAAGACCGTGCGGCACTATCACCGGCTCGGCCTGGTTGCCGAGCCGGAACGTGACATCTCCGGCTACCGCCGCTACGGGTCGGCCGACCTGCTGCGGCTGGTCCAGGTCCGGACCCTGGCCGGGGCCGGCGTGCCGCTGGCCGAGATCCGTGACCTGCTCGACGCCGGTCCCGAGCGGTTCACCGCCGCCCTGGACGATGTCCATCATCGACTCACCGAACAGATCGAGGAACTGATCGCGCGACGGGACATGCTGCACCGGCTTGCCCATGGCGACCGAGCCCTGCTGCCCGACCGGGCCTGCTCGGTCTTGGACCGACTCGCCGATCTCGGCTTCAGCCCCGACTACGTGGCCGGTCAACGGGAGGCTCTGGTGCTGGCCCGGGCGCTGGTCCCGGAGATCTTCGACACCTTCCTGACCCGGCTTGAACATTCGCTTGACGATCCCGAGTCCGTCGAGCTGACCAAACGCGGTTGGGACGCGAGGTCTTGGGAGCCGGACGACCCGCGGATCGAGGAGCTGGCGTCCACGCTGGCCGGCAAGCTGCTGACCAACCGCACGCTGCTGGCGATGCCGACCGAGTTTCGGAACAAGTCCGACGCCGCCTCCCGGTACGGACTGGTCAACCACCACCGGGAAGACCAGGCACCGTCCATCGCCCGGCTGAACGCGCTGGTCGAGGCGAACCTGCGCGCGGCAGGCATCGACATCCCGCATCATTGACGGCCGCCCAGCAGACCCTGCGCTGTTGGCGGGACGTCCGCTTTATCCCCGCTTCTCCGTCCGGGGCCGGGCCGTGGCAACCGAGCCCTGACGCCGGAGTTTGGACACCGGAGAGACTTGGATCTCGATGGTCCAAGAGAACGGAGTCGCCGTGGAGGAAGAACGCGACATTCTCTGCAAGGCAGCCCGATATCCCGCAGGGGAGACGTGCCGGTGTCCCGCGCACACACGTGTCAGGCACGGGCAGCGCCTGTGAACGACAGGACCGCCTCGCTGCACCACCGCACAGGACACGCCCCGACGCCCAGCCTCCCGACCTCCCCACACTGGCCGAAACACCTCGCCCTGTACGTCAACAGCCAACCTCTTGTGTTCGGAACTTGGCTAAGACTGCGCATCTATTGACGTGAATCGTTCAGGAAATTTATGGTCCCAGGACCCTCGCAGGCGAACCAGAGTGACGGAGAACCATGACGTCGTACTCCCTAGGTGTGCGGCCGCGTGCCGCCCGGCTGACCGCGGTGCTGCTGGCCGGAGCGCTTCTCGCCTCCGTGCCGCCGGCGGCCTCGCAGCCAGTGCGGAACACCGCCGCCACGACCGCCGACTGCCCCGACAGCGACGACTGGACGCTTGGCACCACCCGTATCGACGCGGCCGACACCCACCATGCCTTCGTCGGCAACGGCTACCTCGGGCAGCGCGTGCCGCCGAACGGTGCCGGATATACCGACAGCACGGCCAAGACCGGCTGGCCACTGTTCACCCCGAGCTACGACGGCTCGTTCGTGTCCGGGCTCTATGCGCACAACAAGCAGACCGCCGGGGACCGGCAAGCCGTCGCGGCGCTGCCCACCTGGACCGCGCTCGCCATCAGCACCGGTGGAACGCGGGGCGATACCTTCGACTCTTCGACGCCGTCCGGCCGGATCTCCCACTACCGTCAGTCGCTCCTCCTTCACTGCGGCGTGGTGCGTACGTCACTGACCTGGACCGCCACCGACGGCCGCCGGACCGACCTCGTGTACGAGGTGCTCGCCGACCGCGTCAACCCGCACGTGGGCGCCGTACGCCTGAGCATGACGCCGCACTGGAGCGGCGAGGCGACCGTGACCGACACGCTGGACGGGCGCGGCGCGCGCCGCATGAGCCAGACCGGCGGCGGTGACCGGACCAGCGGGCAGGGCGGCGACAGGGCCGCACCAACCATGGATGTGGCTTTCCGTACGGACGGCACGAACGTGGACGGAGCCGTCGCCTCCACCCTGCGCGCCGGACGCGGAGCGCACGGCGCCGACGTCCAACAGGCCACAGGAGCAAAGGACATGACGGCCCATCAGGCCCTTACTCTTCCGGTCCGGGGTGGGCAGTCGTACGACGTCACCAAGTACGTCGGCGTCGACACGTCTCTGACCTCGCGCGCGCCGCGCCGCGATGCCACCGTCGCCTCACAGCGTGCCTCTCAGGGTGGCTGGGATGCCCTGCTGCGCTCCCACACCGCCGCCTGGTCGCGGCTGTGGCGCAGCGACATCGAGGTGCCCGGACAGCCCGAGATGCAGTCGTGGGTGCGGTCCGCGCAGTACGGGCTGCTCTCCAACACTCGCGAGGGCGCGGCCAACAGCATTGCTCCGACGGGCCTGACCAGCGACAACTATGCAGGCCTCGTCTTTTGGGACGCCGAGACGTGGATGTACCCGGGCCTGCTCGCCACCCGGCCCGAACTCGCCAAGACCGTGGTCGACTATCGCTACCGGACCCTCGCAGGGGCTCGCGAGAATGCGCGCGAGCTCGGCTATCAAGGGCTCTTCTACCCCTGGAACAGCGGGAGTTCGGGCGACCTGGCCCAGGAGTGCCACAGCGTCGACCCGCCGCACTGCCGCACCCAGATCCACCTCCAGTCCGACATCTCCCTGGCCACCTGGCAGTACTACCTGGCCACCAACGACACGAAGTGGCTGCGCGAGCGCGGCTGGCCGGTGCTGCAGGGCATCGCCGAGTTCTGGGCAGGACGTGTCAGCCGCAACACGGACGGCAGCTACTCGATCAAGGACACGGCCGGGCCCGACGAATACAGCAACGGCGTCGACGACGCGGTCTTCACCAACGCCGGCGCCGTCACCGCCCTGCGCCACGCCATCCGCGCCGCCGAACTGCTCGGCCTGCAGGCCCCCGCCGAGTGGAAGACGATCGCCGACCACATCCGGATCCCATACGACGAACGCAGCAAGGTCTTCCAGCAGTACGACGGCTACCACGGCAGCACCATCAAGCAGGCCGACACGGTCCTGCTGATGTACCCGCTGGAATGGCCGATGCCCCAGGGCGCCGACGCCGCCACCCTGGACTACTACGCGCAGCGCACCGACCCGGACGGCCCGGCCATGACGGACTCGGTGCACGCCATCGACGCCGCCGGACTCGGCGAGCCGGGCTGCTCCACGTACACCTATCTCGAACGCTCCATCAAACCGTTCGTCCGCGGCCCCTTCGACCAGTTCTCGGAGGCCCGCGGCGACAAGGCGGGCGCCCAGGACCCGCTGGCGGGCTCGCCCGCCCACGACTTCCTGACCGGCAAGGGCGGCTTCCTGCAGGTCTTCACCAACGGCCTGACCGGCATGCGGATGCGCGAGGACCGCCTCCACCTCGACCCGATGCTGCCCCCGCAGCTCGACCGCGGTGTCACCCTGCACGGCCTGACCTGGCAGGGACGCACCTACGACATCGAACTCGGCGCCCACAGCACCACCGTGCGGCTCACCGACGGCGCCCCGATGACGCTCGACACTCCCCAGGGCAAGCAGATCGTCAGCAAGGGCTCCCCAGCCGTCCTCAAGACCCGCCGCCCCGACCTCATACCCACCACCAACGCGGCCCGCTGCACCACCGCCACGGCCTCGTCCGAACAGCCCGGCATGTACGCGGGGGCCGCGCTCGACGGCAACGGGGCCACGGCCTGGGTCCCCGACGGCACAAGCGGCCAGCTGACGGCGGACCTCACCAGGCCCGTCCGCGTCACAAAGGTCACCCCCACCTGGAACAGCACCAAACCCACCGCCTACAGCATCGAACTCTCCCTCGACGGGCATCACTGGCAGCCCGAGGTGGCGGGTGCTGCGCGACTCGCCCGGTACGTACGAGTGACAGTGCGAGGCGACACCGAGGCCAAGCAGCACCCGGGCATCGCGGAACTGGCCGTGAACTAGGCGCTGCTCAACAGCGAGGCTCGTTTGACCAGCGCGGGGTGCCGGGCGGCAGCCTGTCCCATTCGGGTGATCGCCTCGGTGAGGACGGACTGGGAGGTGGCGAAGTACAGAGGGACGTGCCCGGCGCCTCCCGTCCCGAAGATGTGGCCGGCGGAGAGAACCCACCCGGGCGTCCTCCAGGAACAGCCACGCGGGGCCGGCCAGATCGGTCACACCCGAGAGGTCCGTGGAGCATTCTTCCGGGGCGAGGCCGAGGGAACGGCAGTCGAGCCAGGCCAGATAGGTTCCCTCCGGCCTGGCGTAGCCGCTTCCGGGCAGGTGTTGGTCGATGAACCGACCCAGCAGGGAGCGGTTCGCGTCAAGCCCCGCCAACAACGCATCGAGCCAATTGTCCCCGTGGCGGTAGGCCGCAGTATGGGCGATGACGCCCAGGAACCCGGCGCCGTCGTGGACTTCCTCGGGCGTCCGGCGCAGATCGGCAGCGGCCTCAGGTTCCAGCCCTTGGTCGCCGACATGAGCGAGAAGGCGTCCTCGGCCCCGGGCATGCTGAGGTAGGGCTTGAAGTCGGCGCCCGGCAAGACGAGTGGGGCATGGATTTCGTCGGCGACGACGCGGATTCCGTACCGCCGAGCCAACTCCGCCACGGCGGCGAGCTCCTCGGCGGTGTGAACCGTGCCGGTGGGGTTGTGCGGATTGCTGAGGAGAAAGGCGATCCTGCCCTTGCCGCTCCCGGGTACGCCGGAACATCTCCTCCATCAGTCCAGGTTGATGCGGAGATCTCGCCCGAGCGGCGCCTCCACGATCCGTCGGTCGTCATGGGTGAGGAAGGCGTAGAAGGGCGCGTACACCGGAGAGTTGACGATGACCGGGTCGCCGGGGTCAGTGATCAGCCGCAGTACCTGGACCGCGCCCATCATCACGTCCGGGACCACGGCGGCGCGATCGACCGACGCTCCTTCCCACTTCCAACGACGTGAGGCGAAGCCGGCCAGCGACTCGGCGAACTCGGTTCCGGCGGGGTATCCGGTGTCACCGGTATCGATCGCCTCGCGCAGCGCTTCGGCGACCGGCGGCGTGAGCAGGACATCCATCTCAGCTCTCAGCCACCCACAGGGGCAGGACATCTGCCGGATACGTGCGCCGCTTCATGCTGTTGCGCTGACGGAGCTGCTTGAGCGAAAGCTCCTCGAGAGGGT
Source organism: Streptomyces sp. NBC_00212 (assembly GCF_045206365.1). Taxonomy (NCBI): domain Bacteria; kingdom Bacillati; phylum Actinomycetota; class Actinomycetes; order Kitasatosporales; family Streptomycetaceae; genus Streptomyces; species Streptomyces sp. NBC_00212. Next base: position 339,911 of record NZ_CP108116.1, read on the forward strand.
TCGTATCTTCTCCGGCCCCAGCGTCTATGGTCCCGAGTCCACCAGCAGCAGTCACCTTCAGCATTGGACCGCCATCTCGATCTCGGCGCAAGCGGCGACACCAAGGTTCTGTGCGCCCCCGGCCCACGGCGAGGCCGTCGTAGCGCCAGATCAGCGCCGGGCGAGGACCGCGTTGGCCTTCATCAGGGCCGGGATCAACAGGTAGGCAGCGACCGGGACGACGATCGCCGTGAGGATCAACGTACGGACCAGCAGCGGCAGACGGGCCGTGGCCGGGCCGATCAGGCCGAGGACGACGGTGACCGTCGGGTAGATCGCCAGCCACGTGATCAGCGCGCGGCGATGCGTGGACGGAGCGGCGGCGGGGACGTTCACGGACATGCGTATCTCCTGGCAGGCGAGGTGGGACGCGCTGGAGCCTGAATCTCCAACCGATGGGTTGGAGTTTCACACACACCTCCACCAATGTCCAACCCAATGGTTGGAGATGGGATAGGGTCGCCCCATGGCCTGGGACACCGCGCGAACCAAACAGCTCCTGCTTGACGCCGCCGTCGAGGAATTCGCCGAACACGGCCCCGAGGGCGCCCGCGTCGCCCGCATCGCACAGCGCGCCGGCATCAACAAGGAGCGCATCTACCAGTACTTCGGCAGCAAGGACAAACTGTTCGCCGCCGTCCTGGAATCCGAGCTGAAGAAGATCGCCGCAGCCGTTCCGATGACCAGCGAACAGGCCGCAGACCTGGGCGACTATGCGGGCCGCGTCTTCGACTACCACCGCGCCCACCCGCACTTCGTACGCCTGCTGGCTTGGGAGGGCCTGCTGTACGAGGACCGGATCGCCGCCGAGGGCGAGCGTACCGACCACTACGCCGAGAAGATCGCCGCCGTCGCCCAGGCCCAGAAGAACGGATCCCTGGGCGACGCCGTCGGCCCGGCGGAGCTCATGCACGCCGTGATCGCGCTCTCCGCCTCTTGGTTCACCCTCCCCCAGCTCGCCCGCATACTCATGTCCGCAGCCACAGAGAAGGGCCCCGATGCCCAGCGCGAGACCCTGGTCTCGGTGGTACGCCAATTGAGTTCCTGACCACACTGACCACCGGAGCGCCATGGACACTTCGCGAGCCTTGTCCTCTTCTTCGTGGAAGTCCGGTGAGGGTCCGCGGGCCGGGAGGGCTGCCGACGCACAGCCGTGTGGGAGGGGCGTAGGTGGTTCTGGTGCGGGACCGGGGACCGAGGTGTCAGCGCAGTACGGTGCGCCGCTCGATGTCGCCGTTGGAGCGTGTGGCGGTCGCGGTGGCGAAGCGGCCTTCCGCGACGCTGAGCCAGAACTGCCTGCCGATCAAGACCTCCGCACCCTTGCTTGACGTGTTCCCCCACCGTCGCCCGCGCTGGAAGGTGACGTCCGGCGGAGCGTCCTGGCCGGCCTCGAAGACGCCCCAGGCCAGGGTGACGGGATCGCCGTCGGCCTGCATGCCCGACAGCACGCCGAGCAGGGTGGCTGAGATCAGAGCGGTCGGGACGACGACGTCCACGACGCGTTCGCCGTCGTAGATCTCCAGGGCCGCACGTCCCAGGGTTGCCCGGCTGAGCCGCACCGACCATGGGGTGCCCCGGAGTTGGGCCCTGTCGTCGTCGCCGGATGAGGGAAGAAGCTCTTGGTTCAGCACAGTGTTCACGGCGTCGACTCTCCTTGGCCCGCTTTTGAGGTACACAACCGAGCCTGACCGGAGCGAGGGCCCCAGTCTCCAACCCCAGTACCCGACTCCGGGGTGGCACTGGGTTCACCCCTCAACTCGGGGAATCCCCCTGCGGCTTCGGCAGCCGGGGCCGTGGTGGCTCTAGCACCACCGTGGATTCGGATGCCTGGGTTGAGGATCGCGCCGGGCTCCCCCGGCACTGTGGTGTTGGCAGGAGGCGAGCCGACCGTGGGCCTTCCTTGCTCACCGCCCCGGAACGCAATGGGTGACAGACCCATGCCCCGCCACACCAGTACGTGGTGTGTTCCGGACCTGCCCAGCTATGCACGCATGCTGTCGAAGGAGAATCATGTCCAGCATCTCGATCCCGGCCTCGATCAGGCACAGCCGGACCCTCAGGCGAGTCGCGGCAGGAGCCACCATCGGTGCCGCGATCGGCGCGTGGTGGATGTCCGACTCCGCTCCCTACCCGTACTCCCAGCACTGGCTGCTCGACCTTCCGCTGCCATTCCTGACCCTGCGCCGTCTGGACGACATACTGGAGGCCCGTCCAGGGGAGCGGATCCTTGAGATCGGCCCCGGCACCGGGCTGCAGTCCCTCCACGTAGCGCCGCAGCTGGAGGCCCAGGGTCGGCTGGACATCGTCGACATCCAGCAGCCGATGCTCGACCACGTGATGCGCCGGGCCGCGGACAGGAACATCACCAACATCGTGCCCAGCCTGGCCGATGCTCACCAACTCCCTTTCATCGACGCGACGTTCGATGGCGCCTATCTGGTAACCGCGCTCGGCGAGATCCCGGATCCGGCCCGGACGCTGAGTGAACTGCGCAGGGTTCTCAAGCCCGGTGGCCGACTGATCGTCGGAGAGTTCTTCGACCGTCATCAGATCCGTCCGGCCCACCTCATCGGCCACGCAAGCGCAGCTGGCCTGCGCGTCAGCCGGCGCACCGGTCCGCCCTTCGCGTACTATGCACAGCTGCGGCGTTCGCCCGGCCCGGTGTCCGCGGGTCGACAGGAGCTTGAGTCGCTGCTCAGCGCCAAGACCGCTGGCTCCTCGTAATGCCGCAGAGCCAAGAGATGCACAGGCCGGTCCTGCGCCGAGCCGTGCGCACGGAGTGGGGCCCGCTGCTTCGCACCGTACGCAACGGGCTGGGCGAGCGAGGGCTCCGTGCGATTCCGATCACGATCGCATCGGTGTGCCTGACGCTGCTGCTGCAGATCGCGCAGAACCAGTCCTGGGGTTACGGACTCGTCCAGGAACTCGGGTCGGTACATGCACACGATCCCCTGTGGCTGACCCTACTGCGCACCCTCCTGTCCCTCTTCGTGCCCGCATTGGACCTCCCGGTGTGGGGGGCGCTCGCGCAGATCCTGGTCGTCTTCGGGATCTGCGAAATCTGTCTGGGTGGCCCGCGGACCCTGGCGATTGCGTACGCGGCCACGCTCGCCGGAACGATGTATGCACACCTTGGCGTCCGGCTCGGGCCGGACGGCCCCCTCGGCCTGCCGACGTCGGCCGCGTACCTCAACGACTCCGGGCCGTCGGCAGCCGTGGTGGGCCTGGCGGTCTTCGTGTGCTGGCGCTACCGTGCGCGGCTCACCTGCGGGCTCGTGGTGGCGGCCATGGTCGTCGAAGTGCTGTTCATCAAGTGCAATCTGGCAGGCAAGGAACACGTCGTCGCAGTACTGGGCGTACTGGCGCTGTGCGGCCTGATGGAGCACCTCCAGCACCGCAACTCCGTGAGTGGGCGTTCTGCGAGGTTCAGTGGCCCTGGTAGTGCTTGAAGGTGGGTTGTCCCGTTCGAGGGCTTCACCGTTGGCCGGGTACGCGGTGGGCTGTGGGTGTGGACGGACGCTAGCCGTACCCCAGTGACCTGTCGGATGAAGCGTGGGAGCTGATCCACAGGCATCTCCACCTGCTACAAGTCGCCGTGGCCACTACGGGCCAGAGCATCACAGACAGATCTTCGCGACCGGTGTCTGAGGCTGGGACTACGGGTCCTTCCGCACGCGCTTCCATTGGCGCAGCACGTCCGCCATCGCCAGGGTGTCGGGGTGGTCATCGCCCAGCAGCCGCTCGGCATCGGCGACGAGTTGGTGCCAGTGGGCGGCGGCGTACAGGTCGGCGTTCAGCAGACTTTTCCCGGCCCGATACAGGACCGGATGGCCATCCGGCTGCCACAAGAGATCTCCGGCATGACCGGCCAGAGTGTCGGTGTTGGCCCGGAGCACGGCACACAGGTCGCGGTCGGTGTGGTCGGTTGTCGGCCAGATCGCCGCTAGGGCGTCTGCGGCCGCCCGAGCGGTGGCGGGGATTGCCGGGGCGGGGGTGGTTTCGCGGGCGGCGCGGGCGGTCAGCGCGTGCAGGCGCACCGCTCGGGGGCCGTCGCGGGAGTCGCAGGTGATGAGCCCGTAGCGGTGCAGGAGCCGCAGTACGGCCCGGGCCTGCTCCACGGTGACGGTATCGGGCTGGGGGTGTCCGGTGGGGCGGCGGGCGGTCCGCGGTCAGGTAGGTGGTGACCGCGGCGTCGGCCCACAGCGTTTGCGGGTGTCCGGCCGGGTCCAGGTGAGCGGCCAAACGAAGGGCGGGCGGTGGCCAGGCCCACCGGGGCACGCTACTGGGCGGCATCCAGGGTCAGCAGCAAGGCGGCGGTGATCTGCCGCCCGTAGCCCTCGGTGTCGGCGTCGGGGGCAGCAGGGCATCCAGGCGGGACTCTCGGGCGGTAAAGAGCCGGAGGTAGCGCCCGCACGCCACGTCCTCATTGATCATGTAGGCGGCGGCGTGCGCCGGCCCGGCCTGGATTGATGCCGTCGACGCCGACCAACTGCCCGGCCTCACCAACTTCGCACTCCACCTGCTCCGCGACCTCGACGCCGTGACCGCCGGACTCACCCTGGAATGGAACTCCGGGAGCGTCGAGGGCGCCGTGAACCGCATCAAGAAGATCAAAAGGCAGCTCTACAGGCGCGCCGGATTCGAACTACTCCGCAAGATGATCCTGCTTCAGTAGCCCCCGGCGACGGTGCCGGTGTGTCACGGACGTCGCGATCAGAGGGCCGGCCGTCCAAAACCCCACAGGGCGCTCGGACCTACGCAACGGCTACTGCAAAATGGCTCAAGTGAGCGAATCAACTGAGCAGGTGCAGACCGCAGATCGTCTTTGGCAGGAACACCGCCAAGCACCTTTCCCTGACAGCCTACGGCGTGCCGAGTTCGGGGGTACTGACGTGTGGTTGCTCGACCTGTACGCCGCTGGCTGCGTTTCTGCATGGCTGGACAACGGCGGCACACTCGATGCGGAGAACGGCCGCATCCTGCAGAGCTGCATCGAGGACTTGGACCGCGTCATCCCTGAGATCAACGACCCTGCAGGAGCTCAGTACTGCCAGCGGTTGCACCAGCTTGCCGTGCTCGTATCCAGGAACCTCGCCAGCCCCACCTGATGCGGTCCCCTAATCGAACGACGCCGTCACCCTCCGCGAGGGCTCCCCAAGATCTGTGACAGAACCGACTAGCGACGTCGTTTTGACACGACATTGGGAGTCGCACGCTCGCGCGAATAGGCGGTATTCACGAGAACGGGAGGCATTCACCCTGGGCCTCGCTCAACGGTGCAGTCGTCGCGTGAAGCCGACGCAATCGGCGCTTCCGGTCACGTCCACGGACGTGGTGTTCGGCGGGTTGTTGAAGTCGTCGCTGACCAGGGTGGTTTGAGCGGGCGCCCGGGTGGTGCGGGGCATAAGGGAGCGGCCATCGGATGAGCCTCCGGACGTACCGATCAAAGTCCGTTCCTGGAGGTCCCGATGACCGCTCCGCATAGTGTGTCCTTCCCTGAACCACTCGAGGACTATCTCGCCTCGGCGAGTCCCGATCTCGTCCGGCAGATGCTCGCGACCTTCGCGAACGCGCTGATGAGCGCGGATGCCCCAGTGCAACGCCGCGTACCGCGAGGTCAGTGACGAGCGCGTCAACCGGCGCAACGGCTACCGCCCCCGCCCGTGGGACACCCGGGCCGGCACCGTCGAACTCGCCGTGCCGCGGCTGCGGGAGGGCAGCTACTTCCCCGAGTGGCTCCTGGAGCGGCGCCGCCGTTCTGCGCAGGCCCTGATGTCCGTGATCGCCACCTGTTACGTCCGCGGCGTCTCCACTCGCCGGGTCGAAGGCATCGCGAAGGACCTCGGCGTCGCCCAGCTGTCCAAGTCCCAAGTATCCGCCCTGGTCAAGCACTTGGACGCCCAGCTGGACGCCTGGCGCGACCGTCCGCTGGACGCCGGACCCTATGTGTTCGTGTGGGCCGACGCGCTGACGATGAAGGTCCGTGAGGATGGCCGGGTCGTCAACATCGCCTGCCTCATCGCCGTCGGCGTCACGGCCGAGGGCCGGCGAGAGGTGATCGGTCTGGACGCGGTGACCAGCGAGACCGGCGCCGGCTGGCTCGCCTTCTTCCGGTCCCTGATCGCCCGCGGCCTGTCCGGCGTGAAGCTGGTGATCTCCGATGCCCACCCCGGCCTCATCGACGCGATCGGCGCCACGCTGCCCGGCTCGCAGTGGCAGCGGTGTCGAACGCATTACGCCCGCAACTTGGCCTCGCAGGTGCCAAAGAGCGCGGTCAGCGGCGTGATGACCCTGCTGCGGACGGTGTTCGAGCAGCCCGACGCCGAGGCGATCAACCGGCAGATGGACCACGTCATCACGTCGCTGTCCCAGCGTTTCCTCAAGCCGCGGCCCATCTCGAGGCCGCCCGCGAGGACTTGCTCGCCTTCACCGCCTTCCCCCAGCAAGTCTGGAAGCAGATCTGGTCCAATAATCCCCAGGAGCGGCTGAACAAGGAGATCCGCCGGCGCACCGACGTCGTCGGTATCTTCCCCGACCGCGACGCCGTCCTCCGTCTGATCACCGCGGTGCTGGCCGAGCAGACCGACGAGTGGACCGAACAACGCCGCTACATCGGCCCGGACATCCTCGCCGCCTGCACCGACGACCTCCCGGCCGAGCCCGACACCCCCGACCACGGGGGCTCATCACCCGCTCTGGACCACTGAGCCGAGCAAGCGGCCGCCACCAGCGCCGTCGCCGATGAAGCCGAACATCACGTTCGTGAACGCGGCCCTGTCAGGACGGCTTGCGCAGGTCCATGACCACCCAGCCGTCACCCAGTTCATGGCGCAGGGTCTCCAGCACGGCGTCCGCCTGCTGCCCGAACAGCTCCCACTGTTCCGCGGGCCACGGAGACGGATCCGGCGGATAGTCCCAGTCGAGTGAGGACTGGTACCACGCGCACAGTCTCTCCAGCTCAGCTCGGATGGCAGGACTGATCGGCAGACGTTCCAGCTCACACGGCGAGCCATAGGGGCTGTCGACGTCGGGGGCAGCGGGCGGCCCGGGCCACAACGGGGTGTGGTCGACGCCGTACTCGAAGAAGAACCGCAGGTGGTAGGGCACATCGCAGCCTCTCATAGCACCTGCCGACGCTCATCCTCGGCAGCACGGCTGCCACCGGACGACGAGCGACAAGCTGAGCCGTGTGGGTGGCCGCCTCCGGAGGCCCTCACATACCCAGCCGTACACCACGTCCGTGGACGTGACCTGACCGGCAGCCCGCGTCAGCAGACTTGTCTCTCGTTGGCCACTTCGAGTGCTCTGTGGCGCGCGCACACAGTCCGCGTGGGCAGAGCGTTGCGGCTGCACGGCACACCGTCCCAGGCTGTGCATAGGACGGTGTGCCGCGGCTCGGAGGTCATGTCACCCGCTTCTTCATGCACCTGCATCTGTTCTTCACGGCATGGTTTGCACAGTCGGTGGAGGAGAGCCTTGCCGGTCAGCAAGATGCGGCACCCGCACTCATGGCAGTTGTCCCGGGACGGTCCTTGCGGCATTGCGCCGCGCGAGCTCGTCACGGCCGGTCCGTCTACGTCGGGGCGGGCGGGAGCTTCGTCGGCGGAGCTAGGGTGCCCGCCGAGAGGGTCGAAGTGGCCTTGGCGTCGCCGCCGAACCGCGTGGATGTCGGCGACGACTTCCTCGCACACGGCACATGCAGAGCCGTTGGACCACATCACTCCGGTCTCACAGTCCAAGTGCCCGCATCCCCAGCGGGGCAGCGCGACACCGAGGATCCAGCGGCCGGGGTCACGAATGTCGGAGGGGAAGACACGGGCGAAGCGGACGGTGAGCCGGTGGCGCAGGCGCTCGGGCTCCATCCCCTCGCGGAGTTGACGACCCACCTCCTGGGCGATGCGGCGCACCACGTACGGGCTGTCGACCCGCTGCAGCAGCCAGTGCACGGGTTCGAGCACGGCGTAGATCTGCGGACTGAGAGTGAGCTGGGGCCCGTTGTAGGGCCGTTCCCCTCCCCCTCTCCTGTTTGTCTTCGGGTACCGGGATGAGGAGGGGGAGCTGTTGTCATCCGCGCGTAGCGCGAGACCTTCCGGCAGGTTCCTGGCCCGCAGCGAACCAAGGTTTTCCACAGCCCCAGCGGCCTTCACTACCTGAGTCTCGCCTACGGCGGGTGAGAAAAGACGGGGCTCGTACTCAGGTCGGGCAATCTTGTGGTCTTCCTTAGTCACGAGCGATCCGGCATGAACCGGGGAACCCGATCCTTCACCAACAGCAGGAAACTGTTGTGTTTCGGCCTCGGCGGGAAGGGAGTGGTCCGGGGGGCCTGTTGCGGAGGAGAGGGCCTGTCCGCTCGTGTGGGAGGAAGTCGAGCGGGGGATGTCGTGGGCAAGGTAGTGGTTGCGGCCCTGCCTGCCAGCCCGTCGCTGCACGGTGACCCAGCCCGAGGCCTCCAGCTCGTCCACGACGGATGCGGCGGCGGTCGCAGTGATCGGCTGTCCGGCCCGCTTTCCCGAGTGATGACGCAGGAACCCGGCGAGTTCGCTGAGCGCCAGCGGAATCCGCTGGGCCTGGGTGAACACCAGCACTGCGTACGTGCGGAGCTGACGTGGCGTGAGGTCCTCGCAAGCCGCGATGGGCAGCCAGACGAAACGTTCGGTGGGCGTCATGGAGCGGACGCGGCGGCGGGCGGTGGTGCCGGTGCCGCCGGGCAGCGAGCGGCGGGTGTTCTCGGCGAGTTCGGTCCGCCCGTCGGGGCGGGGGCTGCGCAGCTGGGCGAGACCCCGCTCGACGGATGAGGTCGACATGCCTAGGTAGGAGGCCAGTGTGGCGGCTCCGGCGGTGCAACCCTCCGGCCGTTGTCCGAGGGCCTTGACCTTCATGTAGACGGACAGAGCGATGTCGGCGTAGAAGGCGGACTCGACCAAGGTCCACGGCACCCGTACGCGCTGACGCCGCTCGGGCTTGGCTGCTTGGGAGGGCGCGGGGAGGGTCAGTTCCGTGCCGTGGCGGGCGGTGCCCTCCCCGGCACGGGGGCGGGCAGGTGCGGGGGGATGGGGCGAGGCCGGACCGGGTTGAGGCAACACTGAACCAGCCCTCGTGCTGGTAGCGATGATGTGCTCCTGGCAAGAAGGAAGAAGGCAATACGCCATCGCCGCTCGGCAGCGAGAGCTGTCGAACGCGGGGCGGGATGGAATTAGGAGAAGAGGGTGAGGGTCACCTCACGGGCGTTGCGGGCTGGTTGGTCGAGCGAGGTCGGCGGGCGCTGGGAGAGCTCGCCGGATGCCCGTCGAGGGCGGGCCTGATGCTCAGGCGGACGCCTTGGCGTGTGGGTTTCTCCGTCGACGGGGAGGCAGTGCGTTTATGGCGTCGGGAAGCTCGCAGATCCACAGACCGATGGGGATGCGGAACGCGGCGCGTCCGTCGAGGTGCTTGAGGTCGAAAGCGGCACGTTCGGCAGGTGTGGTGACCAGGTAGACGGAGTCCTCAAGTACCCACAGTGCGGTCTCGCGGGTGGTGAGAGGGTCGTCCACTGCCTGGCGGGCCGCTTCAACTGCGCTGGACTGCCACAGTTCAAGGTCCTGGCGGGCGCTGCGGGGGCGGCGGTTGCCAGGCCACACGATCTGGGAGACGAACGCGTAGACGCGCAGGGCGACGACTGCGTCCTCGAAGTGGGGCTCGTGCAGGATGCCTTGGTCGCGCGCCTTCCAGGCCCAGGATTCGCTCAGACCGGCGGCGGTTGCGACCGCACTGGCGCTGAGCTGGTCGTGCGTCACCGACATGGTCATCACTCCTGGAATACAAGGGTGGATCGTGGTGACTACGTTACCCGAAGTCCCGCAGAGTTCCTCCTGTCACTAGAGGATCCGCGTGTCGTCGCGTGGCCAGAAACTCGCAGCTCCCCCGTATTTGACGGTTTTTCAGTGGCTCGCGGGATCGTTAGCTCGTCTTCTTGCTCTCGTGTCAGATGGTTAGTTAGTTCGGGGGGAACGCGGATCGTTCGTCAGGCAGTTCGTCAGACAGTCAGTTACAGGGCAACAGCCAACGCAATATCCATGGGGATATCTGCAGATGTAGATGTGGGTGTGGCCCGCGCTTTCGCGCGGGCCACACCCACATCTACAAGGTCGCCCAGGCGGTCGGTACCGCTACGAGGACGTCGGGCGCTGCACCTTCGTCCGCCGCTCAGGTCGCTGCAACTCCCCCTCGGCGTCCAACGCCTGCAGCAAGTTCTCCAGGGCGGCGGAGACCACGTACAGTCCCCGCCGCCCGTAGTCCGCCTCCTGGAGCCCCTGATTGAGAGTGGAGACCAAGGCATAGGCAAGCGGTCCCACGCGGTACGTCGACTGCTTTCCGGCCCCCACCACGCCCATGCGGTCGTCGAGGAAGGCCTGCGCCATCTCGATCTGGGAGTCGACGTCCTCGGGGATGTGCCTCAGCGCGGCATCGAGGTAGTGCCCCTGCCCCAGCATGGTGTTCCCCGACGTGCGACGGTCGGTCTTGAGTCGTTCCTTGAGGTCTGCCAGCACCTCTGGATCGAGTCGGAAGCCGTAGCTCGTCCACGTCTCGGAGCGGATTTTCGCGTTGGCGAAGCTCTCGTGGACGGCCCCATGGGCCCAGGGCTTGCCGGGCCGCGGCCGACGCCGCTGGGCCGGCGCCTCCTCCCCCGCACCGGAGACATCCCGCCGAGCGGGCTCGGGCGCCAACGCGGCTTCCGCCTTGGGCTCGGGGGCAGACCTGTGTGTCTCGGCCTTGGGGGCGGCGGGGGGTGCGGCCGACGGGGCCTCGGCGGGCAGAGAGGGTTTGCGAGCATCAGGGGACTGCTCCGCACCGGCAACAGTCGTATCAACCGGGCTTGTCGCTGCGCCCGGGGCTTTGGCTTCCGCGGCCGTGGGAGCAGCGCTAGCGGCCTCGACGGCCTGCGACGGCACCGACCTGGTCGGCGACGCAGCCGGGGACGAGACGGGCGGCGCGGAGACGGGCGGCGCAGACGGAGCCGACCGGGGCGGAGCTTCCGACTCACGGTTCGCCCCCCCGAGGAAGGACCGCTCGGCGACCTGGTCGGCGCCGGCCAGCAGACCCGCCACCAACGACGTACCGCCGGCCTTGAAGTGACCGGGAGCCTTCTTCTTGGGCTTGGCCGCTGCCCTGCGCGGCGCCGACGAGGCTTCGTCGTTCTCGCTACTCAACGGAGTCCTCCAGCTCGATCGCCTCCGGGGTCTCCCACTTCTGAGCCGGCTGCTGCATGCGCTCAAGAATCTGCGTCATCAGCTGCCCGTACAGCTTGCCGGGCGCGTGACTGGCAAACCGAATGGCCGCCGGCACCCCGTAGGCGAAGGAATCAGAGATCCGGTTGTCGCTGCGGATGTCCGTCATGAAGGGCTGGAGGTCCGCATCCAGCATGCCGTTGCGGATGTTGACCTCCTGGGCCTTCCACTTCGACGGCGGATTCGAACGGTTCAGCACCGCGCCCAAGTACTGCGGATCGCATTCGCCGCCCGTACGGTCCTTGACGTACGCCACCGTGCCCCGCGTCGCGGCCGCACCCTTGAGCGCCGGATACTCGGGGACACACACCGTCACCACGTAATCAGCGGCGGCCAGCGCCGTAGCCGACAGCGACGACACTGCAGGCGGGGTGTCGATCACAACGAAGTCGAAGAGGTCGGCCACCTCGAGCAGCATGCGCCGCACAATCGGAGTGGCGTGATACCCCTTGCGGTGAATGATGTCCTGAACCGACGTCATCGTCGATTCCTCACTCGCCAGAAGATGCAGGGTGCCCGCATCCTCCCACTCGGCCAGAAGCTCACTGCGGTCATACCAGGCAGTCGCCAGATCCAGCGGCATGCCCTGCAGCCGTCCTTGAAGCACCCAGCCGAGGGAACGGGCCAGCTGCTCCCCGTCGGAGAGGTTGACGCCGAGAGCGGTACCGGCCTGAGCCTGCGGGTCCAGGTCCACGACCAGCACGCGAGCGCCTGCCAGGGCCAGGCTGGCGCCCAAATTCACGGTAGTGCTGGTCTTGCCGACCCCTCCCTTCTGGGTTGCGACGGCGATGACCTTCATCGCGACTACCGCCTCTCTGCCTCACGGCTGCTCGTGCCAGGTCTATTTGTACCCGTGACACCAGGTCAGACTGACAGTTCCGCAGTGGGGCGGACAGGAGAGAGGGGCCGCGTATGCCCCTTTGCTTCCTGTCTGTCCCACTGAGGAGTTCGGCCAGTGATCTAGTGACACGGGATCATCGAGGCCGACGATAACAGGATCTCCGTACCGCCTGTGAGGCGACGCGCGGAACTGCGTGCAATGCAAGGCCGCTGACACCACGTCATCGAAATGGCGGCGCGCCCGCATGGAGACGGCAGGTTGTCCGCGGGGCGGCCCGCGCGCCGCAGGTCACCGCGTCGGACCATCTGTCCGCAGCCACGCTCGGACCCGCCTGCGCTTGACCGTTCGACCGTCGGCAACGCCCACCGCCGTTTGGAGAACGAGTGTGTCCGACAGATCGCACGGGCGACCGTCAGACGGCTCGTTAGCTCTCGTGGCAGCAAGCACGTTAACTGGTCAGCCAGTTGGCCAGACAGCACGCGAGACACCTCGTCAGTTCGTAGGCGGGACAGAGAGCAAGTCGGCGAGACGGGTAGGCCGACAGTAAGCAAGCTGAGAAGACGGATCGTTCGTCAGCGCGTAGATCAGCACGTCCGCCAGCACGCAAGGCAGGCAGGCGGCAAGCAGGATGGTCCGTCAGCTCGCGCGCAACACCGATCGTAAGCGAGGTCGCAAGTATGCATGCTGGACAGACCGCAGGTCAGACCGTTCGTCAGTCGGCAAGCAACGCGGCACGTCAGTCAGCAACCTAGACCGTCAGTTAGATGGCAAGCAACACGGCAAGAAAGACAGTTAGTTATAGCGCAACAAGCATGCGGATATTCTAAGATGCATCAGTCGCTATAGAGGTCGACATATCTGACACAACATGCATCGTTATATTCAATTCAATTTCTATCGGGACTCGGATGAGTTTACCTATAGTTGCTGCAATGCTGCTACATAAGAGTACCTCGATCGACACATCTATCGTTATATGTGTAGGTCAGGGGTCTCATGGCAGCGATACAGAGGAAGTGATCTCAGCCGACCTGGAGCTGAAGCACATCGTGGCGTGGCTGATTCCGACAGGGCAATATCGGTCTCACTCACAGAGGCGATCCGTCGCCAGGCGCTCAATTCTTCCGCGCTCCGCCGACTCTCAACGGCCTCGGCGCGATGCTCTCAGAGCAACTCGCGCCGACTGTTTCGACCGGCCGAGCATCCAGCGGCGGACCCAGATGACGGCGTGCGAACTATTCGAGACGGTCACTCGAGGCCACATCGCTCATCGGCAGGCACCGGTCAGCGAGAGAAGAACGGACTTCGGCAGATCCGACAGCAACGCCCACGAGACGCAATGACGTTCGCAACGGCCTGTGCGAAGCAGCGTTCCGTGCCAAGGGGTGCTGCCACAGCCAGCTGGCGGTGTCATCGAGACCGGCCGCTCCAGAGGCCTTCATCTCCACGAAGGGCACGGCAGTCCCGCCTGTTCTCCGCACATATCCCGGCAATGAGCAGGGCCGAATCCAGTACATGGAGGGAGTGGCTGGGCACCATGCTCGTGCAGGCATACACCCACCACCCGTGCGTACATCGCTCATAAAAGGGCGCCTGCCCAGGGCACCCGGCGAAGAGCAACAGTGCCGTTGACTGAGCTGCGACAGCAGAAGGGGGGCAAGCCTTCGCCTGCCTTTCGAGAGGCTGTCGCAGGGGGAACCTCGGCACAATCCTCGGCCTCGGCAGCTCCACCGAGTTGCTGACGGCGCTGGGCTCAACTGCTGCCACAACGCCGCAGGCGCGGACCGAAGCTCGCCGCGAAATTTCACGCGGTCCCTGCGTTCGGGAGGAGCAGGTGCGCTGATCCTCAGTGGCCGCCGCGGGGTTCGAAGCAGCCGCTCTCCAGGAAGCGGCCGCTGACCTTGACCAGATAGTTGGTCGGCTGTGTGAACGCCGTGACGCAGGCGTCGTGACGGACCCGCAGGGCGATCAAGGAGCCTTCGGCCCTGACGGGGTGGGTGTCGGTGAGTCCGAGCCGCTCTCCCATGTCCTGCACGACGAGCGTTCCGGGGCCTTCGTCGGTGTCGGGTCCTTCGTTGCGGTACCCGAGCTGCAGCAGCGCCGCGCGCACCCGCTTCGGGTCCCATACTTTGTTGTCCCAGAGCCGTTTGAGTACGGGCTCGATGCGATCGGCTTCCCTCCGGGCGATCTCATCGCTGCCTGTGGACATGTCCTTGGGCACCTTGAAGCCGTTGTTCTCCCGGTAGTGCGGGGCTCCGTCGTGTGAGTCGGGTTCCACGTTGCCGCGTGCGGGGCCGATGGGGGAGCGCGTGGGCGAGGAGGAGAGGGGCGTACCGAGGCTGGGCCGGGTGCCGCTCGACGCCGCTCCGTTGCCCTGTTGGCCGCAGGAGGTGAGGGCCAGAGCGCTCCCCAGGAAGAGACCCGCCACGACGTACCTGGATCTGGATATTGGCATGAGGCGGACTCTGCCACGGCGCGCCGACGTGGTCGATGCCTGCCTGCGAAGCCGAAGCTCGTGACGGACCTGGGAGCTGCGGTGTACTGCTCGTCCGGCTCACATGCCCCGTGGCCGCCCGCCTGGCCTTTGACGCCTCATCAGAGAATCGCCCGCTCCTGCCGACTTCGGAGCGGCTTGGGCCCAGCGACCGATGAGGCCAATGAGATGTTGGCGAAGGATGAGAAAAAGGCCTGTGAGTCTGGATGCGGTACGCGGACTTGCGGCGTTGGGCATGTAGGCCGTGCACGTTGGCCCGGACGCCTACCGCGTAGCGGTGTGGGCGATTCACTGATCGCGGCAGAGGGCCGCTCGTCGGCCTGTTCGTCCTCGTTCGCTGGTTTTTCCCTGGCCGCCGTCCGCAACACGTGTCTCCGCCTACTGACCAGCGACCCGGCCCCGGGGATGCCCTCCGCGACCCAATAGCTCGCACCGACAAGGCGCGCGGAAAGGGTATGAACCCACCCTTCGCCAACCATCACGCCAAGCCGCCGACTGAGACGAAAGCCCGCTCACCGGCATGAGGTGAGACCCCGCGTACGTCGGCACCACCCGAAGCATCCTGACGGGGCCGGATGAAACGGTGGCTGACTCCGGCAAGTCCGGACAACCGCTGCGGCACGCGGGCCGTTCCGGGTTCACCACGGCCGTGGGTATACCGCGGTATACCCACCGGACCCTGCTCGCCCGGCAACTGGACGCCTTCGTCCGGCAGGTGACGTCCCATCGGCAGAGGTATCGCCCGGGCAACCAGCCTCGCGACGGCAAAGAGCCCATGCAAATGTCCGTTTCCGGATCTGAGATGCTGTCCCAGTCCGAGTACCGAGAATCTCTCGGGAAGCACACGGAAACGGAGCATCATGGCTTCCTCCATCCTTGTCGTATCCACCGACCCTCAAGGGTCAACCGTCTGGTGGGCCGACCGGATCGGCAATCTCCCCTTCGACTTCGCGACGGCCCACGAGGACCCCGCCAGCCTCGCCGCGCTGAAGGACCTGGGCGCCCAGATCCATGTCATCGCCAACCAGAAGGGCGGGGTGGGAAAGACCACCACCACCGTCAATCTGGCAGCCGTCGCCCACGATGTCCTGGGTGATACCGAGCAGCGGATGCACGTCTTCATCGACACCCCCGGCAGCCTCGAGAACGAGCACATCCTGGCCGCGGCCCTGGACATCGCCGATGACGTCCTCGTCCCGCTGCCGCCCGAGCCGCTCGCCTTCGACCCGACGGCCCGGACCATCAGCAAGGTCATCGAGCCGCGCGGGCTGCCGTACAAGGTCGTCATCAACGCCTGGGACCCCCGTGACGGCAAGGCCGACCGGGACGACACCATCGGGTACATCGACGCCAAGGGCTGGCCCCGGGCGAACACTGTGATCCGCCGCTACAAGATCCACACTCGCGCGGCGGCCGAGGGCAAGGTCGTCACGCAGTACGCCGACAACGGCACCACCCTGCGAGCCCGTGAGGACTACTTCCGCCTCGCCCTGGAGCTCGGGTACGGAGGCCGTCGCTGATGGCCGGCCAGCGCGTCAGCCTCGCAGGACTGGCCACCGAAACCGTCGAATCCGTCCCCGGCCGCAGCCGGCCCACCCTGGTCCACCTCCCGCCCGACCAGGTCGTCGCCACGCCGCTCAACCCACGCGAGGACTTCAGCGAGGAGGGCCTGCGCGAACTCGGCGAGAGCATGCGCCAAGGGCAGCTCCAGCCCTGCGTCGGCGTCACTCGCGCCGCGTACCTGAAGCTGTTCCCCGAACACGCCGACCAGCTTCCAAAGTGCCGCATCGTCATGGCCGCCGGCGAACGCCGCTGGCGCGCAGCGCAACAGGCCGGACTGCCCACCCTCGACGTCCACATCCGCGAGGACATTGCTGAGTCGCGCGTTCGCTTCCTTGCCGCGGTACTCACCGAGAACGTCGAGCGCGCCAACTTCAACTACATCGAGGAAGCCATCGGCCTCCAGCGCATGCTGGACATGACCTTCAACCAGCAAGTTGAAGCAGCCACAGCCCTCGGCAAGTCCAAGCAATGGTTCAACCAGCGCATCGGCCTGCTCCGCCTCACCGAGCCGATGCGCGACCTCGTCACCACGGGAAAACTCACCGCGTTCCGCGACATGCGGCGCTACTCGGCACTGCCCGCAGATGAGCAGCTGGCGGCGTGGCAGGCTGACCAGCGGAAGAAGAACGAGCCGAAATCGAAGCCTGCAGTTGAGGTGTCGACGACGGAGCAGCAGAGCCACGCGGCGACGGCATCGGCCGGGGGACCGGCCAACGGGTATACCGCGGTATACCCGCCTGCAGCACCGGAGGTCGAAGCCACCGCGGGTACTCCGGCGGTCGGCCAGCAACGAAGCCCTTCTGAGCAGCACGTGAGGAAGGCACCAAACTCGGCCGAGCAGACGGCTTCTGGGTATACCGCGGTATACCCAGAGCAGGCGGCCGTGCTGCAGAACGCGGAGAGCCTCGAGCCGCCCTCCGATGCAGTGCCTGAGCTTCAAGACGAGGGTGAGACTTCTGCGCTTGGTTCGCTGACGAAGAAGCCGCCCGTGAAGATGCCTTGGTCCGATCCGGCAGCAGTGGCTCAGATCATCATCACCAAGATGACGTTTGCCGACCGCAGTCGTTTGCGCGAGCTGCTGACGGCTCAGGAAGAGCGGGAGCAGCAAGGGAGCTTGAAGCTGCCTACTGCCTGAGTCGCGCGTCTGGGGTCCCGTCTCTCTGTCACCGTAACCGTGAGAGGGAAACGGGGCCCCTGTCGTTTTACTTCGGTGTAGGTCCATCGCGCTCGATGGAGGATCGCTCCGGCTCGCTCGTCTCATCCGAGCGTGGGCGAGCTCAGTAACGACTCATGGCCGACATTTGGGCATTTCTGAAAAATCATCAGAAAAGCGACCGTCAGAATGGTGCCGTAGAGCGCCGAACGTGAAACTGCCGGTGTGGCGGGACCTTCTTGAGGCTGAGAGGCGATGAGAGAGCCGTACAGAGCCTTTGGCCTAGTCGAGGATGTTCCTTTGCCTGCGTATCTGCTCTGCCAGCTGCTCAGACTGGCTCCGCGTTCCGTGACTACCGCGACAGCCATGCCATGGCACTCCCCGACCTGGCGTTCGCCCAGGTCGGCCTCGGCGCCCACGAAGACGCCCGCTGCTGCCTGCGCGAGTCCGTGAGCGCTGCCACCCGTCGGACCCGCTGGGCGACGTGCGCTCGCCCTCGTGCTGTCCGCCGAAGTAGAAGACCTGCTCGGCGGCACCGCCGCGGCGCAGTTCGCGGATGAAGCCCTGCGGCTGGCCCGAGCGAGCGACACGCCCACCCGGCAGGCCAAGGTCGAGAACCTCGTCGGGCGGGTCCACGGACGGCGTAGCGACCACGAGCGGGCGGCGCTGCTGCACCCCGACGCGCTCGAGCTCGCGGCGGCGATCCACTACCGGGCCGAGGAGGCCAACGCGCTGTACGGCACAACCGAGGCTGCCGAGGCCTCGGAGGACACGGCTTCGGCGGCGCGCCATCGGGAGGGCGCCGACGCGCTGAGCGCCTTCATGGGGCGCGCCACCGCATCGCTCAGCTGCAGACCGGTAGGGACTGGGCGATCGCGGGGCCCTTGCTGTCGGCCGGCACTGAGGTCGGATTCTTGCTGCCTGCGAGTGTCGGGGTGGCGGAACCCGTAGAGACTGCACCGGTGATGCCGAGTCCCAGAGCGGGGGCGGCCGCCGCGAACATGCCGACGAACTTGATGAGGGAGCTGCGCATGGTGCCGCCTGACGACCCGGCGTGGCGCTGGGAACCGGACCAGGCCTTCCACGGCCTGGCCCGGCACTACCGCCGGGCGCGGCACTGAACCCGTCCGTGTGGTCCGGCCCCGGCTTGGCCGGTGGTGTGCGCCGGGGGAGTGCGGGGGTGGGTTGTGCGTAGGGCCGGAAGGAGGCTGGGTAGGGTACGGGCGGTATGTACCGACAAAGGGGTGGGGTGGATGGTGAGCCGTCAGCAGACGTGGGCCGCAGCGGGTTTGGCCGTGGTGATCGCGCTGGGTGCGGTCGGCTGTTCCAGCGCGGACGGCGAGAAGTCTTCCGCCGACGCGAAGGCCTCGCCGTCTGTCTCCGCCTCTGGTGGCGCGACGGGTGCGGGTGGGGGTGCGGGGGGTGTGAAGGCGCTGCCCGGCCTGCCCGCCGTGTCGACGGCGCGCACGGAGCTGGCCGGGCTCAAGGTGGCTCCGGCGGGCTCGATGGCAGGGTACAGCCGCGACAAGTTCCAGCACTGGATCGGGCAGGGTGCCAAGTGCGACACCCGCGAGACGGTACTGGACCGGGACGGCACCGGCGTGAAGAAGGACGCCGAGTGCAAGCCGGTGTCGGGGAAGTGGGTCTCCCGCTACGACCACCTCACCGTGGACAGCGCGTCGAAGATGGATATCGACCACACGGTCCCGCTGGCCAACGCCTGGCGCTCGGGCGCGAATTCATGGACGCCCGAGCAGCGCAAGACGTTCGCGAACGACCTCACCCACCCGCAGCTCGTCGCCGTCTCCGCGACCAGCAACCGGGCCAAGGGTGATCAGAGTCCGGACCAGTGGGCGCCGCCCGCGAAGGACTACTGGTGTGCGTACGCCGAGTCGTGGACCGCGGTGAAAGCCACGTACAAGCTGACCGTCACCCAGGCGGAGAAGGCCAAGCTGACCGAGATGCTCAGCATGTGTGCCGCCTGAACGCCTGGTGCGCGTCGGGGTGGAGGGCGGTGCAGGATGGACAGCATGAACGGAAACCAGGAGCACGTGGCTGCGGGCGGGGCGGCGCGGTCGTTCACGGGCCGGGTCACCGCGGGCCCCGGTGGGGCGATGACGGACGAGGTCGGCGTGATCACTGGCGACCTCACTCTCACCACGAGCCTGGGCGACGACGACTTGGCCCGCTTCGCCGTTCAGTACACGGAGGCGGAGGAGTGGTACACCCTGACCGGCAGCCCCCGGTCTCTTCCGCCGGGCGGCCTTGAGGTGCTGCACGCCCGGACCCTGGAGGCGATCCGCGCGGGCGGCGCCGCCGAAGCGCCGACGGCGTAGGCGGGCCGTCGGCCGGGAGCGGCGACCCGGCCCCGCCCCCTTTCAGGTCCGCTCCACCACCGTCACATCCGTGCCCGCCTCCGGGATCGCCCGGATCTCCTGCTGCGGCAGGCCGTCGTCGACCACGAGCAGGTCGAAGTCGGTGAGCGGAGCCAGCGCGTACAGGCCGTCGCGGAGGAACTTCGTGTGGTCCGCGATCAGGACGCGGCGCGACGTGGCGCGGAGTATCGCCCGCTTGACCCGCACCGTTTCCGGGGGGACTACAGGGGCAACACGATCCCCAACCCCTGGACCGGCCCCTCAACCACGCCTGAAGGCAGAGTCCGTGGAGAGCCCGGTACTCGGAAAGTGCGGTGCCGGTGTTGCCGCGGGTCCCTTCTCTCCGTGCCGCTCTCCGAACCCGGCGTACCCGTTCAGGTTAGGTAATCGCGAAACGTTCCGGAGCCGCATATCGTTCTCATGGGCCGCCTGTCGGCCCTCGTCACAACTTTCATGTGAACGCCGAAACTCCAGGGAATTAGGAGCAGTTGACACCTGGCGGGGGTTCGGACCTTACCGTGCGTGAGGTGGCTACCGGAGGATGCCGACGGCGAGGAAGAAGGCACCTAGGGGGACCCAGAAGGCGCCGACGATGCGCAGGGTCTTGGGCGTTGCGGTGCCGACGCGTGGAGTGAGCTGCGCGTACAGGTGGAAGGCCCGTTCGGCGGCATTCGCGACGTTGGTCACGAAGAGCATGCCGACGATGAGGAAGACTGCGCCGATTGCCGCAAAGAACATCATTTCTCCTTCTTTTGTTCCCACAGAGTCCACCCATCGGCCTGGCTGAAGCCCGTGGAGATCTCGGCTCCCAGACCAAGGCCCAGGCCTCCTTCGAAGGTTGCGACGTCGTCGCCCTTCGAGTTAGTGGTTCCGATGGCGTTTTGGTGGCTTCCCCAGAGACCGACGCCTGGGTGGATGGAGCCGCTCTTGTCCCAGCCCGTGCCCTTGAGCTGACTGATGTCGTCGGCGTTGCTTTTGACGACACCGACGTTGGCGGATGCCCCGAAGTCCCATCCCGCAGTGGCGGTGGAGCCGGCGTACATGAAGTTGATCTGGGATCGTCCGTCGGGGGTCCGGGTGTTGACGAGGGAGATCTCTCCGCCGACGCCGATTCCGAACCCGAGTGAGCCACTGAGACTGATGCCCTGGGTGTTGTTGAAGCCGGTAGCGTCCGCCAGCCCCTCCACAGTGGCGCTCATGAGCTTGCTGCCAAGGTTGCCGGGCTGGGAGAATCCGCGAGCAGCGCCGTTGACCCCTCGGGCCAGTGTCTCCAGTATCCCGGCCTTGTGGGCGAGCTCCTTGGCCTTACGGTCGGCTTCGGCCTTGCGTTCCGCCTCCGCCTTCTTGGCCGCTTTTTCGTAGGTCCCGATGTCGCCGACTGCCTGCCCATTGAATCCGTTGAGTGTCCCGTCCAGGGGGTTCGCGTCGACGACGACGGCTTTCAGCGCGGTGGTGAGGTCCGAGTCGGCGTCCCCCATGGCCTTGACCAGGTGGTCGACGCGATCCTGCCAGGAGGCCACTGCCTTGCGTACGCCCTCCTGGTAGTCCGGGTCGTGGTGCAGCGCGGTCTTCTCGCCGTCGGACAGCTGCGTGTAGTCGTAGGTGACCACTCCCTGGTCCGAGACCTGCATCTTCGCTTCGAGAGCTTCTTGCCTCGCGGCGGTCAGCTTGCCCTTGAGGCCGGCGAAGTTCGCGTGGGCCTCCCGCAGGAGCGATGCGACGGCTTTCGCCTCGGTCTGCGCGTACTGGAACTCCCGGAGCGTGATGTCGAAGCGCCGGTTCGCCGCATCGGCGGTCAGACCCTGCCACGAGGTGCCCATGGAGATGCCGTGGACGTCCCGCTGGTAGGCCTTCTCGCGTTTCTCGAACTCCTTGGCCATGCCGTCCCAACGGTCGGCTGCGCTGGTGAGCGTCGCCAGATCCGTGCTCATGATTTCGTGGTAGGCCGGCATGCGTTCCCCTGTTGCCGTGCGGAGAGGGTTCAGTACTTGTCGAGCGCTGACGGCGGCCCGACCTGGCTGCCCACACCCACGTCGGTTCTCTGCCACAGGGAGTTGGTACTGCGCAGGGCGCCCTTCTCCGAACCGAGCCTGTTCATCAGGTTTTTGACCTGTCCATCCCAGGCCTCATGTGCCGTGGCGAGTGCGGCTGAAGCCAGCCAGCCGTGACCGTTCCTGGCCCCGAACTCCCTGACAACTGTTGAGGTCTGCTCGTCGGCCCAGGCGCCTGATTCACGGGTATCCGGCTCGATGTGCTGCTCGATTGCCTGGGCTGCCGCCGCCTTCTGAGCCGGACTCGACGCAAAGTCCTTTCGGTCACCGGCCGACCCTGATGGAAAAGTCGCCCCACCAGCGTCGGCCGGCATCTGGTTGAGCTCCACACCGACGGGACGGCCTGCCGGCGTGCTGTCCGTTGCTGCCGGCTCCGTACCTGCCATGACCCGCACACCTCCCCGTAGCGAACGACCGATGAAACGACGCGGCGACACTACCAAGCGATCTTGCGCGGTCAGGGGAGGGGTACTGCCTTCCTACTCGCCGCTGGCCACGCGGAATCAGATGCCCGGATGACGCTCGCTGGCGAGACAGACCGTCGTTCGAAGCCATCGACGGCAACACCGAAATGTGTGGGGTACTTGTCAGTCTCCTTGGCCTCGCGGCAAAGAGCCCTGCCGCAACGGCCTGAAGAGTCGTCCCTGCCGTGGCAGGGTGGACGGATCTTCGTTGCCTTCGGCTCGGGGGCAAGCGAGGCGACAAGGCTAGGGGAGGGGGCGCGGGTGGCCGCGACTCAGCTGACACGCACGCACCGCATTCTGATCGGGGTGGTGGTCGCGGGTGCCGTGGTGATCGCCGGGATCGGTTTCGCGGGTTCGTACGCGGCGGTCCGCGAGCTCGCGCTCAAGAAGGGCTTCGGGAACTTCTCCTACGTCTTCCCGATCGGCATCGACGCGGGCATCTGTGTGCTGCTCGCCCTCGACCTGCTCCTGACCTGGATGCGCATCCCGTTCCCGCTCCTGCGCCAGACCGCCTGGCTGCTCACGGCCGCCACGATCGCCTTCAACGGCGCCGCCGCCTGGCCGGACCCGCTGGGCGTGGGCATGCACGCGGTCATCCCGGTCCTGTTCGTGGTCTCCGTCGAAGCGGCCCGGCACGCGGTCGGCCGGATCGCCGACATCACCGCCGACAAGCACATGGAAGGCGTCCGCCTCACCCGCTGGCTGCTCTCCCCCGTCCCCACCTTCCTCCTGTGGCGCCGCATGAAACTGTGGGAGCTGCGCTCCTACGAGCAGGTCATCAAGCTCGAACAGGACCGCCTCGTCTACCGCGCCCGCCTCCAGTCCGTCTACGGCCGCGCCTGGCGCCGCAAGGCCCCCGTCGAATCCCTCATGCCGCTGCGCCTCGCGAAGTTCGGCGTGCCGCTCGCCGAGACCGCCCCGGCCGGGCTCGCCGCCGCCGGCATGGAACCGGTGCTGCTTCCGCCCGCGCCGGTGATCGTGCAGCACGAGGCGCAGCCCGAACTGCCCCCGGCCCACAACCGCTCCGCCCCCGAGGAGCCCCCGCGCCAGGCCCCGGACCAGGCCAAGACCCAGGCCCCGCAGCCCGAGGCGGAGCAGCCCACCACGCACGAGAGCCCCTGGTTCGCCGCCCAGCACGTCTCGCCCGAGGTGTACGAGGGCACGTACGACCCGGCCTTCGCGGAAGCGGAAGCGGAGGCAGAAGCGGAAGCCGGGCTCCAGCCGGACCAGGCACCGGAGCAGGCCCCGATGCCGGAGGCGCCCGCGGCACCCGCTGCTGAGGAAGGCATGCCGCGTCCCTCGACCGGATCGGACTCCGAGCCGGGAGGGGTGCAGGAGACCGGCAACGAGACCGTTCTCAGCGGACCGTCGCCCAGCCCGGAGGAGGAGCCTGCGGGCGGTGACGGACCGGAGCAGGGGAGGGGCGGCCAGAACGGCAAGGCTGTGGACCAGACGCTGACCGTCGTGGACCGGTATTTTCTAGCCTGGGAGGGCTACCTCGCGCAGCACGACCAGGAGCCCACCGCCCCGCAGCTCTCCCAGCATCTCGCCGCACTGGGCGTCCTGACCCGGAACGGCTCACCCGTCGCTCCGGCCACGCTGCGCCGCTATCTGCTGGAGTTCCGCATCTACAACGTGTGGGCCGAACAGCGTGAGATCCAAGCTGAACCCGCCGTCCCTGCGGTGCTGGAGGAACTCGCCCGGCGCGGTGTCACCGGCCAGTACAACCGGCCCCTGGAGGCGGCGACCGTGGAGGAGTTCCTCGCCAACTTCCGCCGCCGCTACCAGGTGTTCTCGCTCGACATGAGCAACTCCGCCCCCTGACCTGACGGTCGGGCCACTGCGCACACCGGTGCGCATCCTAGGGTGAAGGCAGCCGGTCGGCGGTGCCCCCCCGTCATCGCCGACCGGCCCTCAGACTCGGTGCACGCAGCACCGGCCGGAGCGGGGGACAGGGGAGAGACATCGTGGTGAGGGCCTGGCTTGTCGACGAGGGTGCGCGGCTGTCGGCGCTGGAGCTGCCCGCTGATGATGCGGGTGCGCAGTATGCGCAGATCCGTAGCGCGGTGGGCGGGAGCGGCGCGGAGGCTGCCTACTATCACCGCGGCTCGGTGCTGCACGTTCCCGCGACCGGCAGCACGGACGGGCTCAGCCCGAACCTGGCCGTGTGGGCCTTGGCTTGCGGCTGGCGGAAGATGGAACTGCCTTACCTGCTGTACGGGCCGATTGTGATCACCGGCCCCTACGACGCGGACGGCGCCGCGGTGGGGGAGTTGTCTGATCGGCTCACTGCGCAGGTGCGCACCGTGTGTGAAACGGTTAGGGAAACCGTGATCGGCTGGCGCACCCGGCGACCGGCCTCGAACGAGGCGGCCTTGGGCGAGCTCCTGGCCTACGCCCGGCGTGACTTGGCCGCCGTGAGCTGACTGCGCATAACGGGCCGTCCACGCGATGGGGTGCGCACTGGCGGTGCGCACCCCGAACCCGTTGCGGAACGGCCGACGGTGCGCTGCGCGCAGCGCAGCGAGATGGGGAAAGGGGCCCCGGGCCTGCGCAGGCACTTCAAGGCCGCGTCGACCGGCGCTCGGAGTCGCATTCCACGTGCTGCGAGCGGTCAACGTCCCGAGCGGCGCGGCACTGTCATCGCGCGATCATTCCCACCACGGTGCCGCAGATGAGGAATGGACCGTAGGGGATCGCTGACTTCGCATGGGCTCTGCGCAGCGCTATCAGTCCCAGCCCGAAGGCCGCGGCGAGGAGTTGGCCGGCGATGGCACCGAGGGCGAGTGTGCGCCAGCCGTACCAGCCGAGCATGGCCCCGAGCGCGACGGCGAGTTTTACGTCGCCGAACCCCAGACTCCGAGGACTGATCAGGAAGAGGACGAAGTAGCCGCCGCCCAGGGCCAGGGCACCGCTCAGTGCGGCCGGCCAGGATCCGCCTGCGTTCGGGAGGAGAGCTGTGGCGCCGAGCAGGAGCAGCGTTGCGGCCGTGAGGGGGAGGGTCAGGACGTCGGGCAGGCGGTGGACGGTGACGTCGACCCAGGCGAGCAGCACAAGGATCGGCGTGATGAGTAGCCAGACGGCCAGTTCGGGCCTGGGCTCCGTTGTATAGGCCAGAGCACCGCACATCAGGATGGTGATCAGAGCGACGACTGGAGCAGGGGGCCCGTACCAGCGCCGGGCGCAGGGAGCGGTCCGGTTCTCGGTGGCGCAGTTCTTGCAGTGGGGGAGTCCGAGCCAGGCCTGTGCGGGGTGTCCGGCCGGGCACAGCGCCCGCCAGTTCTCGCCTGCCGGGACGGCCAGTTTGTACACGGCGCGCGGCAGGAGCAGTCCGGCAAGGGCACCGTAGGCGACGGCGAAGGTCACGAGCATGCGCACCGGCCGGGCCTGCGAACAGCGTTGCCGGCACGGACTCTGACCCGGTGGGGCGCGGATCCGCGTGAGGCATCAGGGCCTGGGCTCTGGGCGGTTGGCCGACTGCGCAGGTCCTGGACAGCCGGATGCGCAGTGCGCACCGGCGGCTGCGCACTGCCCGACCGGGTTGCGCACACGTCTGCGGCGCGGTGCGCACGGTTGCTGGCCGGCGACCGTGCGCCTGCCTGCGGCTGGCGGATGTTCCTGGCGGTCCTAGAAACCTTGTGCACGCTGTCCCGCTCCGAGAAGGGTGTCGATGAGGTGTTCGGTCTCGGGGTCCAGCGGGCACCGGTTGTCGCGGCTGATCTGCTGGACGCGGGTGGAGGCGGTGAAGAGGCCGGGGCGGTTTCCGGCGGCGTGTTCGATGCGCAGCCAGTCGCGGTAGATGATCTCTGCCGTCTCGTCCACCTCAAGTCCCGTGGCGACGGCCTGGCGGGCGGCGGCGAGGTCGTGTTGGGGGCCGGGGGCCATGCGCCAGGTGGCGACGGTGTGGGCGGCGTCGACGATCCGGGTGATCATCTCTTGCTGGTGCGGCAGTGCCCAGGGCAGGGTGTTGGCGCCGAAGGGCTTCCCGCGTACCAGGCCGAGGGCGCGCTCCAGTTCACCTACGCAGGCGGGCCCGCCTGCCAGGGCCCGCTCGGCGAGCTGCTCGAACCGGGTCCAGTCGCACCGCACCTGGGGGGAGAGGTTGTAGGTGTCGTCGCGGGCGGTGCGGCGCGGTACGTAGGGGTTGCCGTGTGGGTCGTCGCCGAAGCCGCGGCGGAGATCGCCCAGCCGGGAGTCGAGGGTCTTCTTCGACCAGGGAGTGAGCGGGTCCATGTCGACGCAGAGGGTGTCGGCGCGGCGGCCCGGCTTGAAGAACAGCAGGGCGGCGAGTTGAGCTGCCCGGGGGCCGTGGCCGGAGCTGGAGAGGCCGGGGGCGTGTACGGGACCGAGCACGCTGATTTCGGGGGCGTGCAGATCGTGGGTCTCTGCCGTGTCCCCCTTGTCTCCCTCGTCGGTTGCGGCGGGCGCAGCACTCACGGTGGAGGGGGCCGGCTCGAATGCCTCGGCCTCGGTGGATGGGGTGGCGGGGGTGTCGGCGGGCTGCGGACTGGGCGCCAGGGGCCCGGCGGGCACGAGGTGGAGGGCGGCCGGGTCGGTGCTGGCGGTCACCAGTGCCGGGAACGCTCCCAGGCTCGTGGGCGCAGGGGCCTGCGGGCCGGCCTGGGCCTTGGGGGCGGCGGAAGCGGGTTCCGCCTCGGCGGGCGCGGGCGTGGTGGGTGTGGTGGCGGGAGGTGCGTCGGGTTCGGCCGGCACGTTCTGCCAGGCACCTTCGGCGGGGATGGATGGTTGGCCGGAGATCCGGAGTTCGGCTGCGATCTGCTGGAAGGCCGCGTCGTCGAGGCGCTGCAGCCGGATCGGGAGGCCGATGGTGTCCATGTCCTGGAGTTCGGATGAGGAGGCGTCGAGGATCTCGGCGTCGGGGAAGTGGTGGCTGGCCTGGGAGGCGGAGGCGACCAGGGTCACCGGGAGGTCGCCCGCTTTGTCGAGGGCCTCGGCGAGCTGCCAGGCGGTGTCGCTGTCCAGCTCTGCCGCACACAGCAGGAGGTAGGGCAGGGCGGCTTCGTCGGGTTGTTGGTAGGCGGTGAGCATCCAGTCGCCGAGGTCGCGCACGGCGTGGGCGGGCTCGCGCTTGTGCGCGATACGTGAGGTGGGCAGCAGGTGCGGCAGTTCGTCGCCGAACCCGAGCGTCACGATCTCCACGTGCTCGGCCCAGGGGCTCATCCCGAGCTCCAGCGCGATGGAGGTGCACGCCTCACGGATGTGCTCGACCGTGCCGTCCAGCAGGACGACACGCGGGTGGGCCAGGTTGAGGAGCACGACGCTGTCGTCCTCGGTGGCGCCGATGGTGGTCAGGACCGGATAGGGGGCCGCGACGGATGCGGCCTCGTCACCGCTGAGCAGCGCCGCGGTGGTGGGGAGCTCCCACCAGCCGTCCGCTCCCTCCACGAAGGGACGTTGAGGGGAGGTGCCCGCTTCGCCGGGCAGAACTTCTATGGCCTGCCGGCTGAGCCGGGCGGCTCGGATCACGGGGAGCGGCCGGTTGTCGGCCCGGGCATGGTGGGCCAGGGTGCGCAGGGCGACGTCGAGTTCGTCGACGAGGGTGGGTGCGGCGGCTTCGGACAGCTGGGCTGCGGCCGGCGAGGTTTCCTCGGCGATGGCGATCGTCTCGCCGGGGGCTCGGCGTCGGCGCTGGAGGATGCGGCGCAGCGTGAGGGCGCCGGTGATGGCGGCGGCCAGGAGCGCGAAGGCCCCGGCCACGGTGGTGAGCTGGACGTGCTGGCGTGCGGAGGGGCCGGGCTGCGCAGCCGGAGGAGTTACGGGCGTGGCCGGGGCGGAGGGGACCGTGGAGGGGGCTGCGGAGGGGGTCGCAGCGGGAGGGCGGCTGGCGGAGGGGGTGGCGGGTGCCGGGGTGGAGGGGGCTTGCCGGGCTGGTGTTTCGGTCGGGGCTGCGGGTGTGGCCGAAGGGGCCTGCGGCCGGGGAGTGTCGTGGGGTGGGGCGGGGGCGGGCGCAGCCGGGGCCGGAGCCGGGTTCTCTGTGGTGGGCGGCGCAGCGGTGTGTCCCGGGCTTTCGGGTGCGGGCGTGGCGGGTGTGGGGATGTCGAGGCTCCAGCCCACTTCGAGTTCGTCGGGGTCGGTCAGCCGGCCGCCGGTGGGCTGGGGCTTGTCCCGGTTCGCGTCGAAGATTTCCTGGTAGCGGGCGCCGTCGTGGTACTCGCGTGCGGCGATCGTCCAGAGGCTGTCGCCGGGGCGGACGGTGTCGCGGTGCGGCGCGCCCGCCGGCGTGGTGCCCACGGTCTGGGCGGGGACGGTGAGGTTGAGCAGCGGCAGGTCGGCGGGAAGCTGAAGGATCCAGCCCGGCTGGATGGGTGAGTTGGTGCGGAAGGTCGTGCCGTCGGCCATGGTGCGGCCCTCGTTCGCGGCGGCGATCTTGGTGTAGAGCTCGCCGTGGCCGGTGAGGTGTTCAGCGATGCTCCACAGGCTCTCGGCGGGACGCATCTCGCGCACCGTGTAGGTGTGGTGGGCCGTGGGCGCCTGGGAGGTGGCGGAGGCCGGTGCCGTGGCCGCTGCCGGTGCGGCGGAATGAGCCGTGGGCGCGGGGGAGGCCTGGCCGGGGAGTTGGGTGGCGGTGACCGCGTGCGCGGTGGCCGGGGCGGCCAGTGCCGTGCTGGTGGGCAGCAGGACCAGGATGCTGCCCA
Organism: Streptomyces sp. NBC_00212; assembly: GCF_045206365.1. Taxonomy (NCBI): domain Bacteria; kingdom Bacillati; phylum Actinomycetota; class Actinomycetes; order Kitasatosporales; family Streptomycetaceae; genus Streptomyces; species Streptomyces sp. NBC_00212. The sequence continues at coordinate 368,811 of NZ_CP108116.1, forward strand.
CCAGCGTGGCCGCGGCGCGCTGGCTCAGCTGCAGCCCCGGCAGTCGGGGCGCGCTGCGGCCCCTGAGCCGGGCCGGGATCTCCACGAGCAGCGAGACGACGAAGGACAGCCAGCCGGTCCAGCCGACGGCCGCGACGAACAGCAGCGCCACACTGGTGGTGTCGGTGCGGGTGAACAGATGACTCAGTCCGTCCAGGCCACCGGGCAGCAGCGCGGCACTGGCCTGCCACAGCAGCCAGGGCAGGCCCGCGAGGAGGGCCGCCAGCGCCAGGAGCGCGGCCAGGGCGCGCAGGACGGCGGACAGCGTGCGCCGACGGCGGGCAGCGGGGCGGGGGAGGGCCATGAGCAGTCCCTATCGGTCCGGTTGGGTGATGCCGTGGAGGAGGGTGGCCGAGCTGGTGGCGTGCACCGTGAACGTCTTCGGCCAGAACACTGCGTGGTAGCGGCCGGTGACGGTGACCGTCACGGTGTGCCCGCCGTCGGTGACCTGGACGGTGCCGGTGTCCCCGGTCTTGGCGAGGTAGACGCGGGCGGCGGCCAAGGCACCGGCGGGGTCGGCGACGAAGGCCTTGCCGGGGATCGCCTGGGCGGGGTCGATGGCCTGCTGGGCGGCGCGCGCCGCCTCCACGGAGAGATCGTCGGCGTGCTGTTTGGCGCGCAGGACCCCGAACGCGTCGACCGTGAGCAGCCCGCAGAGCAGGAGCAGGGGGCCGATGATGAGGGCGACGAAGACCGGGACGGCGCCGCGGTCATCCCACCGCGAGCGCCTGGCCATGAGCCGGCGCAGCAGGGTCGGGTTCATCCGCGCCCCCGGTAGGCGTCAACGATCGAGGTGAAGGTGGAGTGCACGGTGCGTACGCCGGGGCCCCCGCCGATCAAGATCAGGTCGCCGATCGGCACGGTGCAGGACACGGTGACCGTCACGGTGGACACCTGCCCGACCGGCACGGCCAGGCCCTGCACCTGGGCCTGGACACTGGTGTGGCTGCAGACCTGGCCACTGGAGGCGAGCGCGTCGGCGGCCGCGTCCTTGGCGTCGGCGCCTGCGGTGGCGGGCGTTCGCGCCAGCGAGGCGGCGCGGGCGGCGGCCTGCGCGGCGGCGTCCGTCTTCTGCCCGGCTAGGGAGAGGCGGGCGCCGGCGACGAACAGCAGCACGAGCACGATCAACACGGGGACGATGATGGCGGCCTCGATGGCGATGCTGCCCTCGTCCTCCGGGCGCCGCAGCCAGAATGCGCGGGTCATCAGGGTGCTCCCGCCGTGGTCCACCGCTCGATGGGCCCGGACACGGTGGCCTGGACATGGATCCCCGATATGCCCGGAATCATCGACAGGGCCTGGGCATCGACGCGGACCCGCAGCCGCTCGGGGGTGCTGCCGTCGGTGGACACCGTCCGGTCGGTGAGCAGGCTGGAGCCCACCTCGTCGAGCACGCGCTTCGCCTTGGCGGCACCGTCGCCGGGGGTGGCTCCGTACAGCCGCCCGGCCGCTACGCCGGCCCGAGCGGAGCTGTAGGCGACGTTGCGGGCGTACGCCCACATGATCCCCTGCAGCAGCATGAGGATCAGGATGATCACGAAGGGGAAGATGATGGCCATCTGGATCGGGTTCGAGCCCCGGTCCGATCCCCAGGGCGTGCGCGGTGCGTTCACTTGCCGTCGAGGTTCACGTTGTCGACCTTGGTGGACGCCTTCGTGCCGAGCGCGACCAGCGCGGCGACGATGCTGAGGGCGATGCCGATGCCTGCGACCCACAGCAGCACGGTCACCACGGGATTGTCGCCGCGCTCACCGCGCTCACTCATCTCCTCGTACGCCTCGTTGAGGTGTGCGCGCACCTTGCCGGTCAGCAGCGACACGGCGACGCCGGCCTTCAAGTAGGTGTCCTTCACGGCTTGTTCTCCTTACATAAATAGGGGGATGGGCGGGCGAGGTGGCCCTGCCGTCAGGACAGCGCGAACAGTTTCAGCACCACGGGGAAGGCGAGCAGGCACAGGACGAGGACACACATCACGGCGCCGGGGATGTGCATCTTCTCGCTGTCGGCGTTCGCCTTGGCCACGGCGGTGGACAGCTGCTCATCGCGGGTGCTCTTGGCGCGGGCCCGCACTGGTGCGTAGATGGAGGCGCCGTCCTTGCCGGACATCTGGGCGAAGTCCGCGACGTCCCGCAGCACGGGGATCTTCAGCTGGGTGCCGAGGTCTTCGAGGACCTGCCAGGGAGAGGTCTTCTCCATCCGGGCGCGCAGCAGGGCTTCTTGGAGGCGCAGGAACGACCAGCTGGTGCCGACCCGGGCTGCTTCTTCCAGGGCCTGGTCGACGGCGATGTTGGAGGCCAGGCGCAGGGCGACCAGTTCGAGGTAGACGGTGACGGCGTGGGTGAACTCCTCCCGTGCCCGGGCGGCATCGCGGCGCACCATGAGGTCGGGCACGAACCACAGCACGGCGGCGGCCAGTACGCCGGCCACTGCGGGCACGAACAGGGGCAGGGTGATGTCGAGGAGGATCCAGGCCGCGCTCAGCACGGACGGCAGGACCAGCCCGACGAAGGCGAGCAGCACCTTGTTCAGCAGGAACTGCTCGACCGGCTGGTTCAGCAGATTCAGGTCGGCCCGGGGTAGCGGCGCCGGTACCCGGGCCACCAGCCACGCGCCTACGAGGCTTTCCGTACTCTGCTCGGGCAGGGCGGTGCCGGGGGCAGGGGCGGGCGGGCTGAGGCGCTTGAGGGCCGGGCCCAACTTGGGGGGAGCCGGGGCGAGTTCCCGCACCACCAGAGCCAGGCCCGCGCCGATGAGACAGCCGAAGAGAGCCACGGCAGCTGTTGTCGTCACGGTGCGGCCTCCATCCGGGGCGGCTTGACGGGGCTGCGCGGGTCAGGAATCAGGACCCGGGCGGTGCGGCCGCGGCTGGCGTAACTGCGCGACCACACCAGCACGGCGACGAACGCCGCCGAGAGCAGGCCCAGGACCAGCTGGCCGAGCAGCGTCGTAAAGACATTGGTGATCTGGGGGACGGTGAAGCCCAGCGGCACCAGGGCCAGGGTGATGAAGGTGAGCGTGCGCACGACGGTGCGGGACTTCTCCCGCTCCGCCTCGATCTTCTGACGCGCACTCACCTCGTCCCGTAGGGACGCGGACATGTCCTGCATCGCCTGCGCCAGCCCCGGCCCGGGGTCGGTGACGGACAGCTTGAGCGCGGCACACACCTTGTCCGCGGTCGGATCGTCCAGCGCGCGCCCGAAGTCCTCCACCGCCTCGCCGAGCGGCCACCCGGCATCCACCTTGTCGACCAGTTCCTCGATCTCCCCCTCCAGCGCCTGGGGAGCATGACGGCGGCTGGCCGTGAGCGCCTGCTCGATCGCGACGCCCAGGCGCAGTACTTCCGCCAGGCGCTGCGTCCACTCGGCGAGCGCGTCCCGCTTGGCCATCTGCTCCTTGGTCGCGGCCACCGGGGCCGTCAGCCACGGCACGCCCACCACCGCGGCGGCCGCGATCAACGCGACCACGAACACCCCGCTCACCAGCCACACCGCAACCCCGGCCACCAGCGCCGCGCCGAACAGGGCCCGGCGGCGGGCTGCTTTACGGGCCGCGGGCCCCGACCGGGACCGGTGGCGCCAACCAGCCAGGACGCCGGGCCCCTTGGGCACAGTTGTTCCGACCAGCCCGGCCACCAGGGCCACCAGCCCGCCGCCGAGCAGCGCCCCGGACAGCGCCCACCACCATCCGGTGATCATGCGCCCACCTCGTGCGGCCAGGCAGAAGGCTGCGCCACCAGGTCGGTGCGCAGCCCCGCGGCCTCCAGTTTCTGCCGGTTGCGCACCGACAGCGCGGAATACGGCACCCCCCGCTGATCCCACTCGCTGGCCGGCCGGTAGATCTCGTTGTAGGTCGGGCGGCCGTCCGGACCCACGGGCTTGACCTCCCAGATGTGAGAGACGAAGCGCCGCTTGACGGGACCGGATTCATCGACCGACAAGAACACCACGAAGTGCAGACCGTTGGCGATCTGGCGGTAGGCCAGTTCCGGCGTGAAGTTGGACTGCGCCAGCAGGTACAGCTCCGCGATGCGGTCGAAGACCGCCTCGGGCTCGGAGGCGTGGATGGTGCACATGTTGCCGGGCCGGTCCGACGTCATCGCCTGCATCATCGCGGTGATCTCCTCACCGCGGACCTCCCCGACCACCACCCGGGTGAGCGACATGCGCTTCGCGCTCTTCAGCAGGTCCAGCAGCGTGATCTCGCCCGCCGCCCGGCCGTCCACCCGCTCCCCGTTGGACGCTCTGGCCTCCATCGGCACCACATGCTGGTGATAGCCGTTCTTGTGGGTCCACAGCTCGAACGTCGTCTCCAAAGTGCCGAACCGCTCGCTCGCGGGAATCTCCCGCAACACCGCCCGCAGCATCGACGTCTTACCCGAGGACTGCTCCCCGGCGAAGATGATGTTGCGCCGCGCCCGGACACAGGCGCGCAGGAGGTCGGCCATCTGCTCATCGAGCGCACCCAGGCTGACCATCTTGGGCAGGTCAGCGTCCTTGAGGCGGTGGCGGCGGATCGCGACGTGCGTGAACTCGCCCGTGACCTGGGGGCCCAGGGCCTGGACCCGGGAGCCGTCCTTGAGGCGCAGCTCGACCTCCGGGCTGAACGTGGAGAACGTCCGACCGCTCTGCCCACTGGCCCTGATCAAGTCCCGGACCAGCTCCTGCAGTTCCTCCTCGGAATCGGCGACCGGTGCGACCTGGACCGGTTCCGCGTCGTCGCTGTACTTGAGGAACACCCGGTGCGGGCCCTCGATCCAGATGTCCTCCACCAGGTCGTCGTCCAGGTAGCGCTGCAGCCGCCCGGCCCGAAAACACATGTCGAAGACGAGCCCAGCCAACTCCCGCTCCTCGATGGGGGAATATCCGCCCCCGTGGGCGGTCGCGTCCAGCCAGACCGCCACCTGCTCATCGATCAGAGCACGGCCTCGCTGCTCCTCCACTTCTCCGACCAGCGACGGATTGTTCTTCTTCTCCTTCAGGAGCTGCTCAACGACGATCCGCTTGATCTCCTGCGCCGCCCGGTAGTCGATCCGCACCTGGGGAACCGCCCCTTGGCCCACCATGCGCGGAAGGGCCACGCCGGACGGCCCGCCGGGCACCGCCGCTGGTCCGGTAGGGGCGGCCGGCGGACGCGGGGGATAGGGCACTCCGTTGTAGACCGGTTCAGCGTGCACCGGGGCCTCCCATCATCCGCTGGTGCAGGGGCGAGGCGAGGCGGGCGCGCTGGGTGGCCACCCGCTGCCGGATCGGGGTCGAGGCGTCCAGGACGGCCCGCATCAGCTTGCTCTCCCGAAACCGCTTGCCCTCCGCGGCCCCGTCGGACAGCACGGCGGCCTCCTGCGGCCGGAACGGCAGAGTCGCCACCACCGGCACCTGCAAGTGCTCCTCCACCTCACGCGCCGCATACGGCCCTTCAGTAATCAGCAGGACCCCCAGGCGCCCGGAGCGCCGGCCTTCGCCGTCCAGCAGCGCGGTGAGCATCCTGGCGCGGGCGGCGGCCATGTGCAGACTGCGCAAAGTGCTGCGCATCACCAGCAGCACGAGGTCGGCACGCTGGGCCAGGACCCGGGCCGGACCGAAGGCACCATTGCGCCCCAGGTCGAGCAGCACGTCATGACCGTGCTCCTCGATCCGGTCGATCCCGACGAACAGATCCGCGATCGCTCCCCATTCCGGCGCGAGCCCGGCGGCTTCCGACGGGCTGGTCAGGCCGGGCAGCAGCATCCGGGTGGGGTCATCGCGCCGGTCCTCGTCGGAGATCCGCACGAGCTGGGTCCAGAACGCGTCCTGCAGGCTGGCACTGCGGCGGGAGGCGGCCAGATTGTGCAGGCCGCGGTCGGCTGTCAGCCTGCTCTGCAACGCTCCCGCCAGCACGGCGCCTCCGTCCGGGCAGCACTCGGCGAGCAGCACCCGCCGGCCGTGCTCCACCGGCCACATCCGCAGCAGGCCCAGTGCCGTTGAGGTCACCCCGGGCGCCCCCGGCACTCCCACCAGAGCGATCACAGCCATCAGGAACCGGCCCCGCTCGCCGCCTTCACAGCCAGCGCGACCGTGCCGGCCGCGGCCTGAGCTGCCAGCCGCGGTCCGTCTGCCGACTTGACCGCTACGTCGATGACTTGCTGTCCCGTGCTGTCCTGCTTGGTGCCCACGCGGACGATCCGTGCATCCACGGTGGCCGGGCCGCTGTCCTGGCCCGGCTTGCCGTTCTTGCCCGTTGCCGGGGCTCCGCTGTCGCCAGTGAACACGACCTGGACTTGGTCCTCCGGCTTCAGCGGGGAATCCGGCATCTGCCCCGGTTTCAGGTTCAGCCCGACCAACTGCTCGTCCTGGTGCACCAGCGTGCGGCTGGTGATCTGCCCCGGAGCGAGCAGCGCACCGGGCAGCAGTTCGACAGCGGCGCGCTTGCCGACCACCTGCGCGCGCTGTCCCGTCCCGATCGCCTTGAGCGCGGGATCCAGCGCCACCGACGCCTCCGCGAGGTCGGCGTCCTGGATCACCGTGCCCGCTGCCACGTCCCGGGCCATGACCAGGACCGGGGTGCGCTGGCCGTTCTGCGTCCAGTACCAGTAGTTGCCCACCGCGCCGGCCGCGATCAGTGCCGCGGCCAGGGCGAGCACCCCCGGACGCCGGCGCCTCGCCTGCCACCGCAGGGACGGCGGGCCAGGCTGTGCCGGAATGGGACCCGCCGCTGAGGCGGGCGCTGCCGTCTTGCTCACGCTGTAACGCCTTTCGCTCACACACTCAGTTGCCGACGGCCTGGAGTTCCCCGACCCCGACCTGACTCTGGGACTGGCGGACCTCGGTGAACTGGCCCGCGTCCACGGCGCCGGCCGTGACCGTCCAGTCGACCTGCCACGTCGCCGTGGCCGTCAGCGCGAACTTCTGGCCGGACTGTCCCGCCGACGACTTGGCGAAGGTGTGGCCGCACGTCGGCGACGGCTTCATGCCGGACGACGCCTGGTACACGGTGCCGGGGCCGTTGCAGGTCACCGACGTGCCGTCACCGAACTTCCAGGTGATGGAGGCGACCTTGGCGGTCGCTGACACCGTCACCGCGCCCGCGGACGCGGTCGCCGTGTTCGGACCGAACGTGGTGGGGGACTGGTTCACCCACAGCCACATCGGCACCCCGACCGCGTACGTGCCCGCCGCCTGCGGACTGGCGATGTCCGGCCCGACCAGCTTCATCGAATCGACCGCGCGGTGGGCCAGGACCTCGGGGTCGACCGGAGGCGCCGCAGGGCCGCCGTCCGGTATCCACGACACCCCGATCCGCATCGTGTCCGGGCAGTACACCTGATACACCGCGCCCTTGTCGCCGGGCTTGTGCCCGTCCCAGCCCAAGTTGTCCGCCGGGGGCTGCGGGACCAGCTTGGTGTAGGTGCACGGCGGGGGAGTGCTGCTCCCACCGGTCTCGGCGGCGGACGATGCCTGGTGGCTGCTCCCACCGGAAGCCGACGGGGCGCCGCCGGTGTCCTGGGCGCACGTCGTGACCGCCAGCCACTGCCCCCGGCAGTTGGGGTCATTGCCGATGGGGTCCTCGCCCGCGTGGGCGACCGTGGTGAGACCTGCAGCCAGCAGCAGCGCGACGGGAGCCGAACTGAGCAGCCTTCTCAGCATGTGCGGCTCCCGTCCGGCACGAACTTGGTGATCATCCATCCGTTCGGCCACTTCTCGGCCGTGGCCGTGGCGATGTACCGCAGCGGCTGAGCGGTCGGATAGGGGATCACCTTGTTGTTTGCCCGGGTGTCGATGGTCTGCGACTTGGACAGATCCATGCAGTCGGTGAGCTGGGCGGTCGGTGTCTTCGCTGCGAGATTGAGCGATGCCACGGCAGGTGTGTGGCCGAGCTCCCCCGTGACCGCCGTGCCGGCCTTCTTCATCCGGGCCAGGTCGATGCGGAACCTGCCCAGCGCATCCAGCGTGGCGTACTTCTCCAGGTCGGTGCCCGCGGCATCGGCCTTGCGGTAAGCCTTCATCTGCTCCACCCACATCGCGTTGTACGACGCGAGGACGGCCGCCTTCTCGGTGGCATCTGCAGATGCGCCCTGCGGCGTCTGGTGCGGCGCGGTCGACGGTGTGACAGCCGTGCTGGGGTTCTTGTCCGAACTCTTGTCGCCCTTGGTGCCGCTGCAGGCGCCCAGCAGGACCAAGGCGGCGACTGAGGCAGCAGCGGCCCGCCAGCGCATGGCCGTGGTGTGACGGTGACGTCGTGGTGCGAGGATCAACTGGTCCTCCCCGTATGGCGCGTTGGGTCTCGCTTGCCTGGTTCTGGAACGTGAAGCCCGGAACAACCCCTTGGTGTGGAAACACAGTTACGTGTGAGGGGCGTCTTCCGGTTTTGCCGTAGAGAGGCACCCTAGCGCCACGCTCCGTGAAGAAGCCATGCTGTTCCGGTAGCTATGCGGCGCAGTTCGGTACGTTTCGGTCGTAACTTCGTCACTGGTCAGTCGGGGTGCCGCCGATCAACGGGGCCGGAAACCTCCGCTCTGGCGCAGTGGTCGAGGGTGACTGTCCGTACAGGTGATGGCATATGCGGAATCCAGATGGTTGTCTCAACTGCCACTTCCCTGCCAGGAGTTGCACCGGTAGCGGAGCGGGCGGACAAGGTCCGTGAGACCCTGTCGGGCAGCTGCGGGACGCAAGGGGGTGCGCGATGGAGCCGCTGGACGCGGGAGATCCAGCCAACATTGGCCCATACACGCTGCGGGCGAGGCTCGGCAGCGGCGGCATGGGCACCGTCTACCTCGCCCGCTCGCGCAGCGGCCGCACCGTCGCCGTGAAGACGGTGCGCCCCGAACTGACCGGCGACAGCGGCTTTCGCGAACGCTTCCGGCGGGAGGTCGAGGCAGCCCGCAGCATCAGCGGCTTCTACACCGCCTCCGTCGTCGACGCGGACCTGGAGGCCGCAGTGCCGTGGGTGGCCACCGTCTACGTGGAGGCCCCCGATCTCGCGACCCTGATCACCGAGGACGGTCCGCTGCCCGAGTCCGAGGTACGGGGCCTGGGCGCGGGGCTGGCCGAGGCCGTCGCCGCCATCCATCGCACCGGCTTGGTGCATCGCGACCTGAAGCCGGGCAACATCCTGGTCACGCGGGACGGTCCGCGCATCATCGACTTCGGGATCGCCCGGGCGCTGAACGACGGCCCGGCGCTCACCACCCTCGGCGCCGCGATCGGCACCCCCGGCTTCATGTCGCCCGAACAAGCCCAAGGCCTCGCCATCACACCGGCCAGCGACGTCTTCTCGCTCGGCGCGGTGCTCTGCTACGCCGCCACCGGGCACGGCCCGTTCGGCACCGGCACCGCGCACGCGCTGCTCTACCGCGTCGTCCACGACCGGCCCGACCTGTCCGGCCTGCCGCCGGCGCTGCGGCCCGCACTCCAGCGCTGTCTGGCCAAACAGCCGAACCAGCGGCCCTCGCCCGACGACCTGCTCACCTCGCTCGCCTCCGATGCCACGGCCCGGGCCCCGATGGATCCGGTCGGCACCGGGCGCGGGCCGGTGTGGTGGGAACAGACCACGGTGACCGACCAGCCCGCCCCACCCGTTCCGCCCGCGGCACCAGTGGCGGATTCGCCGCCGGTGCCAGCCGCGGATGCCGATGCCGGTGCGGACATCGCTTGGTGGTCGACGGGCGGCATGCCCGTGGTGGAGGCGACCGATCTCGCCGGGCCCGGCTTCCCGGTCGGGCAGCAGGCACTCGATGCGCACCGCGAAAGCCGCCGGGTGCGCGACCGTGGGGGCCGTGGACGGGCCCCCGGCCCGCGGGTGGATACGCGGTTGCACCCAGGGGACGTGGTCGAGCACGAGATGTTCGGGATCGGCACGGTGCTGGAAGTCCCGGACATCGGCCAGGTGCGGGTCGCGTTCGGGCCCCGCTACGGCGAGCGTCGCATCCTGCTGCGGTACGCGCCGATGCAGAAGATCAGCGACCTGTAGGCCGAAGGCTCCGCCGGTCGCCGCCAGGAACGGGGCGCGTGCGTACGGAGCGCGGCTTCGAGGCCCGCTCACAACTCGGTCCAGGAGCGGCGTTCACCCTGCCCGTTGAGCGGCGTCCAGACGGGCCCGGTAGGGCCGTGCTGTTCGAGGTCGTCCAGCGTTGCGGCGCCGAGCGGCACCTTCCGTGCGAGTTGGGCGACAGCCGGGTGCTCGGTGGCCATGGCCTGCAGGTCCTCGATGCGGTGGGCGAGGGTTGTGGGGCCGGCGCCGGTGAGGATGAACAGGACGCGGGGGAAGACGGGATACCAGCGCTGCCAGGCCGGCGGCGTGTTCGCCTGGGCGGCGCGCCTCCCAGGGGGGCTGGGGGTGTAGGTGTGCAGGCGGGCGTAGTCGATGAGCTTGGTGGCCAGGCGCTCGCTGCTGGTGGTGGCGCGGTCTACCTCGACCAGGGCGCGAAGCTTGGTGCGGCTGCCGTCACCGGCGTGCAGGACGTAGTACATCAGAGCGTCGGCGATGACGCGCTCACTGTCCCCGAGCGAGTGGGCGACCTCGGGAGTCCAGTCGAGGTGGCCGTGTTCGTCGCCGCGACGGCGCGCGTCCTCGACGAAGGCGAGGTGGGCACGGACCACGGTCAGGACGTGCGGTGTCTTCATCGAGGCAGCGGAGGCCGAGGTGATCGGGTAGGGAGGCCGGCCGCGCAGCTGGGGCCAGTCGCGGGTGATGCGAGCCCCGTCCGGGGTGAGGAACCAGGCGCGCCTGCTGTTGGACTTGGGGAGCACGGTGAAGGAGACCAGGCCTTCCTTGTGCAGTCGGCTCAGCGGCTTGACGATGTTCAGCCGGCTTGCCTGGGGGCGCAGCATGTCCTGGAGTTGCTGGTTGGTGGCCATGCGGTGCTGGGCCAACGCGGCGAGCAGCTGGTGGGGCAGCGGTTCCACCGGACTGGGCAGGAAGACGGGCACCGCCCTCTTGTCGACGGGGAGGGGCAAGCCGGTCACTGGAACTCCTTGTTGGATTTGGTGAGCGGGACGACGGCGGCGGGTGCGTGTTCGAGGAGGAAGTCCTGGACGCGCTGCTGCTGGGCGGCGGCGCGGTCGGTGAGTTCGGACAGGGGCAAGGCCCCGGCCGTGCGGTCGGCGGCCGCTTCCAGGGCGCGGACCTTGCCGGACTCGCGCAGACCGGTGAACACCTCATCCAGCAGAGGGCCGTTCAGGAGGACGGGGCCGACGCGGCGGCCGTCGACGGTGAACTGGGCGTAGTGGTCGTAGCGGTCGAGGTTGGCGACGTGGGCGGGGCTGGGCCGGTCGCCCCATTCCTCGGTGATGGCGGAGACCGCAGCCCGGGAACCGGTGGTGGTGGACAGGGTGGAGGCGTTCTGGAGCAACGACTGGCGTACCGAGACGGGGAGCCGGGCCAGGATCTGGGTCATGCCGTGAATGTGGACGCGGAACTTGCGCAGGTCTTCGAACATCGCCGCGATGGACTCGGCGGCGGTGCCGGTCAGGGTGATGAGCTCGTCCAGGTAGACCCGGAACGCGACGCGTTGGTGTTCGGGAAGGTCGGTGCGGGAGCGTCCGGCGCGCAGCAGGTCCCGGGCGAGCAGGGCGATGATCAGCTTGTCGGTGGGGCCGTTGCCGTCCGTGCACACCCATACGACCATCTGGGCGTCCATGGCGGCGCGGATGTTGTAGACGCCGTGGCCCTGGCCGAGGAAGGCCCGGGTGACGGGGTTGGCGGCGAGCCGGGTGAGCGGGTTGAGGAGGATGTTGAAGGAGTCGGCCGGCAGGGTCGGGAAGACGGTCTGCCACCAGGCCCGCGACTCCTCATCCAGGTGGTCGCGCAGGGCCGCTAGGGCGCTGGTGCGGAAGTCGGCGTCGGTGAGCAGGGCGCGGACGTGGAAGATGGTGGCCTGGTCGTGAGGGCGCTGGGCCTTGCAGGCCAGCTCGTTGATCGCGGTCAGGACGGTGAGGGCCTGGGTGAAGATGGCGATCGCGCGGGGCGCGTTGGTGTCGTCCCAGGCGAACGCGGAGGCGAACGCATCGACGGTGTCCTCGACAACCTCGTGCCGGGCCCGCCCGTGGTGCATGCCGATCAGATTCCAGGAGCTGATCAGTGAGTCGGGTCCGGTGGCTTTGAGGTCGATCCGCGCGATGCGGCCCATGATGTGGTCGTGGGCGAGGTAGGGGGCGCCGCGCTTCCAGGAGTCGCGGTGCGGGTCGACGAACAGGAGTCCGCCGCCGGCGTGCGCGACGGCGATCGCCTGGGCCAGGGCCCGTTCGGTCTTGCCGCCGCCCGCCTTGCCCACGGCGACCTCGAAGAGAGTCTCGGCCGCGTGGGTGGCCACCAGGCGGCGCCGTCCGTCCGGACTCTGGTACCAGCCCTGCAAGAGCAGGGAGGGATCGTCGTGCGCGAAGGACGGCAGGTCGGCGGGGAGCAGCGGGAGCCGGCAGTGGACGGTGGGCGGTTTGAGGAGGCCGAGGAGCTCGGTCAGCTGAACCCAGTTGGTGCTGGGCGGCTGGCACTGGCCGGTGCTCCAGCGCCGGTCGAACCCCTTGCGGTGGGGGAAGCGGTCGGCTCCCAGCCGCCACGGCCCGATCCGCCATCCTCTTATGGCGAACCGGGCCGAGCCGCCGAACACGTCCATGGCGGCCTGGAGCCGGGAGAGATGGGCCTCGGCGCGGCCCTTGGTGTCGGAGGCGCAGCGCACCAGGATCTGCACCCGCACCAGGTGGCTGTCCTCGGCGAGCTTGCCGAAGGCCTTGGCGGTATCCACCCGGACCGGCGGCGGCGTCATGACCATGCGCCCGCCCTCCCGGGACCGGCGGCCGTCTGGCGTGAGCATCTGGCTGAACTGGAAAAGCCAGGAGTCCTCAAGACGCTGGTGATCCCGGTGCATCCAGCGGGTCAGACGCGTGGCCTCGCCCCGCTCGCTGCGCCGTGCGGCGTCCAGCAGCTGCCACCGGCGGGCCTTGAGCACCATCTTGGGGGCACGCTGCAGGTCGATGCAGAGCTCGGCCAGGTCGCCGAGGTGGGCGCGCAGGTCGGCGACGGCGTCCACGAGCGGCTGCAAGGGGTCCGGGTCGAGCGGGACGTCGCGCAGGGTGGCGACCGGGTTGCCGCGCAGCATGAACTCCGCCCGCACTTCGTGACGGCGCTGCTTGTCCGCCAACGGGGCGGCCTTGGTGACCTTGACGTGCGGGCCGAACGGCGTGGTGGACAGCAGCCGTTCGGCGCCGGCCGGGCCCTCAACGCGGTACAGCAGGGGGCTGGCGCCGTCCGCGCGCAGCCGGATCCGCACGGCCTTGGCGCGCCGGGGTGCCCACCACGGCATGGACGTGGAGGCCCGGGTCAGTTCGATGCCACGGCGCAGGATTTCCTCGGTGGAAGGGTCGAAGTGCCGTGCCGGCGCCAGGTCGAGGGCCATGCGCTGCTGGGAGGCGCGCGTGGCCAGGCGTCGTACGACAAGTTCGCCGGCCACAGCGGCGGTCACCAGGACCAGGAGCAGCAGCCAGACATGGTCGGTGATCCACTCGACGCTGCCGACGAGCTGGTGGAGACCGCCCAGGACGGGTCCGGCAGCAGTCGGCGTCGATGGTGGGGTCAGGACAGCGGCATGGGCTGCCATACGGTCGCTCCGTTCTGTGAGGGAGTACGGGTGAAGGACAGGTCGGTCAGGCGTCCGTCGGTGTAGGTGCCGCCGCGGTCGGCGCCCGCCCACACCAGGTGCACCACCGCCCGGCTGGGGTGGGCGGGGTCAGTGCGGGCGATGGCGGCCTGGACGCGGATGCGGGTGAAGGCCGGCACCACCACACGTCGTTCGCCGGGCGGGAACAGGGCCGGGAACGCGTCGCGGCCCACGCCGCTCGCATCGGCGGCCAACAGTCGCCGCCCGGCAGCCAGGAGCTGCTGCTCGTCGCGGTCCGGCAGGTCCCGGGTCCAGGAGAGGTCCAGCAGGTGCTGGATGGCCGGATCGCCGCCCGGACCGTCACCGCGCGGTGGGACCGGTGGTAGCGCAGCAGGGCTCGTGGAGGGGGCGGCCGCACGGACGGGCGAGGCATCGGGTGCGACAGCAGTGGCAGTGCTGTGCGGCGGATTTGTCCGCCCGGGAGCGTGCGCCGTTGAGGCCGACGTGCGGACAGCCGTCGAGTCCGGCACGGTGGGGTGCGGCGAGGGCAGGAGCAGGAGGAGACCGCCGCAGGTGAGCAGCCCGGTGCTCAGCGCGAGCGGCCAGACCCGACGCGGCCCCCGGGGGAACGGGTGTGGGGAGTTCACAGCAGCCTTGCCCCTCCCGCGAAACCCGACATGGCATCGACGGCGTCCAGACGCACCGAGGACCCAGGGCGGGGGGCATTGACCATCTGCCCGTTCCCCGCGTAGATCCCGACGTGGTAGATCGTCGAGTCACGGCCCGGGGCGTAGGCGTAGAACACCAAGTCGCCCGGTGCCAACGCGCTTTGTCCTTGCGAGGCGGGGATACGCCGACCGGCTCCGGCCTGCTCGGCCGCCGTCCGCGGCAGTCGGACGCCGGCCTTGGCGTACGCGTACAGGGTCAGGCCCGAGCAGTCGAAGCCGGTGATGGAGGCACCCGACTTTCCGCTGGGCGAGCAGCAGGTTCCGGTGGTGGGGCCGGACGCGTCGCCGCCGCCCCAGGAGTAGGGGATGCCCCGTTGGGACAGGGCCGCATCAAGGACGGTGCGCGCGGTCCCGGTCACGTGGCTCAGGTCGATGCTGCTCCTGGTGGCCGCCCGGTATTGGCGGATCCAGCCGAGGACTTCGTCCGCGTAGGTGCCGGAGTGGTTGTACTGCAAGATCGCCGAGCGGAGCTGGGCCGGGTCGCTCAGGTCGCGCCCGTTGCCGCACAGGTAGACGGCTGCGCCGAGCGCTGCGTCGTCGGCGTTGTGCGGGTCTTTGACACCGTCGCCGTTCGCATCGCGGCCCGCGCTGTCATCCCAGGTGGAGGGCAGGAACTGGAAGGGACCAACGGCACGTTCGCCCTGCGCGGTGCCGTCCCACCGCCCGCGGTCGCTGTCGCCGACCGTCGTGGTGTTGCCGCCGACCCCGGAGCCGTTGAGGAGCACGCCGTAGATGCGCGGGGTGATGTCGCCGTTGGCGGCGATGCTGTGCCCGGCCGCGTGGTTCGACTCGATCTTTGCGATCCCGGCGAGGACCGGCCAGTCCAGGCCCCGGCAGCCCGGTACTTCGTGCCCGATGAGAGATATGGCCTTCTGGTAGGCCTGCAGCATCCGGGGCGGGATGTCGGCGATGGTGCCGCCTCCTGTGTCGTTGCTGGCGGTGGAGCGGGTGGCGGCGAGCGCGGCCAGCGCGTTGAGGGTCCCGGCGAGCGGGGCGGCGCAGCACACCGCGGTGAACAGCACGAGCGTGAGCAGCACAGCCCACCTGGCTCGCCGAGGCCGGGGCAGGGATGGCAGTCTCATCCGCCACCTCCCGCGTCCGGGTCGCCGAAGCGGCGACGCATCTCGTCCTGGATGCGGCGGCGTGCCTCGGGCGGATCCCCGGCCCCGAGCCGGTCGATGATCCTGCGCCGCAGCGCCGACGGATCCGGGGTGGCTGGCCGGGGCGGCGTGGTGGATGGAGCCGGGGTTGTGGCCCAGGACGGACGTGCGGGTGGCGTGGTCGGGGGCACCGGGGGCATCGGGGGAATGGGAGGCACGGAGGGCGGAGCAGGAGAGGCGGGGAGGCCGGTCCGCGGGGTAGCCGCGCGCAGGGTCCGGCCGGTGACGGGAGCGGGTGCCCTGCGGTCACCGGACTGTTCGCGCAGCCGCTGGGCTGCGGTACTGCCGGCACCGGCCCAGGCCCGGCCGTCCTCGCGGACGGTGTTGCCCCAGACCCTCACCTGCTGGCGGGCGTCCTGGGCGTACTGCGAGCCGTGTTGGCGGCCGCGCCGGATGTTCGCCGGCAGTCCCCAGCTGGAGCCGTACGCGATCCGTCCCGTGCGGTGAAGGATCCGGTAGCCGCGCAGCCGCACGAGACGGTTGTGGGCCCGGGTGGACAGCAGGGTCCGGTCCTGGTGCTGGTCGTGCAACAGGGTTCCGGAGTTCCGGTCAGCGATGGTTCCGTCCGGATCCCGGTAGCGGTCGGCAGGCCCACGGCGACGTGCACCGCCCCCCGCTCCCAACTCTCCTTCCGCTCCAGCGCTGTCCACCTCGGCGTCGGGCTTGCGCCACCGGTCCAGAGCTTTGTCGTCCGGGCGGCGGCCCACCAGCAGTCCCCAGGCGCCGCGGGCCCCGAGCCGAACACCGGTGGCGGCAAGGGCGAGCGGTGCAAGGCCTCGGGAGGCCTCGGCCCCTGCATCGGCCAGCAGCCGGGTGGAGTCGACGGGCATGCCTGTCCCGTCCACCAGCGAGGCCAGGGAGGCCATCAGCCGGTGGCGGGTGCCGAGTTGACCGTAGGAGCCGGACAGTGCCAGGGAGCGCAGCCCACCGATTCCGAACCCCGCTCCTCCGCTGGAGTGCACGGCCAGGGCGGCGCCGATCTCCGAGGTGTCCCCGGGCAGGTGCGTGCCGCCGATCTTCGCGTAGCGCATCCGGATGGCCAGACGCTGCCCGAAGGAGGAGATCCCCCGCATGAGGGCGCGGTGGAAGGCGAGTCCGACGATGCCCAGGACGTCCAGGACCAGCAGGCGCTCGGCCGGCAGGTCGGGCCCGTCGGTGAAGACCACGTCCACGCCGATGCCGTAGAACGGCAGGAACATGCAGCACAGGAACATGACCGCGACCGACATGATGAAGATCGCGGCCCACTTCCACACCACCTGCCGGCTGGGGCCGGGCAGCATCCCCCACACGAAGGAGACGCCGCCGACCGCGGCCGCTCCGGCGTCGGCGGCCTGGGTGCCGAGCAGGACCACCGATGCGGACAGTGGGATCGCGCAGATCAGCAGGGACGCGATGAACAGCATGAGCGCGCCCGCGGTGCGCCAGCCGGTCGGCTGCGAGGCGTACTCGGCGCAGGCCTTGCCGACCGGCCCGCCCTGGTCCTTGAGGTCCTTGAGGAACGCGGCGAACTGCTGGTCTTCCTCCGTCAGTACCGGCTGGGAAGCCTGCAGCAGGGCATCGCCGGTGGTGAGCCCGGGCAACGGGTCGGCATCGGGCCCCTTGACCTGCCCGGCGATGCCGTCCTCGCAGTACTTTCGTGCGGGTCCCCGGAGCAGATTGCAGGCGTCCTTGTTCTTCTTGGGCTGGTTCTCGGGCTTGTAGCCGCCGGAGACCCACTTGAGGTGGAGGGCGTAGGCCTTCTTGTCGGCGTCCTTGGCGGGGTCCAGGACGCGGCCGTACTCCAGCAGCATGTAGCCCTTGACGACCAGGGCGTTGGTGAGGGAGTCCTGGATCGGTCGGGCCACCTCGGACGGCGAGAGCGGTTTGGCCCCTTCGATCTGGAGGCACTTGAGTTCGGCGCGGCCGGCCATGCCTTTGCACGGCCCCTGATCGCTGGCGATCTTCCCGCCCCAGTAGTGGGAGTTGACGGTGTCGCGGGCGACTTCGGCGGCGGCCTGCTCACTCTGGGCGAGCGGCCCGTGCTGGGAGAGCAGGTAGTCGGGGCGGACGAACGCGGACGCGGCGAGCGCGCCGATCACCAGGGTCAGGGCGATCTCGCCCAGGCCTTTGCCGGCCTTGCCGCGCACGAACAGGATCAGCCCGAACACGAACGCCCAGGCCAGCAGCAGCCCCTTCAGGCCGAGACTGTCGATGACGGCGTGGTTGTAGGCGTCGGCGGCCTTCTGTGCCGGGTCGGCCAGCATCTTGAGCAGCGGGAACCTGAAGGCGAACTCGATCGCCCAGCACGCCAGGCCGACCACCAGGCGCAGCAGGGTGAACAGACCCGACATGATGAAGGCGTACGCGTTGGACTTGAAGGAGAAGACGCTGCCGCCCTCGGCCGACAGCTCGTAGCCGTCGATGGGCACGCCCTCGGAGCTGGTGATGTTGAGCGGGGAGAGCAGGCCGCTGCCGCTGCTCTGCGCCGCGTGTGCGACCTGGGCGTTGACGAGCAGGAACACCACGGTGATGACCACCGTGAAGCTGACGGCGCGCAGCCGGCCGCGATCCAGGCACCGCATCAGCGCCTCCGCCGGCCGCTGGAGCGCACCGCGTACACGAGGACCAGTCCGACGGCGGGTACCGCCAGCCGCCAGGCATCCGCGCCTGCCCCGCCTGCCCCGTCCTGTTGTGCGCCGGAGGGAACGGGGGCGTGGGTGCAGGAGGACTTGGCCAGTCCGGTGATCAGGGCACACGGATCGGCGGGCGCCGGGGACGCGGTGGGGTGCGGGCCGGCCGCGAACGCGGAACCGGTCTGGGGCCACCAGGCGTCGGGGACGCCGACCGTGGCGAACACCGTGAGGACGGCGGCCAGGACGGTCAGGACAGCGAGCGCGCCGACGGTCTGGGCGCGGCGCCGGGAACGCTCCCATTCGCTTGTGGTCATCCCGCCTGCTCCTTCGCCGTGCCGGCCGCGGTGAGGTCTGCTGGGGCGGGGGTGGGGTGCTGGCCGGGGGTGGTGGTGATGCCGGACTGGATGCGGTGCAGGCGGGGGATGGCGACCTTGACGCGGCAGGTGTTCAGGCGTGGCGCGGTCAGCAGCATTTCGCCCTTGCGGCTCTTGTCGCGCAAGGGGGACAGATCGGTGGTGACGATCCGCAGCAGCTCGGGATCGGTGCTGTCGAGTCCGATGAACTCCAGGCCGCGGCGGGCGGTCTTGTGATCCTGGGTGCGGGCGAGCGCGCGGTAGGCGAACAGGCCGCGGTCCGGGCCGAGTTCCTTCTCGTCCTGGGCCCCGGCGAACAGCCCGCCGTTGTGCTTGCGGCCGTCGTGGAGGATCTCGCTGATCAGCGCGGTGCCCTCGGCGGAGCCGGTCAGCCACCACAACTCATCCGCCACGATGGCGCAGAACCGGCTCGCATCGGCGAACGCGGTCTGCCGGGCGAGCGCCGCGATCAGATACAGCACCGCCCGGCCGATCAATGCCTCCAAGGGCTGCTGGCGCAGCACCTCGGGGTGGGCGAAGGCTTCCTGGGGCGGCAGGGTGAGCCCGGCGGTGGTGATCACGATGAGGTCTGAGTCCAGGTCCTGCTCCAGGCGGACCGGCGGCAGCTTTGGGTCGAACACCATCTGGGCGAGCGGGTTGGAGGAGACGATCCGCATCAGGTCCACCAACGTGGCAGCGGCCTCCTGACGGGCCCCCGTACCACCGTCAGCCATCGTCTGGAGTTCGACCGTCACCTGGTGCATGGACGGGGCGGCACTCTGGGCGGCTTGTTCCACGGCCCGGTGCAGGACTCCGCCGGCGGCGGTCATCGGCCCGATGCCGAGCTGGAGGGTGAGGTAGCTGAGCGCGTAGTGCGTGCCTTGAGTGGTGCCGGGGAACATGCGCAGCGGGTCGATGGAGATCCCGGCTGCGGCGGCATCGATGATCTGGCAGCGGCCCGGGGCGGCGGAGCGGGCGAAGGTGGCCCATTCGCGCAGCGGGGTGCGGTCGATACAGATCGCCCGCCCGCCCCGGTCCACCTCCGACTGGGTGAGCATCTTCAGCAGCACGCTCTTGCCGCCGCCGGGGTCCCCGGTGACGGCGAAGGACGCGGAGGCATCCGCCTTGGGAGCGTCCGCGATGTTCAACAGGACCGGCCGGGTGGTGCCGGTGTCCTGGTCGAGCCCGAGCAGCATCCCGTTCGGGTCACCCGCTTCGGTGAGCGTCAGGGCGCCGCTCATCGCCCAGTCCTCTGAGACCTGGTGCTGGACGAACTCGCGGACCGTGTGCGGCCGCACCGTGCCGGGCAGGCCGAGCGTGAAGAGGGCTTCTTGCAGGCCGGCCGGGCGCACCGCCCGGTAGTCCGCCCCGGCCAGCAGCGCGGTAAGCGCCCGGGCGCGGGCGTCGCAGTCTGCCGCACGGGCCGCCCAGACGCTGAGCACGGTGACCGACTGGACCTCGACTTCGACGGAGGTCCGTGACAGGCGGGCATCGAGCTCGCCGAGATCCCGGGCGGCATCCAGCAGGGTGGAGGGCATGCCAGTGGGGCGGGCGTCGTACTGGTCGGCCTGGTCGACGAGCTCGTTCTTCTTCCGCTGTACCTGGGCCTTGGCCTTCTCGGCCGGTACCAGGGTCAGGTCCACGCAGTAGTCGACGGGAAACGCCAGCCCCTCCAGCTGAGCGAAGAGATCGGCTGTGTCGGCGCCGACGGCCGGAGGGCACTCGGCCAGCGCCAGGTGGGCCTGGTATCCGCAGCCGTCCTCCGTCTCCACCTGCAGCCAGCGCCGCAGCAGCGGGGAGGACGTGCCGCGCCGCCACCAGGGCCCGCGCCGCCCACCACCGGCCTCCCGGTCGTCGTCCTCGTCGTCGGCGGTGGCGTTCTCGACCCCGTCGATGCCGCCTTCCAACAGGCGGACTTGACCGAGATCGGCGTAGCTCGGCGAGCGCAGCTCGCCCTCCTGCACACGGCCGCCGTACAGGGCGCTGGACTCCGCCTCGGCCAAGAGCGGCTCTGCCAGCCCGCGGCGCAGCGCGTGCTGGAGCATCCATACGACCTCGGCCGGGCGGGCGGGGCGGAACGCCACCGCCCCCGCCAACTGCGCCTCGACCTGTTCGGCCTGGCGCCGGTAGGCGCTCACCTCACGGCGGGTGACGGGGGCCGGAGCCAGACCGAGTTGAGAAGAGAGATCCGCCCACACCGCCCCGACGCTGCCCGACCACGTGAGCACGCCCTTCTCGGTGTTCAGCGGCACCGCCAGCCACAGCGTGCGGCGGTGCATCTCCTGGCCTTCCAGCAGGTCCAGCGCGGCCTCGGCGGTCTCCGCCCAGGGATGCTGGCCCATCTGGCGGGCGGCGCTGCCCGCCTTCGGGTCGACCCCCTCCAGCATCCGCAGCGCGATCTCGCCCGCATCGACCTGGGCGCACAGCCCGTACAGCCGCGGCGACCCGGACAGGGAACGCACCAAGTGCGCGGCCTTGGACAGCAGTTCCTCGCGCACCTGCGTCGGCACGTAGGTCCCCTGGACCGTCTCGCTGAGTGCTCCCTGAGCGTCGGGTCCGGGGTGGAGGCGGTAGATGGCCCACACCCCGCCCTGGGCCGACCACAGCAGATGCCCGGCGAGATGACGGATCGGCACCCTCACGACGAACTCCCCTGCTTCTGGCGCGCTGCGGCCTGGGCCATCAGGCGCTGAGCCGGTGAGGCCACCCGCACGCTTGCTGCCTCCGGACGGCGAGCGGCCGACCGCGGCTGCGGCCGCCGTCCCCGCAGCTTCACCGGCCTCTGTGACCGGAGCGCCGGCCGCCCCGGGCGTCCCAGCGCGAGGCCGGTGGGCCGCGGCGGCCGGGGAACCGGCACGGCCTGGAGGCCGGCCAGGTCCTCGATGACGAAGCCGCCACGCAGCGGACGCGGTGCGCGATCCCGCGCCGCGCGGCCGCCGATCCGTCCGGCGGCTGGCTGTGCCAGCAGACCCAGCCAGCCGACCACCGCCGGAAACGGCGCCCGCCCGGCGAACTTCGGACGGCGCACCACCCAGATCGCCACCACCCACACAGCCAGCGGGAGCGGCCCCAGCCAGGACCACCACGCCACCGTCTCGACCAGCAGCAGCCCGCCGATGGCCGCGACCGCGATCTGCGCAGGCGTGTACGGCCCGAGCGGGATCTTGAAATCTGCGACCTTCCCCAGCACCCACGGGTGCCGGCGGGCCGCCGTATAGAAGCGCCCCATGCGTGGCGCCGCGCTGCTCGTACTCACAGCCCGCCCCCCGTCCCCGAGGACGTCGCATCCAGCGGACGCACGGGCACCACCACGGCGGGAGCCGACTTCTTGGTGGGGTTCTTGACCTGATCGGTGAAGATCGCCGCGAGGTCGTCGCGGGACTCGTACAGACCCAGGGCGATCGCCATCAACAGCAGCGCCCCGATCCCGGCTTTGATGGAGAACCGCCGCACCATCTCGACGACGACGATCACGATCAGGGCGGCCTTCAGTCCCCGGGTGCCCCACGTGGTGAACATGTCGATCCACGAGTTGCCGAGGTCATCGAGCTTCCCGGCCAGCACCACCGAGTGCACGGTGTTCACGACCGACCACCCCCGCCCGCGATCGAAGCGGTGGCGAACGCGGACACTTCCCAGCGGCCGGCCCGCGCGGTGAGCGTCAGCTCGTAGGCCAGCGGCCACGCCCCGGCCTTGTCCTGCGCTTTGATCTGGACCCGCACCCGGGCCTGGGTGCCGTCCGCCGGAACCGTCTCGGCGGCCGCCGCTTCCTCGATGGCGCTCGCCTGCTCGACCTGGAGGTCGGTGTACGACGTCCCGGACAGTGCGGCGAGCTTGGCCCCCGGAGCCAGGTAGCGGTCCACCTCGCCGAGACCCGTGAGATAGGTGCGCAGGAACTCGGCGACCGTGGAGGCAAGGAGCCCCTTCGCGGGCAGGCTCACCCCGTACGCCGACTCCGGCACCTTCGCCGACGCGGCGCCGGCCACCTGACCGGGCGCCCCCGTGACCGTGAACGAGCCCCCCGACGCGTCGGCCACGACGGGCACCGCGAAGTAGCGCACCGAAAAGTCGGCATACTGCGCAGCCACCGTCACCGACCACTGCCCGCCCTCGTGCTGCGCACTGCGCACCGCCACTGCGCGCTCCAGCACCGACTGCGCACCCGCCGACTGCGGCAGAGGAACGGACGGCGCCAACGCCTGGGCGAGCCGCGCCTGCGCACTGCTCTCATCCGAAGCGGTACTGCGCAGCCAAGCCGCCAGGAACAGTTCGGCATAACCCGACGGGTCGGCGGCCGCCGCAGTGCGCACCGTGCCGGCCGACGGCTCAGGGGCAGCCGCTGCCTTCGCCGTCGGCGACGGCATGACCGCCACGGCCAGGGCCAGGGGCCCGCACGCGAGCGCGGCCCACACCCCCCAGCGGCCGAGCCGGACCTGACGGCGCATCCGGGCAAGGTCCACCCCCGCAGCCATCGGCGGCGCCTCGCCGCCCGAGGACCCAGTCGCAGCAGACATGTGAAACTCCCAGGTAGAAGCGATGTGTTGCTACCTGGACGAAACCCGTCAGCCCCGACCGATTCGCCGACCGATCAGCCCCCTCCACGATCACGAAGCGGCCACAAAACCCTGGAGGGGGCGGTGGAGGGACCCCTCCACCGCCCCCTCCACGCCAACTGCCCCCTCCAGAGCCGCCCCCAAGTTCGGTGGCCCCTCACGGTGCGGCGCCCAGGGCACATCAGCGCTGCGCACTCCCTAGATCGACGGGCCGGTGCGCACGAGGCCGGGCCCGGCGAACCGAAGGGACTGCGCACGGCGACCAGACCCGACGACACCGTGCGCAGCCCCCCCCCGAAGCGGAGCGAAGGAACGCCGACGCCAGGCTGGACCGACTGCGCACTGCGCACTGCGCAAGGCGGTTCGGCAGCGGCCAGCACACCGCGCCTCTCACCTCATGACTGCGCACCGACCGTGTAGACACCTCGCAGTTCGTGAGGGTGTTCATGAGTGGCTCTGGTCAAGGGCGGAAACCGTTGCCAAGGAATTCGTTTCCCGGCGGTGAGGTGATCGCTGCCCGCCCGGCGCGGCTGCTCGGCAGAATGTGGGCATGTCACCAGAGCTGGAGCGTGTACTCGGGGATGCTGGTTGGGTTCCGGGGCGGCGGGTGGACACGTCCGTGTGGCGGGAGCGGATGGAGGCGGATGGATTTCGCTTCCATGAGGTGGCGGAGTCCTTCCTCGGGGAGTTCGGTGGGTTGGTGTTCGGGCATGGCGGCCCGGGGGTTACTCGGGCGCGTGAGCCGTTCGAGTTTGACCCCGAGCTTCTGGTGGGTGAGAGCGACCGGTTCACTGAGTGGGGAGCGGAGCTCAGCCGCACGTTCGCGCCGGTCGGTGAGCTCGACCTGGGCCGGGGAGGGATTCTCGGGCTGGACGAGTTCGGTGAGCTCTACGTGATTGAGGCGCGGGTGGCTACCTTCGGTCGGCTGCCCCAAGCCTTGGAGAACTTGGCGTTGGGGTTCATGCCGGTCACGGTCGTCGATTGACACCGCGGCGTCGCCTGAGTGGCCTCCATGTCTTGAGGAGGCTCGCAGTCCGGCCATATGGCGGTGCGTGATGCGCCCGGGGCGCGATCGCCTCGGCGCACGCGTGGCGCAGTGCGGTGAAGCCGACGGCAGCCACGCAGCGCCGGTCCGCCCGTGGACGAGGGCGACGGGTGGTCCCCGCGGTGGCCGCTCTCCGACGGCTGCCGGGGCGTGGGGGACCGCGGTCAGGGTCCCGGGCTGCGCGCCATGACCGTTGGTGTGCGACACCGCCCCACCTCCTCGACGCTCCGCTGCCATGCTCATCACTCCGCTGACGGTGCGAAAGACACCCGCAGGGCACGCCCCCGCAGGGTGCTCACCTCCTGTGGAGGGGCCCCTCCACAACTCCCTCCACGCGGTACGGGCTTGAACGTCACCGGATCGTGACGCCTGGTGGGAGCATCCGGTCGGAGTTCCGGTCGGAGGCCGCGGGTGGACTCTGGACATGGAACATGCGCACCACGCCCGGCCTCTCGCCCCGCAACCCGACGCGACCCCGCGCCCGGGCTCGGCTCTCGCCGACCTCCGTCAATCTGCCGCGGCTTCGGCGGGAGGCTCGCGATGAGCGGCTACGGGGCGGGGGTCCGGCGCGGGACGATGGCTGGCGACCGCTTCACGCAGATCTCCAACGCCCTCTTCCGCGACCCCCGGATCAGCTTCAAGGCCAAGGGCCTGTTCGGGCTGATTTCCACCCACCGGGACGGCTGGCGGGTCACCGTCGCCGAGCTTGCCAAGTGCTCCACCGACGGACGGGGCGCCGTCATCGCGGGGCTCAAGGAGCTGGAGCGCTACGGCTATTTGGCCCGGGACCGGGCGCGGCGCGACGACGGGACGCTCGGTGAGGCCGTCTACGCCATCACCGACATGCCCGCTCATCTCTACGATCTGTTCGGCGACGCGGCCCCAGCCGTACCGGCACCACAAAACCGCAGGTCGCAACCTGTGTCGGAAAATCCAGCACTGGATAATCCTGCGCTGGCAAATCCGACACCAAAGAACACCAAGAGAAAGAAGACCACCAAGCAGAACACCAGCCCCGTCCATCCGTCCGTCCGTACCGCGCCCGCGCGCGAAAGCGCCAGCCGGCCAACGGCCCCCGCCGCACCGCCCGAAGCGGCACAACGGATCGAGGCCACGCCCGGTGTGCGGCTGCTGCTCGCCCTCGGGACCCGGCACCCGGAACTGCTGCTGACCGGACCGGCGCTCCACGACCAGGGCACGGTCGTCACCGCGCTGCTGGACCATGGCTGGGGCGCCCAGCAGATCGAGCACGTCATCGCCGGCCGCCCGCTGCCCCGCCCGGTCCATACGTCGGTTGCCGCGATCATCGCCGCCCGGCTCCGCGCCGCCCAGAGCACCCCGACGCCCCACTCCGTCGAGCTCACCCTCAGCGAGCCGACGACAGCGGGAGCCGCCGAACGATCGCCGGCCGAGGCCATCGCCCGCCGGGTGCTCGTCGAATGCGCCGCCTGCGGCAACCCCGGCCCCGCCCCGGGCGAAGACCTCTGCCCGGCCTGCCTCAACTGGCCGCCGTGCACTACCTGTACCGGCCCTACCCCGCGCCGCGCCCACCCCGGCAGTGACGGCCGCTGCACCCCCTGCACCCTTGCCGCCGCTGCCCCGTGACATCCGGCGGTGCCGAGCGGCACCTGAACCTCCATCACACGCACACCCGTTCCCGAGCGGACCGAGGAGACCATGACCACCGCACCCCACCGCCCCCTGCCGGACCCGGAACTGCGCCCCTTCACCACCGAGCCCGGCCGCTGGCGGCACGAACTCCAGCAGGCCCAGGCCCGGATCAAGGCTTCGGCCTTCGACGGGGGACCCGGCTACCGACAGGAGGGCCACCGCGGGGAGGAACTCACCCGGATCGACGAGCGCACCGACTGGGGATGGCTGCGCTGGCCGGCTCCGCTGTCCGAAGAAGTGCCGGTCGTGCCGCTGCAGGTCGCCGTGCTGTCACCGACGCCGTCCCGTACCGCGCGACTGGCCGGCCGCTGGCTCACCCGGCGACCGCCGCTGCGGATCTACTTCGATGCGCGCTACCGGTTCTGGATCACCAGCACCACCGCGCTCGCCGCCTTCGTCGCGCTGACGCTGGTGGGCGCGGCGATGGCCAACGGACTGCCGGCCGATATCGGCCTGCCCCTGATGCTGCTCATCCCGGCGCTCGCCGAGCACCTGCCCGGGCGCCTTGACGCGCGGGCCCGGGTGCACGCACGCATCATCCGACACGAAACCGGTCTGCGGGAGATGCAGGCCTTCATCGTCTGCCACCAGATCATTCAGGCCGCCGACGACCACGAGACTCCCGAACTGGCCCAGGCCGTCGAGCTCGGCCACCGCCTGCTGTGGGACATCGCCGGAGTGCTCACCCAGCCCGCTGCATCCTCCGTCCGCGTCCGGCTCCGTGCCTGCCAGGACCTGTTCACCCAACTCGCCTGCCAGGCTGCCGAGACCCGAGCCGCGAAGCAGGAGCGGGACCGCCGCATCGCCCGCTCCGGAACAGGCGAAGGCACAGCCGGGACCATGGAGCAGGCGGTCCAGAGCGCACCGGAAACGGAACTCCTGCCCGATGCACTGATCGAGGATGCGACCCACGCACTCGACCAGGCCGCGGTCGCGTACCGCGCGGCCACGGCCCATCTCCAGCAGCTGGACCATCCCGGTTGGAGCCCGCGCCCCACAGCCGCCGGCCCCGGACTCGGTTGCCCCACCGCCCCGTCCGCCCACCCGCGAGGAGACGACCAGTGACCGAGCCCCAGCAGACCGACGCGTTTCCGGTGCCCGACCGCGTCATCGACCCCGACCTGCCCCCGCGCCAGCGCACCCTGGCCCAGCGGGCGCCCCACGCCTTGCTGGTCCCGGCCGGCGCGGATACCCCTCCCCGCCCCCGGCTGCACTCACCGCTCAGGACCGCCCTGCCCGTGCTCCTCAAGGGCAGCATCCCCGCCGCAATCGGCGCGCTGCTCGTCTACGGCCTGCACCGGGCCAGCGCCCCATCGAACGTCAGCCGGATCGCCCTCGCGACGCTCGAACAGAAGCTGGCCCACACGGCCGTGCCCTACGTGCGCACCACAGTGACATTCACCGCGCTGCTCGTCGCCGTGGTCGCCCTCCTCGCAGCCTTGGACCACGCGATCGACAACAGCCGCCGAAGGGCACTCACCGCCGCGCACGGCCGCTACGTCCTGGCCGACGAACTCACCGACGACGCCTGGCACCTGCTCGCCCGTGCCCACCACGCCCAGCACGGCATCGTGGCGTCCCGGGTACACCGCGAAGATCTGATCGACCGTATTGGCAACGAGTACATGCTCCCCGCTCAGCTGTGGGAGATCGCACTGTCGCTGGCCCTGTACAGCAAACTCTGCCGCCAGGAACCCGACCATCCACAGGGCGCCGCCCTGATCAGCGTGCTGCAGGACCGGAGGCGCGCACTGGAAGCCAGTCTGCGCGGGATCACCTGCCGGGTGCGAGCCCTGGAGGACTACGCGCAGCAGACCGCGGAAGCGGACGCGCGGTACGAGGAACTCGAGCAGATCCACTACCTCAACGACCGGAGCGACCAAGTACTTGACCTCATGGCGCGCACCGCAGGGGACGAGCACGCAATCGAGGAAGTCGACGGCATCGCCGCGCAGGCCGCGGTCATCACGGGCGCCTTCGACCAGGCGTTGAGCGAGGCCCGGGAGGCAGGCCGAGCGGCTCTTCCTCGATGAGTTGATGGTCAGTTCTGCCAGGCACCGTCGGCGGGGCTCTTGCTGGGGCGCAGTGTGACAGACGGTCTCTGTGCCCTTCCGCTTCCGCGTGCCCCTTCAGTTTTCGCCCGGTTGTCGGCGTACTGGCTCATCTGCAGAGCGAAGTACGGGCTCAAATGCAGAGGTGTGTACGAAGTTTTGGCCGGGTCGAGGGCGTCAGCCCTCGACCCGGCCGTGTGGGGTGAAGCCGCGGGTTCAGGCGGTGGCTGCGTCGCCGCCGTCGATCGCGAAGAGCTTGTTGCGGAGCCGGTAGCTGTTGCCGTTGATCGAGACGACTTCGCAGTGGTGGAGGAGGCGGTCGAGGATCGCGGTGGCCAGGACCTCGTCGCCGAAGACCTGGCCCCACTCGCCGAAGGTCTTGTTCGAGGTCAGGATGATCGAGCCCTTCTCGTAGCGTTTCGAGATGAGTTGGAAGACGAGGTTGGCCTCGTCGCGGTCGAGCGGGAGGTAGCCGACCTCGTCGACCACTAGGACGTCGGGCCGCTGGTAGAGCCGCATCTTGGCGGGCAGGCGGCCGATGGAGTCGGCTTCTTTGAGCTGGCGGACCATGTCGTCGAGGCTGGTGAAGTAGACGGTGAAGCCGGCCCGGCAGGCCGCGACGGCCAGGCCGACGGCGATGTGGGTCTTGCCGACGCCGGGCGGTCCCAGCAGGGCGACGTTGGTCTTCGTCTCGACGAACGACAAGGTGGCCAGGTCCCGGATCTTGCGGGGGTCCAGGTCGGGCTGGAAGGAGAAGTCGTACTCGTCCAGGGTTTTGTGGTGCGGCAGGCGGGAGAGCCGCAGTCCGGTGTGGAATCGGCGGTCGTCACGGATGGCGAGCTCTTCGGACAGCGCCAGGTCGAGGAAGTCGAGATAGCCCATCTTGCTGGCGTCCGCCCGCTGGATCAGATGCTCCAGGCTGGTGGCGGTGTGGGGCAGGCCGAGCTTGGTGGCGGTGGACCGCAGTCGGGCGGTGACCAGTTCACTCACGCGGTGTCCTTCGAGTCCGGGACGATGTGGGGACGGGGCTTGGGCCGGGTGCCTGCGATGTCGTCATAGAACGACAACGGCCGTTTCCCGACCGGGACTTGGGCGGCGGCAGACCGGTTGAGCAGGTTCTGCAACGGACTGTCGGAGGAGACGTCCTGCCGGGGCCGGACGGCGAAGTCGGGAACCTGGGTGGTGGTGCGACGGCCCGTGCCATCCGGCAGGCCGTCCCAGTGGGACTCGTCCACGACCCAGCTCCCGCGGGCATGCGCCCGCGGGTGGACGGCCAGCAGCGTGGACCCGCTCAGGTCCGGCGCCAGCAGATGCAGGGAGATGGTGTCGCCGCCGACCCTGACCTCGACCAGCTGCCTCGGTCGGACTCTCCGGGCCGGCACCGAATACAGGCTGGCCTCGAAGGCGACCAGGCAGTCCTTGCCGACGTGCCGCAGGTGCCGGTCCGCGACGAGATAGGGCCGCTTCGGCAGCGGCCTCAGGGCGGCGTGGTCCCGCTCGGCCCGCAGGCCGATGACCTCCAGGTGTGTGCGGTGGACCCGGGCCCGCCGCAACGGCACCCAGTTCACGAAGGCCGCGTCCAGCTCGATGACCGAGCCGAAGGACCGCCCGGCCAGCACATGATCGCGAACGATGGTGACCTGCCGCTCGACCCGCCCTTTGCCCTGGGGCCGGTAGGCGGCCAGGACGTCGATGTCGAAGTTGTAGTGCCCGGAGAACGCGACAGCCTCCGGGTGCAGCGGGACCGCCTCGCCCGGCGCAACATGGCGGCGCACGACGGTTTTGGTCCGGTCGTAGACGATCGTCTTCGGGACCCCGCCGAAGTGCGCGAACGCCCGCCGGTGGCAGTCCCAGAACGTCGCCAGGTCCATCGACGTGGTGAAGCAGCAGAACGGGTCCCGCGAGTAGGACAGGACCATGTGGAAGGAGTAGACCTTCTTGATCCCCGCCATGGCGAGGACGTCTCCTTCGTCTCCCCAGTCGACCTGGGCCTGGGCCCCGGGGATCACCTCGAACCGGCGGTGCAGACCGGTGAGTTCATCGGGACTGATCCCGAGCTCCACCATCACCTGCGGCCGAGCCTGCTGCAGATACAGCTTCACACGCTGGTAGTTGCCGGTGAAGCCATACTGGTCGACGAGCCGTTCGTGGATCACCGTCCCCTTCAACGTGATGTCGGCCCGCAGCCAGGCGTCGATCACCGGCTTGAACGGCTCGATCACCTGCCCGTGACAGCCCTTGCGTGACGGCCCCTTCGGAGGCACCACCGGCGGCGGAGCCTCGATGTACTTCTTCACGGTCCGCCAGTTCAGCCCGGTCTCCCGGGCGATAGCGGAGATACTCAGCCCTGCTTCATGCAGAGCGCGGAACCGGCGCAGATCCATCCAACGCTCCGAGTGCAGGATCATCGAGACGGGACACCCTTCGCCTCCTCTCACCTCGCGCGATGGCTGTCCCGCCTGCAGTCCCCGTACTCACAACCCGCGTACGACACGCCCAAGATCAACCCGATCGAGTGTGTACATGAGCTCGTACCCGCCTCTGTAGATCAGCTAGTACGCGGACACCGGTAGCCCCAGGTCTACGGCCGAAGCACGCGGGTTCGCAGGTTCTCGGCTCGCGGTGCGCGGGAACCCGTGCATCATCTTGCTGAAGCTGCGTCCAGGAGGCGGGTGTGGGCGACACACGTTGCAAGAAACCAACTCCGCCACGGTCAACTTCGCGCGGATTCCACTGTTTCGGCAGGAGCGCCTGCCAACGAATCCGTGGACCGGAGGCGTGCGTGTTCTGCACGGCCGGGGTCTGAGGGTCTACGTCCCGCGGCCTGCCCGCACAGCGATCTCCGCGGCTTCGGAGAATTCCCGCCGGATCTTCTAGTCCGGGTGCGCGTCCACGAGGCGCTCCACGGCGTCTCGGGTCCAACAGGCGTCGATGCTGTGCAATGTCTGCGCGTGCCGGACAGCGGATATCGGGTTGGTGGCCCAACTGACGGTGGTCGAGGTGTTCATGCAGCGGATCATGTCAGTCGCCTCGGACATCGCCCGGCTCCCGCAGAGGTACTCGGCGCCACTCGTTGCCCCCGCGCATCGCGTGAGGGCCCGCTACGACGGCGCGTTCAAGTACGCGCGGCGGGCGGCGAGCAGCGCGTGCCACCGCTCGCGGACGGCGGGTTCGTCGTCGAGCCACCGGGTCTGGGAGCCGGGCTCGGGGAGCGGAAGACCGGCCATGAAGTGGGCGATGTCGGTGAAGAAGCCGAAGTCACCGCCGCCGGTGAGGTCATGGAGCCGGCCGATGGTGGCGGCCAGCTCGACTGCCGTGCCGCGGACCGCGTGGTGGAGGGCGAGGCCGAGCTCCAGGTACCGGGTGAGGTAGGGGAGTCCGGCGGTGGTGGCCTCGGCCTGCAGGGCGTGCGCCCGGTCGACGATGTCGCGGTCGGTTCCGGCGTCCTTGATCAGGGCGGCGATCTGGGCGAGGAGGGTGTTGGCGCGCTGGTCGAGGCCGTCGAGGAGCTGGTGGGCGAGAGCGAGTTCGTCGTCGGCCCGGACGGGGTCGCTGAAAGAGGTCGCGAGGGCGAGGCGGACCTGTGCCATGGCGCGCTCGCCCGCGGCGTCGTGCTGCTCGGCCTCGGCGCGTGCGGCTTCGAAGGCGGTGATTGCCTCGTCGATGTTGCCGTGTGGCCAATGGATGTCACCGAGGACACGATGGTGGCGGCCTTTCCAGCCCAGGGTGGGGACGGCGGCCAGGGCGGTGGGGAAGTCCCCGCCGATGCGGGCGAGGTTGGCCAGGCCCCGGCGGGCCTGGGGGGCGAACCGGCCGCCGGCGTCGGCGACTTCCTGCATCCCGGCACGGGCGTCGCCGGTGCGGTCGAGGTCCTTGTATGCCTTGGCGCGGTAGTACAGGGCCATCTCGGTGAGTTCGGCGGGCAACACGTGGGTGTCGAGGACCGCGGTGAGGCGGTCGATGGTCCGTGCTCGGTGCTCGCGCTGGCGGCGGGCGATCGTGGTGAGCAACTCGGCCAGGGCGTCGGCCGGGGTGTCCAGTCCCGGATCGTTTCCGTCCGGGCGGGGCGGAGCGAGGGGTTCCCAGACCGAGTCGCTGGTGTAGGCGAAGGCGGCGTCGGTGAGCCAGCCCAGGTCGGTCAGCCGGTGGTCGCGGGCCAGGCGCAGAGCCTGGCGCAGACACGCGACGAGGAGCATGCGGCTGGGGCCGAGGGATGCGGCGCCCCGCCATTGGTCGCCGAGTGCGGCCAGGGCGCGGGCGGCCGCCTGGTGCCATTCGGCCGGCGCCCAGCGGTCCTCGCTGTGGGTGTCGTCGTGGACGGCGGTGCGGATCGCGGCGTGCAGGTGGTGGGGCCACAGGGCGTATGGGTTGTGGGTGACGAGCGGCCGGTCGACCAGGCGCCGGGCGGGTGCCTGGTGGCTGAAGCCGGAAGCTTGGGTCGCGAGGTCGAGGTTGAAGGCGTCGAGCAGCGAGACGCTGCGCAGGACGTGCCGTTCCTCCGGGGTGAGGTCGGACAGCACCCGGGCCAGGAGGCCGGGAAAGGTGTGGTCGAAGTCGGCGGGGACGGGGGCGCGGCCGGTGCGCCGGATCTCCAGGAAGCGGCTGACGGCGAGGTCGAGGTGGAGCGGAAGTCCGTGGGACCGGGCGGTGATCACCGCCCGGATGTCGGCGCCGATGAGCGGCTGGCCGTCCTTGACCAGGCGGCGGGCGAGGTGGGCGTCGCAGTCCTCGGCGGACAGGTCCCCGATCAGATGCTGCCGGCCTCCCGGAACCGTGGTGCGGGCATGGGGCACCGGCGAGGGAGTCGGGGCATCGATGCCCGGCCAGGCGAAGGGGCCGGTCCAGTCGAGCTGGCCGTGCAGCGCGGGATCGCCCCACTGCAGCCGGTTGCGGCCGCTGATCACGAAGAGGGCGCTGGGCAGGAGCCAGACCAGCCGCTGCAGCAGGCGCTCCAGATCGCGGTGGCGGTCGGCGGTGTCCTCCCAGGTGTCCAGCAGGACGACCGGGACCACGCTCTTCTTCGCGGGCAGACGGCTGAGATCCCAGGCCATAAGGTGCGAATAATAGGAGAGGGCCTCCAGGTCGGGGGCGGCTTCCAGCAGGGCGGCGGTACGCGAGGCGCCGGCCAGGGCCACCGCGTGCTCGCGGCGCGCACGCAACGCCTTCACAAGGGCCGCGGTGACCTGCCCGGCCGCGGACCCCACCAGACCGGGCAGCTCCAGCGCGCCGGCGACCTCGCTCACCGCGGACTGCATCTGCTGGGGCAGCATGGCCGAGAACCTGCCCGCCAGGCCGCCGCGCCGTATGTACTCATCCAGCGGCTCGCCGGGATGGGTGTGCTCCCAGTACTGGCGCAACGCCACGTCGAACGAGGGCAACGCACGCCCGAGCGCCCCGGCGAGCGCGAGACGGATCGTCAGGATCACCCGCTCGAAGTCCGCGCCGGTCGACGCGGAACGGGCCAAGTCGATCCGGATCGGCAGCAGCCGGCGCGTCCAGGCAGGGGCGCCCCACTGGGGCGGGCGGCCTTCATCCGTGGTGAGTGCGGCGTCCAGCTTGCGCATCAGCGTGGACTTGCCGACACCTCCCACCCCGTGGAACACCACCAGGTTGGTGCGCGGCCGCTCCAGGTCCTCGACATCGAACGCCGGGTCGGCGAGGCGTTGCAGATGCTCCTCGATGGCGGCCGCCACGATCGCCCACTGGTGGCCGCGATTGGTGAACGCCTCGTCGGTGTCGAAGGACGCCGCGTCGTTGGAGCTGAACAGCGCGCGCAGGTCGTCGGCCACGGATTCCCCCAGAGATGATCATCAGCGGTATCAACCTATGTGCCCCCGCCCGGCGGCGCGGCTTCTTTCCGCAACGCGGCCCTGGAGGCCGCATCGTCTCGGCCAGGGACAATGACGCCTCATCACATCCCCGACGTACGAAGGACATCCCCTTGTCAAAGCACCTGAGTCCCGAGGAAGCCGAGCAGCTGATCGAGGTAGTGAGCACCTGGTACGCGGGACAGATCATGAAGGAACGGCGGGCTGACCGGCCCGACCCCGAGCGCCTCAAGACGCTGCAGGACAGGCTGGCGGCATGCGCCGCCGATCAGAAGGCCCTGAACGGCGCCGGCCCGCAGGAAGCGGACGAGATCGCGGCCCGCTACGCGGCCCGCGCCAAGGAGCTGGACGGCCAGTAGCCGAAGCGGCAGAGGGGCAGCCGCGCCGGGGGGACGGTGGAGGCCAGCGTGCGCGGCTGCAGATGGCCGGGCATCAAAGGCCAGGCCAGCGCCGCGATCTCGACCAGATCCGTCCGGTACTGCGGCAGCACGCTCTGAACGCCCCGCAGGGCGGCGAGGAACTGGGCGGCTTCAGCCGTCGTGTACGGGCGCTGCTGCTCAGCCTCCAGGACGTGCCCGCCCCGGGGCGGCTGGACCCAGGCCCCGTCCGGGGCGCGCTCGTTGCGGTACACCGCGGCCAGGTCCCTGCGGATGATCGAGATCGAAGCCACCGTGCCGGGATCGTGCTCGGCCGCGCGGACCACGTCGGCCACGATGCCGAACGTCGCGTCGTGCGCGGCGGACGCGGTGAACCGGGGGGCCACACCCAGGCGCGCCAGGCTGGCGCACCGGGTCGCGGTGCCCAGCCGACTGTCCGCCGCCCGCACCCCCAGCACCAGCAGCTCCACGCGGTAGCCCGCACGACGGGTGCGCCGCGCACTGTTGAGGAAGTGGCCGACGCTGTCCGGGGCAATCTCGATCAGCAGATCGCCCCGGCGCTCCCGTACATAGGCCTCGGCTCGCTCCTGCCATCCCCGGTAATCGGCCCTGATCCGGGCCGAGGCAGTGCGCGGCTGCTCGCGCAGGAGCTGCCCGTAGTCCGGGTGCATCGACTTGAAGAGGCCGCCCTCGATGCGAGTGGGCCTGCGCAGGCGCAGCGCGCGGCGCAGCACCCGGGCCGCGTAGGACTTGCCGGCGCCCTGCGCGCCCATCACATACAAGGCGACCGGCGCGTCCTGCGGGGTGATGTCGCTCAGGTAGTTCGGAACGATCAACTCATCGAAGATCCACGCGTGTTCGTCGGCGGACAGGCGGTGGTAGTCCACCCCGGGCGCCTCGCGCCGCGGCTGCGCGATACGCCGGACAGGTTCGGCGAGCGCGGCCGCGCGCTCCGCATTGCCCCGCACCGCCAGCGCCCAGTCCTGCGGCAGCCTCGGATCGTGGGCACGCCGGTCGGCGTCCGCGAGCTGCTGGCGGAACACGCCGGTCTGCGCCGCGTCCCAGGGACGAGCCCGTTCGGCGAGCAGCGCCTCACGCGCCCCCGCCGGGCGGATCCACTGTCCGCCGTGGCCGAGTTGATTGGTGTAGACGACCTCGGCGCCGCGCCGGACGACGACGACCCGGTCGGCCAGACGCTCGGCCTCGACGTCCGCGAGGACGGACGGCAGCGCCGCCGCGCAGGCATCGTGGTTCTCCCATGACACGTACCGGGGGCCCGGTCCCTCGTCGGCGAGCCGCAGATACCGGTCCAACAGCCCCAGCTGGCTGACCGCTTCGGGCACGGCCAGCGCCACGAACTCGATGGAATACCCGGCCTGGCGGTAGGCGGCCGCCGAGGCTCGCCATGCGGCCGGATCGGGAAGGGCCTCTTCCACCACCACGTCGTACCGGGCTGCCCGGGCGTGAGCTTCGACCTCTGCCTGCCACCGATAGGTCTCGGGCCGCACGCGCAACCCGGCTGTGCGCACATCCTCCGCCAGGAAGCCGGGGTAGTGCGGATGGACGTCCTTGTATGCGTCCCGGTCCACCCGCACCGCGCCCCCGCGCCGCGCCAGGCCCGCGCACACCAGATCCATCACCAAGCTCTTGCCGCTGCCGCCCTGCCCAGCGACGAACACGACCACCGGACGCTGCTGCCGGACCGCGCCCCGCGTCCACTCCGGCAGGATCCGGGTGCCAAGAATCTCCTGGTGCTCGTGCTCGGCAACCACCCTCGGTGCCGCTGCCTCGGCGCTCATC
Organism: Streptomyces sp. NBC_00212; assembly: GCF_045206365.1. Lineage (NCBI taxonomy): Bacteria > Bacillati > Actinomycetota > Actinomycetes > Kitasatosporales > Streptomycetaceae > Streptomyces > Streptomyces sp. NBC_00212. Next base: position 404,595 of record NZ_CP108116.1, read on the forward strand.
CCAGCCCCCAACCACTCGACATTTCTCGTTCTGTAAGCAGTTAAGGAGAACTTACATCACTCCGGCGGTATTCCCGACCGCACGCAGTGCCCTGCCTCACGGGCCACACGGCATTAGGCGAGGACCAGGTAGAGGGGGGGAGGTGCCGGAGGCGCATCCGGCAGGCAGTCGGACCAAGTCCACTGCTGTACCACTCGGGAGTGAAGCTGATGTAAGCTCTCGACATCTGTGGTTAGAAGCAGACCGCAGAGGACAGGGCCGGTCACCGACCCTCGCCGAACCGGGAGACGCGCATGCCCACACTCAGCATCCACTTCGATCCCGCCGTGCTCGCACACCTCGTCAAGGCCGGCGGAGACGACACCGTCCACGTCACGCTCTCCCTGGGCGGAGGAGACCGGAACGACTCCCCTGCGGCGCCCGTGATCCCGCACGGACCGCTCGCGGACCTCATGAAGGCGGGACTGCTCACCGAGGGCGCCATCCTCACGTTCCACCAGCGACGGGCAGGCCGCCAGGGCCGCGCTGTGGTCACGGGCGACGGCCAGCTCATCGTCGACGGCCAAGCCGCCGTGTTCCCCTCCCCGTCCAAGGCCGCCGAGGCCATCACCGGCAATGTCATCAACGGCTGGACCCTGTGGCACCTGCCGGACGGCCGCACCCTGGACGACCTGCGACGCGACCTGGCCCAGGGCCGCCACGGCGGCTGAACCGGACACCGCCACCCGGCGGACCGCGGAATTGCCCCAAGACATCAGCCGCCTGGCAGGCCACACTGGTCAATGCCACGCGATGAGGAGGTGGAAGGATGAGCGTTGCCAGCTTCACGCACCACAACGGGCCCTGGACCGTCGCCGACGTCCTGGCCCTGCCCGAAGACCGCACCGTGCGCTACGAACTGCTCGGGGAGTCACTCGTGATGTCCCCCGCGCCCGGCCTGCGCCACCAGAGGGCCAGCCGTCGCCTCGCGAACCTCCTGGAGGCCGCAGCCCATGCCGCCGGCGCGCCGGTCGAGGTCCTGGAAGCCGTCAACGTGACACTGCCCAGCGGTCTGGTAGTGCCGGACATCGTGGTCGCCGACAAAGACGCGACTGTCGAGGACGGCGTCAGTGTCGACGCCGAGGCCGTGCAGCTGGTGGTCGAGCTGGTCTCGCCCGGCAACAAGACCATGGACCGCAAATTCAAGCCGCTGCTGTACGCCGAGGCCGCGATCCCTCACTATTGGCGCCTGGAATTCGACCCGGCCCCCCGCCTGATCATCAGCGAACTGGACAGCGGCCGGTACACGGAAGCCACCATCGCGCTCCCCGGGACCGTGACCCGGACCGAGGCCCCGTTCCCCTTCGAGATTGACCCCGCCGGGCTCGCCCGGCAATAGCAACCGGCGGGCACTTCCACCGATCCCTGGGTGCGCCCGCCCAGTCGGCTGCGTGGGCACGGCACCGCGGGCCAGGAGCCGCTGACAGGGGTCCCCAGTTCCCGCAGGCCTCGAAGCGACGATGCCCGTCGAGCGGAACTACTCGGTGCGGGGCTGGACGCCGTACTCGTAGGCGACTTCCCATCGGACGTCAGGGACGACGATGTCGGCGGTTTCCACGGGGCGGCCGTCGGTGTCGTAGTAGGTGCGCTCGATGACCAGGACGAGGTCGCCGAGGCTGATGCCGAGCAGGTTGGCCTGCGTCTGCGTGGCACGGGCGGGCCGGGGAACTTCTACCGTTTCATCGACGGTGATCCCGATGGACTGCATCCGCTCGACCACCCCCTTGCCGGCCATCGGGCCCATCTCCGGCAGCAATACCGGCGTATCACCGGTGATCGCCATGGGCTCCCAGCTGACGGAGGTGTGCACGGGCCGGCCGTCGGCGAGGAACTCGTAGGCGGTGCGCACGCAGAGGTCCCCCGGGGCGATGCCGAGCCGCTGCGCGACCTCGTCCGGAGCAGGGGTACGGGCTTGTGAGTGGGCATCCCAACTGCCGTTGATGCCCAGCTCGGCCATGTCGGCCTCGAACGGGCTGACCCCACGCCGTTCCCGGTGGAGGGAGCGGACCAGGCGCCGCCGCTCGCGCGGCACCCGCACGTAGGTGCCGACGCCCGCCCGGCCCTCAAGAAGCCCTTCGATGATCAGCCGTTCCTGCGCCTTCTGAAGGACGTTGGGGCCGACTTTGTAGTGGGCGGCGAGCTGGGCGCGGGAGGGCAGCTTGTCGCCGACGGCCCATTCCCCGACGGCCAGCCTGCGGCGCAGATCGTCGGCGACCTTCTGATAGGGCGGCGGCTCGTCGGGGACCATGCGGGATCTCCGTACTGCTCGGAACGACGGTGGTGGGGCGGTTACTGGCATCCCGGTTGACAAGCTAATGCATTAGGAACAAACTAATGCATTAGCGCTACATTACGTGATCGACCGCGTGTGGGGGGACCTGTGAACTCGTCGGCGAGGACCGCGGCCACCGCGCTCGCTTCGATGCTGAAAGCCGAGCTCGGCGCGACCCCCCGCACCGACGAGACCCCCGACCTGATCCGCATAGAGGCCGACGTGCCCGACGGCCTGAGCGAGACAGCCCACACCAGGCTGCTCGCCACCCTCACCAACGCGGCCGTCCGCTTCGGACACGACCTGACCGGCGACACCAAGAAGTCGGTCTTATGGGTCGAGGTCGACCGGAGGAACGAACCGTGACCCTTCCCGGCTCTCCCGCAAAGACCCCGCAGCACGCCTGCATCACGGCTGGCCACGAGGGCGAGACACCGGTGCTGCTGGACGCCGTCGAGATCACCGCGACGATCGCCACCATCCTGGAACCCCGCTCCCGTGTGCCCTCCCGGGAGACGAGCACCCGCTGGCACGAGCGCCTGCGCGAGCATCTGAGCCTGCTGACCGCCACCATGGCCGAACGCATCGAGTCCGAGCCTCACGCGGGCACCCCGTACGCAGAACTCGCCACGCTCGCCCTCCTCTTCATCCGGGACAAAGCCGCGGCAGGTCTGCCCGGCGACCCCGAACTCGCCCACGGCGCGGTGTGCGACCTCGCCCGCCAGTGCCGCACACTCCTCGGCCTGGTTGCTGACGAACCGGCAGGCCTGCAGTGAGCGCATACGCAGAAGGGGCCAAGGCAGACACCAGCGCACCCGCCGTCGCTGAGCAGCGCGTCATCAGCAGCCACACCGCACATCAGGCACTCACCACCCACGCTGCGCGGCGAACCCGTAGCGGATCCACAGGTGCGCCGACCGACACTGACCGTCCGGCTCCGAGCAGGGTCATACCGCCTGGAATCCTCGATGGCGATTGCCCCGCGGGCCTCAAGGTTCTCGCCACGCCGGAACGGGCAGTCCTGAAACTCTTGGTCGTCGGCGGGACCGACAGCTCCATGGCCAAGGCACTCGGCGCGGGAGCTGACGAAGTGTCGTGGTGCGTCCGTAAGTTGATCAAGCGGGTGGGGCATCAGACCACGCGAGCCGGTCTTGTTGCGCTCGCGTTACGCCACCACCTGGTCGACCTGCCCGAACCCCCGCACCCCGGGCAGCTTCCGGACGATGTGATGGCGCTGCTGTGGTCGACGGCCGCAGGACGGACCTTCAAGACCTTCGCGAAGGAATTGGGTGTCTGGGAGGCGGAGCGGATCCGTGCCGACTTACGGGGCCGGCTCTGGGCCAACCTGCATCCCGAGCAACCGGCGACGGCATCGCTGACTCCCGGGCACACCGTGTACCTGACCTGGCCCGCCCTGGCAGTTGAAGCCGGATGGGGCCCGATCTGACGGGCAGCACGATGCAGCCCGCTCACCACGGGACTGGCACTCGCCGCGATCAAAATCCTTGCCACAAGATGGGCTCTTACGGCAGGCCGACCAGGCCCCAGCCGCGGCGGGCGGTCTCGGTGACCACGTCGCCCCATTCATGGAGGAGGGTGGTGAACTCCTCGAAGGTGTTGGGGCGTCCGGCCCAGCCCTCGCATTCCGCGGTGAACGGCCTGCGCAGTTGCTCGAGGCGTGGCGCCGCCCGTTCCCAGGCGCGGGCCTTGCCGGGTGCTGCTTCGGGCGGGCAGACGAGGAGGAGACGGGGCCGCCGGGGGTCGGTGGCGGGCGGGAAGAAGCCCCCGGCGCCGGTCAGGGCGGGGTCGTTGGCCGGGTCCTCGTTCCAGATCAGGCCGCTCAGGAAGCGGTCCATTGTCTCGCGCAGGGGGATGTCGACGAGCGTCCGCATGTCGTCCCAGCCGTCGCCTGCGCGGGACTGCGGTTCGTAGGAGCCGTTGGTGCAGAAGAAGCGGTACTCGGCGCACCACGCCGGATCCTGTCCCGAGGGCCACACCCAGCCCTCGGCCAACCCGAGTGCGCTGTAGTCGTCGTAGCCGAGACCTGTCGGCCAGATCGCCTCGTCCAGTGCCCGGATGCGGTCCTCGACGGGGATCTCGCGCAGCCGCCCCCAGTCGGCCATGCACAGCGTGAGGTCCAGTCCCATGGCGGCAGCATAGGCAGGGGCGGTACCCCCGTTGAGACTGCCCTCCACGATCCTCGCCTCCTGCGCGAGACGTGCGCGCAGCAGGTGGCAGGCGTCGTGCTCCGCTTCCGGTCAGCCGAGGGGCGCCGTTGTGAGGGGCTCCCATTCGTACATGCGGTGGTCGCGGTGGATGATGATCAGTTCGGCCTGCGTGATCCGGCCGTGGGCCGGCGTGACGGCGGCGCCGTCGAGGGCGGTGGTGAACGGTGCGGCCGGGCCGGTGCTGTTGCTGTAGCCGAGGGAGACGTGGGGCTTGAAGCCCTCGGCGCGTTCGGGGACTTCGGGCAGGACGTCGCCGATCGCCGCGCGGATGGCGTCGCGGACGGCCCGGACGGGCCCGTCGGGCTGGACCGGCACCAGGATGGCTTCCGGGTCGACGACCGGCGCGTGCAGCGTGAAGTCGAAGGCGGGTACGTCGGCGAGCCGGGCCTTGGCGGCCGCGGCGATGTCGAGCGCGACCTGTTCGTCGACCTCGCCGACGAATCCGATGCCCTGCATGGTGAGGTGGAGCCAGCGGTCCGGGACGAGGTCGAGGCCGCCGACCGGTTCGAGCACGGTGCGGTAGGCGGCGGCGAAGCGGTGGACGGCCTCTTGGCCGTCGAAGGTGAGGTGCCAGGTGTAGAAGCGGCGGCCCACGTCCCAACCGGGACGCCAGTACCAGTGATCCCGCATGCGCTCGGGTGCTGTCGTCATAACCCGGAATCCAATCAGTGCGGACCAGTGTCTGACGAGAGGGCCAGCTGCCGCGGCGCTGAGTCGTGGCACCAGTCGGACAGGACCCGGCGGGCCGCCAGGGTGGCCGAACCGGTCGCCACGCGGCCGACGGCCATGAGTTGGGCCAGGTCCTGCATCCGTTGGGTGATCGGGTCCAGGCGCTGCTCGGGCGGCATGGCGAGTACAGGGGAGAGGGCCGCCATGATTCCTTCCGGCTGGCCGCTGCCCAGCAGGGCGATGGCGCGGGTGATGTGCACCTGGGCTTCGGTGCCGTAGGCGTGGACCGGCTGAGCACGGAGGTGTTCCAGCGCGGCATCTGCCTCGGTGAGCGCATCGGCGAAACTGCCGATGCGCAGGTGCGCTCCAGCTGCGTAATTCTCTTGCCGGGCGGCAGGGCAGGAGAAAATGCCGCCGATGTCGTCCGGCCCGTCAACGTCCTCTCGGGCCAGGGCGGCTCGGTGCAGCGCGGCCTGTGTCTCGTCGGCGGCCCCGAGCTTGGACCAGGCGTCGGCCTCCTGGCAGGCGAGCAGGGCGCCCACGGTTCCGCGGGGGTGATAGGCGGCGCCGCGGCGGGCGTGCTGGATGGCCTCACGCAGCCGGCCGTCCCAGAACGCCACCTTGCTTCGTGTGGAGGCCACCCAGGCCCGCAGCTCGGCATGACCGGACATCTCGGCGCACAGCCAGGCTGTACGCCCTTGCGTGTCCGCCGCCCGAAGGTTGCCCAAGTCGCTGGAGATCCAGGCGAGGAGCCCGCACAGATAGCCGGCCGACACGTAAAGGTCGACCGACTGCTGCGGCGGCTGGTGCCCTTCGACCAGTGCGAACACCCGGTCCCGCAGCCGACGGGCACGGCCGAACAGTTCGACGGCATCGCCAGTGAGGTACTCGCCCGCCAGACTCCGTACGTCCGCGAGGATCTGCTCCAAGGCGATTTCCCCGACGTTGGTGGACTCCACCCATTGCGCCCATGCCGCGGATTCCGTCGCAGCCACGAGGACGTCGTTCCGGTGATCTGGCACCACCTCGATCGGGACGGGGCGTTGCGCTGCTTCTGCCGGCGGCGGACCGGTCTGATGTCGCAGCACCCGCAGATCGCTTTCGGGCAGTGCCCGATAGTCGTCGACGTCGAGGATGTCCTCAACGGGGCAGCCGAATACGGCTGCCAGTGCCACCAGGGCGGAGAGGCTGGGTCGGCGGGTGCTGGGCCCGGGCCACTTCTCCCACTTGCTGATCAGCGATGCGTCCGCAGCCAGGGCGTGGCCGGGCAGGTCACTGATGCGGTCTGCGGTTTCCTGCAAGGTCCAGCCGTGAGCGTGGCGCCACGCTTCACGTGGCCGCATGCGAAACCGAACTCGCATCTCCACGGCGATCTCAGAGAGTGCACACCCGGCTGTGGCCAGCTCATGGCGCAGGGCATCCCGATCGCTTTTGCTGCCCGGCCGGGGACGTGTCGTCATCTCTCGCTCCTGCTCATGCGCGAAGGGACGACTTCACCGTAGCCATCGCGGGACCCCATCGGGAGCCTGCCCACTGCTCGCGCGAGACACGATCCACCCAAGAATCCGCCTCAGAAATCCGGTTCGCGCAGGCAGTCATGCTGCGGCGGCGCCAAAAAAGTTGGACACCGCCGACCGTGACGTCAAAAGCCCGAATTGAAACGGTTGAGGCACCCACTCGACGCAGGACCGGGAGCTCTCGTGAACACCAGCTCAAGCACTTCCGTCTTCGGCGAGGTCGATGACGAAGTCGACGATGGTGGTGTCGCCGCGGCGCACGATGGGGTGGCCCACTTCGACGACGCGTCCGGTGTCGGCGATGTGGCGGCGGGTGTAGCGCAGGACGGGGACTCCGGCCCCTATCCGCAAGGTCGCGGCTTCGGCTTCGTCCGGCATCCCCGAGGTGAACGACTCGGTGATGCGGGAGACGGTGATGCCGAGGCTGGCCATCTGGGCCCGGGTGCCGCCGGGCCAGGGCTCGTTGATCGGGTCGGCGACGGGCGTTCCGGCGACGTCGGCCCAGCGGACGTAGGACGTGGACATCTGGGTGGGCTGGTCGTTGTCGTAGAACACGAAGTGCCGGGCGAGGAGCCGTTCACCGATTTCGCACTCGAAGAGGGCGGCGAGCTCGGCGCCGGCCTGGACCTTCTCGAAGCGCTTGTCGAGCCGGTACTCCGACCACGCGATGCCCTGATCACGCGTGTACGGCGTGGACTTGGCGCTGGGCGTGGTGCGGTAGCGGTCGGCGGCCATCCGGTGGATCGGGGGCCGCGGACGGACCCGGGTACCGGCGCGGGCCCGCGTCTCGATGAGCCCCTCGTTGCGGAGCAGCCCGAGCGCGTTGCGGATGGTGGTTTCCGAGACGCGGTAGTGCTCGCACAGCGCGGGCAGGGTCGGGATCTGGTCGCCGGACCGGAACTCGCCGGAGCTGATACGGCGCCGCAGGTCATCGGCGATCCGCAGGTACTCGGGCTGTGCCACTGCCACACCACCGTTCAGGATGATCGCGTCAATCTGTGTACACATACTCTCCCCTTCCCCTTGACCTGCGCCAACTGCCGCGACAATCTGAGTACAGATAAGGTTTATCCGTACTCAGAAAGTTCCTGGGGGACGGTCATGCCCGAATCGGGGCACACCTGGCGCAAGGCCTTCAAAGGGATTCCCGAGGAGGCCCGGAACGTTCGCGTGTGGACGGCTGGTCGCCTGGGGCACCCCGATGCCCCGCTCATCGCGAACGAGTTGTTCGCGGCCGTCCTCGGCGCCCGGCCGGACAGCATCGAGATGACGCTGTCGACCGCCGGGACCCGGATCCGTATCGCCGCACACGGCTTCGTGCCGCTGTCGTTCCTGCAGATCCACGGGCCGGGCGTGATCCTCATCGGCCAGTTGGCCAACGCCTCTGGCGTCTCCGAGGACGACCAGACCTTATGGGCCCTGTTCGGAGAGGAGTCCTGATGCCCCAGAGCACGGAAGCGACACCCACCGATGCCGGCGCCGCGAGCGCGAAGGACACCAACGAGCCCGTGGGTTGTCCGGCCCAACTTGCCCACGGCTCTGAGGGCTTCGGAGGCCGGAAGTGAGTGACCAGATGCCGAACACCGCCACACGCATCGACATGTGCCGCGATATCGAGATCGCGATGGCCCTCGCGGTGGCCTGCCCCACCGGCGCCGTGGCCACTGCGGTCCGGGGCCGTCTGCGCGGCTACATCATCGGTCTCGTCGAGCCCGCCGAGATCTACGTGCACGCACTCAAGGCTGAGACCAGGGACCGGGACATCGCCGAGGGCACCCTGCGGCACGCCCAGAAGCTGCTCCGTGAATCAGGCGGTGATCCGGCCGCCCGGCTCCGGCTGCTGGCCAAAGGCGTCGATCACCTGATGCGGTACGCCGCCGAGGCCAGGCGGCCCTGAGACCGGCACCGGGCCCGAGGAGCAAGGCTCCGCCCCTGGCCCGGCGCCCTGGTGCCGTCCCTTCACGTCCCCCGAGAGGGGACGGCACCGACCCCCGACCCGCCCAGGGGAGGGGCGCGGAACGGGCAACGGCCCGCGCCGCACGCAGAGATGACAAGGAGAAGCTCGTGGACCTGTCGAAGTCTGAACTCGCCGCCCAGGCCGAGCCCGTCGTGATGGAGACGCCGGGCGGTATCGCCGCGATCACCGTGCCGTCCAGCGTCGTCCGCATCGAGGACGTCGAGCAGGAAGGCGGCGTCGCCTAACCCCGTGAAACCCGCGGTGCCGGAACCGCTTTCGGTTCCGGCACCGCGGCCTCGCCTGTGGAGGTGCACATGATTCACGTCTACGTAGGGCCGACCCTGCACCACGGGGAACCGCTGCTCGCCGTCCCCCGGGTCCGCGTGCTGCCGCCGATGCGCCACGGTGACCTGTTCGACCCCGCGGTCCGCACCGGGGACACGGTGGTCCTCATCGACGGGATGTACCACCAGGTCGCGGCGGTGCGGCACAAGGAGCTCCTGGCCGTGATGGACCGGGGCGTCCGCGTCATCGGTGCCGCCTCGATCGGCGCGCTGCGCGCCGCCGAGCTGAGTGCGTACGGGATGACCGGGGTCGGCGCGGTCTTCCGCGCCTATCTGGGCGGCGACCTCGACGGTGATGACGAGGTCGCGGTCGGGCAGCAAACGGACGGCAGCTGGCGGTCGTTGACCTGGCCGCTGGTCAACCTCCGCCGCGTCCTGGCCGTCGCCGAACACGACGGGATCGTGGCACCGCACGTCGCGGCGGGGCTGCTGGCCGCGGTCCGGGAGGTGTACTACCCGCACCGGACCCTGCCCGCCGTCCTGGCGGTCTCCCGCCGCAATGACGCCGAAGCGTTCGCTGCCTGGTTCCAGAAGCGGCTCTCGGCCGATCCGCATTTCGGCGACGTCAAGCGGGCCGACGCCCTCGAAGCCCTGCTGCTCGCGCTGGCCACCACCTACGCGCCGCAGACCGCTCCGGCGACAGTGCGGTACTGGGACACCGGGTACTACCGTCGCTGGGTCAATCATGCCGCCACTGATTGCGTGGCCGGTGTGCCGATGGTGACGGCCCGGCGCGTGGCCTACCAGCAGCTCTTCGATCCCGGCTTCCGCGCCGTCTGGCGTACCTGGCTCGGCAACCTCTCCGAACATCCCAGCGACGGAACACCCGGAATGCCGCTGACCGCCCGCGTGGAGAGGCTGACCAAGCCGCACGGCCGCCAGATCCCCCCACACGCACTCTTCCGGCCCGTCCCCGACCTGAGCGACCCGGACACCGTGGCCCGCCTGCTGGCCCACGAGACCGCCGCCGACCGGACGGCCATCACCCGATACGCGGCCTGCAACGACACGGCCCGCCGGACACAGCCCGGCTTCTGCCCCGAAGCGCTCGACGACCGGGCGACCGCCCGCGCCCTCCAGCGCCTGTGGCACTGCCCTGGCCCCCAGGACCTGGAAGACGAGGCCACGGCCCGCGGCTTTCACTCCAGCACCCACGCGGCCGGTGAACTCAAGCACTTCATGACGGGACTCCTCCACGACCAGGAGCAGCACCTGTCCAACCAGGAGTTGACCGATGCCCAGTGAACCCATCTATCTCGACGGGACGGTCCGCGCCCGGGTGCCCCACGAAACGTGGGCCGCTCTCGTCCCGCTGCTGCCCCGCTACGGCATCACCCGGGTGGCCCGGCTGACCGGCCTCGACTATGTGGGCATGCCGGTGTGGACGGCGATCCGCCCCACGTCGCAGACCCTGACGGCAACCCAGGGCAAGGGCGCCAGCGACGACCTGGCCAAGATCTCCGCCGTCATGGAAGGCATCGAGCTGTGGCACGCCGAACAGCCGCTGCGCACCGTGCGGCGGGCCCCGGCCGCCGATCTCGACCTGCCCTATCCCCTAGCCGCCCTGCCGTTCAAAGCGATGGCACCCGGAGCGGAGGAGCTGCAGCTGGACTGGGTCGCCGGCACCGGAGTCCTGAGCAGGCGCCATGTCTTGGTGCCGCTCGGCCTGGTCCAGCGCGCGGCGGCGCGCCCCATGTGGGAACCGGACCTGTTCCACACCAGCAGTACCGGACTGGCCTGCGGCAACGACCGGGACGAGGCGCTGCTGCACGCCATGTACGAAGTCATCGAACGCGATGCCCTGTTCACCGACCAGCTGGCCTCGGGCGCGGGCCGGACCCTGATCGATCCCGCGACCGTCACCGACCCGTACTGCCGACGCCTGCTGCTGCAACTAATGGGCGCCGGGGTCGCGATGGAGCTGGTATCCGTGGACAACGGCTACGACATCCCGGTCTGCCTGGCCTACCTCTGGTCCGAGGACTACCCGGTCACCTTCGCCGGAACCGGCTGCCACAGCGAACCCCACATCGCGCTCTCCCGCGCCATCACCGAAGCCGCCCAGTCCCGACTGACGTGCATCGCTGGCACCCGCGACGATCTCCCCTCCCACGAGGCGGCATTCGACGCCGCACTCTCCGCCCGGCCGCATATCTCCCCGGGCCCGTACGTGCCGTGGAGCATCGTGGCCAACGGACGGACAGGCTGGCACGCGACCCTCGCCGAGCAGGCCATGGCCATCGCCGGACGCATCCAGAAGGTGACCGGCTACGAACCGATCTGCCTGGACCTGTCCGACCCGGCCGAGCCCCTCTACGCGCTGAAGGTCATCTGCCCTGCCGCTAGGTCACGGATCACCAGGTCGGTACCCCGATGACCACCGCGCAGCATGAACAGCAGCTCCGCGACGGCTACGACGCCTTCCACCGCGCCCGCGCCCGCAGCACCTGCGTGGCACGCCTGTACGCCGAAGCCATGGGCGACGCTTACCCCGTCGAAGTCGCCCCGCACAGCTCCTGCGACTGGCCCCTCCTGGGCACCCTGGCCGGACAACTGCGCCTCAACCCTGGCGAACTGCTGGTCGACGCCGGGTGCGGCACCGGAGGCGTGGGCCTCTGGCTCGCCCGCTCCCTGTCCGCCAGCCTGCTCGGGATTGACATCTCACCGGTCGCTGTCGACCTCGCCACCGCCCGCCGCGCGGCGTTCGTAGCCCCGGAGCGAGCCACCTTCCGCGTCGCCACGCTGACTGTGACCGGTCTGCCCGACGCCCAAGCCCACGGACTCGTCTGCATAGACGCCCTCGGCAACGCCCCAGACCGCACCGCGGCCCTGCGCGAACTCCACCGCATCCTGCGCCCCGGCGGCCGCGCCGTCATCACCCGCGCCGTACGCCGCACCCTCCACCCCTTGGTGCTCGATCAGGAAGAGGCTGCGGGCTTCAGCGTCGAGCAGGTTGGCGAGCGGCCCGGGGAACCCGCCATGTGGGCACGCTTGTACCGCCTGTGGATCGCTCACGAAGCCGAACTGCGTCGCGAACTGGGCAGTAACCAGGCGCAGAACATGCTCACCGAAGCGAACCGCATGCTCCCCCTCCTCGCCGGGCGTCGCTCACTCGTCGTGACCCTGCGCCGCCCACCCGACCCGACCGCGCCCCAATAGGCTCCAACACTCAGTTCCGACGTAGAAGTAGAAGAGGAACCTCGATGAAGATCGCCATTCTGTCGGCCGGGTCGTGGGGGACGGCCTTCGCGGCGGTCCTGGCCGACGCCGCCGGCAACGACGTGATGCTGCACGCCCGCCGCGACGAGATCGCCGACGCCATCAACAACGGCCACGAGAATCCCGCTTACCTGCCCGGGATCGCGCTGCCCTCGACGCTGCGCGCCACCACCGATCCCGCCAAGGCTCTTGCCGGGGCCGACTTCATGGTGGTGTCGATCCCGGCCCAGTCGCTGCGCGCCAACCTCACCCAGTGGGCGCCGCTGATCGAGCCCCAAACCGTGGTGGTGAGCCTGATGAAGGGCATCGAGACCCACAGCGGCCTGCGCATGTCCGAGGTCATCACCGAGGTGACCCGGGTGCCGGCGGAGCGGGTGGCTGTCGTGTCCGGCCCGAACCTGGCCCGCGAGATCGCCGAGAAGCAGCCCGCCGCCTCCGTCATCGCCAGCACCGACGAAACGGTGGCGAAGACCCTGCAACAGGCATGTATGACGCCGTACTTCCGCCCCTACACCAACACGGACGTCATCGGCTGCGAACTCGGCGGCGCCATCAAGAACGTCATCGCGCTCGCCGTCGGCCTCGCCGGCGGCATGGGACTGGGCGACAACGCCACCGCCCTCCTCATGACCCGCGGCCTCGCCGAAACCGCACGCCTCGGCACCATCCTCGGCGCCGACCCCCTCACCTTCTCCGGCCTCGCCGGCGTCGGCGACCTCATCACCACCTGCTCCTCGCGGCTCTCTCGTAATCGCACCTTCGGTGAACACCTCGGTCAGGGTATGACCGTGGATGAGGCGACCGTGGCCACGAAGCAGACGGCGGAGGGCGTGAAGTCGTCCGCGGCGCTGCTGGCCCTCGCGCACCGCTACGGGGTGGAGATGCCCATCACCGAGGTCGTCGTCGATGTCATCAAGGGGCGTATCAACGTCACGCAGGCAGCCGACCGGCTGCTGGCCCGGGCACCCAAGCCTGAACGCTACGACTCCTGAGCTGCTGGTAGGCAGGAGTCCCGACGCGGCGGGTCAGGCTATCGGCCAGGGTTTGGCGGGCGGACAGGTAGGCGGAGTTGGGCTCGCAGCGGCCGGTCCGCGGCGGCGTGTGCCGCCGCGGGGGAGGAGTTGGCGACTCCTCCATGCCGGCCACCGGACGGTGTTCTGGCCCGCCTGGGCATCAACAACCCTGACCAGACACCGTGTCTGCACGTCACCCTTCGGGGGACGAAGTCCTTCTGGTTCTGTTCGATCGCTCTGCGGCTTGGTCGAGGATACGACGCCGGGTCCAGGCGGGGCGGCTCCCGCGTGCGGCGGGCAGAGTGCCGTCCGTTTCCCTGAGGCGGGGCAGAAGGCCTTGCGACAAGGAACTGCTGAAGCTGTTGGTGTTCTTGTAGCCGAGCAGCGCGGCCGCGGCGGGCGCCGCCAGGAGCTCGTCGGGGTCACCGTCGGGGGAGACCTCAGGCAACACTTCCTCGCGGGCGAGGTCATGCCGGTTCCCTTTACCGCGGCGGGTGGCCGTCCACCCGGTGACGGTCGAGCGCCGCCATTTCTTGCGGGTCCAGGGGCGTTCGGGCGTGCCGAGCTCTTCGACGACGTCGGGCTCGGGAAAGTAGCCCGGGTTGTTGCGCAGATAGTTGGTGATCTGGTTGGCGTTCTTATAGCCGAGAACCTTGGCGACCTGGGTCGCGTTCAGGAGTTCGTCCGGGTCGCCGGCGATCGCTGCGCCGGCCTCCTGCAGGCGGGGCTTTTCCTTTGCCGCGAACCAGTCGCTGACCGCGCCGTGCTCCCACTGGCGTGCCCGGCCCTTGCTGCCGACGGCTTCCGGGAAGCCTGTGGTGCTCCGGTTGTTGTACCAGAGGGTGACGGTTCCGGTGCTCACGCCGAACTCTTCGCCGATCTCCGCGGTGCCCACGAGGCGGGCGCGATCGGGAGAGGAGGGCATGGCGGAGTCCGTCCCACAGACGTCGGCGGGGGCGGTTCCCGCGCCTTCTTCTTTCCATAATGGCAGAAGATGGCGGGGTGGGTCCAGCGGGCGCCGGCAGTTTTCCCTCGGTGCGGTGCGCCCCCAGGCCTCGAGGAACTCACCCGGTCCCTCGGACTTCGGCCACAAGGATCTTGGGGGACCTGTCCGGACGCGCGGCTGTGGACGTCGTTCGTGACGTCCACAACTCACATGTTGATGGTCTGGTGCACTCGTCTCAGGAGCGGAAGCCGATCACGCCGAAGCCTGGCTTTGCCGCTGCGTGGCGCATCCAGCCGAGGCATTGCGTGACGGCTTCGACGACTTCCGGGTCCAGGGGCGGTGCCTGGCCCGAAGCGTCGATCGCCTGCTTGGCGCCTTCGAACTGTGCGAGAGCGCTGGTGATTTGGTCGGGTGGCCATTCGCCGCAGCCCGGTGTGAAGGCGTACGGCAGAGGTTTGGGCAAGTCGCTGTAGCTGAAGCTTGCGACCGACACGGCCGTGACACCCAGTGCCTTGAGGCCCTGGTCGACCACGGACAGCCAGTCACCCCGGTGCGGGGTGAAGGAGTTGTTGTCCAGAAACGATCCGGTCAGCTCGCACAGCCGCTCGTACGCGTAGCCGTACTGGAACGCGACCTCCCGGTCCTCGCTGAAAGGCCCGCCATAGACAACGGCCTGCAATGCCTCGTACGCCGTCGGGGCTCCAGACTCAATCGCGTCGCTGAAGTACTCGTCGTCGCGGGCTAGGTCGTCTCCGAAGCTGTTGCGGATCACCTCCAGCAGCTGCTCATCGCGCGAGCCGACCAGGGCACGTGTGGCGGCTACATCGAGGAGGTAGACGCTCAGGGAGGAACTCATGGGATGAACCTACGGGAGGCCTCTGACACTGCCCTCGCCCGAGGGGCGCTGACGACAGCTCCAGCCGGCCGGCGCAACGCTACCGGGCTTCCTCCTCGGGCAATAGGCTCACGCCGTGCTGAGCGGCGTGCCGCGCTATCGCGTCGTAGGCGAGGGCGGTGGGGGTGTTCTCCCAGCGTACGAAAGCAAGTGCGCAGAGCGCGTCCTGGCGGGTGGCGTCATCGGGCAGAAGGAGCTGCAATGTGCGGCACTGTTCGAGGAGTGCGCGGTCGGGCAGGGTCTGGTACTCGGCGGTGACGGCGGCGCGGGTCTCGGCGAGGCCCTGGTGGTAGAGGGAGTGCCCGTCGCGGAGCAGCCGGAGCAGTTCGTCGCGATCGGTCGTCGTATGCGCGAGAGCGACGAGGTCCATGAGGTGTTCGATGGGGTAGGTCATCGGTTCCGATTCTCCCGTGCGGTGAAGGGGGTTGGCCGGGCGGTCAGGCGCGGGCTTGGCAACCGTCGCAGAGCGTTCGTCCGGTTGGGTGTGCGGCGAGGTCGACGGGCTTGCGGGGTGGTTGCGCAAGCTGGGTTCGGACTTGGGTTTCGAGGGCGGTGAAGTCATCTCCGTCGTCGGGGCAGATGATGCCGGGTTCGGGCGTGCCGCAGGTGGTCGCGTGGCGGATCAGGTCGGTGATGCTCCAGTCGGAGCGGAGGCGGTCGCCGCGGGCGGTTTCGACTTCTGCGTACAGGGCGGCGAGCCGGGGCCGGCGGGCGACGGCGAGCAGCAGATCGCGCAGCCCCGCGAACGAGCACAGACTGCACGAGCACCTTGAGGTGCCCGCGAAGTCGCCGGCGCCGGGCACCGAGTCGTACGTCCAGTGCCTCAGATCGGGATGGTCCTGGCTCCACTCGCGGACGGCGGGGCGCGGCCAGTCGAGGGCGGGCAGCCATTCGTCGACGATCCGGGCGCTGTTGGCCTGCACGGTGCGGAACGCCGTCATGGCGGCTCGTCGGCGGCTTTCGTCACGGCGGTGGCCCTGGACCTTCAGGATCCGTACCGGCCGGCCGAGTTCGCGCGACGTCGCGGTGACGTAGGGGGTCCAGGCCATGCTGACGACGGACTCCTTGGCGGCCTTCGTGCAGAATTTGCTGCCCATGCGGGGGAAGCGGCCGTAGGCGGCGATCTCGGTGAGCAGCGAGTGCGGCATCCGCGTTCCGTCGGGGCCGGGCAGCGTCCGGGTCACCTGGGTGTGCCGGCCGGCGGGCAGGCCGAAGGCGGCGCTCTGCAGTGCCGCGAGCTCGGCGACGCCCGGCCACACCGTGCCCTGGTAGGTCACAGGGGGCCAGTCGAGCGGGCCGAGGCAGGCATGAAAGCTGCGGACGCGATCGACGACGCCCGCGGGCTGCGCGGCGTCCATGAGCAGCGACATGGTCAGGGCGCTGTCGTTGCCGCCGGACAGCTGGGGAGCGATCAGGTCGTAGGCGGTGAGATCACACGGCTCGTGGAGCATTGCTTCTTCCTCCAAGGGGCAGGGGCAGGGGCAGGGGCGGTGGCGGGCGCCCGCTGGGGGCGGTGACAGTGCGGGGCCTGGCGATCAGAACAGGGCGGTCTGCCCGGGCTGTTCGCCGGTGTTGCGGTCGCCGGTCGGGACCCCGGCCCGGCCAGGGCCTGCCCCGGCGGGCGGTGTTGCTCGGCTGCCTGTCGGTACCCGTCCGCCGGGCTTTTCGGCGGTGGGCGTGGGGTGGGTACAGCGGCAGAGCCAGCGGCAGGGGCGTTGGCCGGGGGCGTAGCAGATGACCGCGACGACGAACCCTGCGCTGTCGGTGATGGTGCCGGCGTCCGTGTCGGTGCGGGGGCCGGTGGCGCTGATGCACCGGTCGTGGCGGCCTGCGGCGCAGGAGGTGCACGTGCCGCGTTCGCACGAGCACCATCGGTGGAATCCGTGCGGGTAGGCATCCTCGATGCGGCGAAGTCCTTTGGTCCAGGCATGGGCCCGGACCCAGGCGCCCTCCTCGCTGCTCATCGGCGGGGCGGTGAGGGAGGGGACGGGGTCGAGGATCCCCATGATCGATGCGCCGATGTGGCGCAGCCGGGTGGCCATGTGTGGTCTCCGAACAGGGTTGGGGTGGTGTGGAGTTCGTTCATCCAGGCCAGGAGTCGGGGGAGGTTGGTGGTGGGTCCGAAGGCGAGGTAGGTGCCGTCGCAGCTGGTGCAGCCGAAGGCCTGCGCAATGCGCAGCCGGCGGCGTGAGTTGACGCGCCCCATGTGGACGGCGAGCCCGTGCTCCCCGGCCTCGACGGCCAGGCGCTGGGCGGCGGGCCCGGTCTTCCACGGGGTGGACCCGGCGAGGAACAGCACGTCGAACTGGCCCCATGGGATGAGCCCGTGTTCGCTTCCGTCCTGGGCGGCGAAGGCGGCGGGGAGTCCCAGTGAGCGGATCGGTTCCAGCCAGGGCAGCGACTCAGCCAGGGTGGCCTCGGCGTTCATCGGTACGTCGGGGGCCACGGCCCACAGGCAGCGGGTACGGCCGTACCGGTCAGCCGTCGACTGCAGCCAGGAGAACCACGCCGCCGGTCCGGGCCAGCCTTTGCCGAACTTCCCGTTGTCGCAGGCATACAGCGCGCGGTCGGGGATCACGTTGCCCTGGGCCGGGGTCGTCATGCAGGCGAGCAGGCCGGCCCGCATCGCTGCCCGGACCTCAGGCCCGGAGGGAGTCGCGAGGTACAGCACGGCACGGGCCCGCGGCGTGAGCAACGGCTGGGGAAACGGGGCGCATGGGGACGCTCCTTCCAGGGGCGGTGGGCGGTGGGCGTGGGTTCAGGTGAGGGAGAGCTGGGCGGCGCTACCGGAGAGCAGGGCGTTCCACTCCCGCTCGAAGCCGGTGTCCTGTTTGTCGATGACGCGGGCGGGGGCGGTGGTGAAGAGGTCCTCGGCCATGGGCCAGGCGGTGCCGCGGGGGCGGGTCCAGGCGCGGGCGCGCCCGTACGCGGGGTCGTGCTCGACCTCGACACCATGGCGCTGGGAGATCGAGACCAGACGTCGGGCCAGTTGGTGCGGGCGGCCGAGGTCGATGCGCTCGGTGGAGCGCATCACCGGGCGGCGTCTGCCCTCGTCGGACAGCAGGAACAGGCGGCGCACCCGGTAGAGGGCCCAGGGCATGTCGAGTTCGCGCTCGAAGGCGTCGAGGCAGGCCCGGTCGCGGGGCTGGGCCGGGTCGAGGAGTCCCAGCAGGGATTTGCGGCCGTAGAGCTTGGCGTTGGGGTTGAGGCTCATCGCCGTGTACTCCAGGCGCAGCACCTCGCCCGCGAGGTCCGGGTGGGTGCGCATGCGCTCCAGGTGCGCGGGCAGGGCGCCCATCGAGGCCGGGAAACAGCAGAACGTGCAGTACGACTTGGGCCAGAGGACCCCGAACCGCTCCATCAGGTAGGCCTCGCACTGCTGCCGGTCCCAGCCCCAGTCGATGAGCGGGAACTCCCCGGTTCGCCCGGGCATCTTGGAGGCGACCTGGTCGCCGAAGCGGCGGCCTTCCTCGTCTGCGTTGAAGCCCATGATCTGGCGGAAGGGGCGGCCGTTGAAGAGCTGCCCCAGCCACCAGTCGCCGACGTCGCCCTTGGCCCACAGGCTGCACTTGCGGGTGCCGGCCTGCTGGGGAACGGTGCCCACGGATTCCAGGTCGTCCCACAGAGTCCAGGGCCCGCGCGCGAACAGCTGATCGGGGTGGCGGGAGTCGTCCAGGACGGTGAAACCGTCCGCGCGCAGGTGGCCGTTGCGGGCGAGCTGGACGAACCGCACCCTGTGCTTGCGCAGCAGGGGCAGCATGAACTTCTCGACCAGGAGGCGGGTTTCGGGCCACTCGCTGCCGGTGGCCATGTAGAGGACGACGGTGCGCTCGAGGTTGATGCCGTGCGCGGCGGGGTTGGTGAGCATCCGTGCGACGTAGGCGGTGGAGTCGCAGCCAAGTCCCCAGCTGATGACGGTGTCGATGTCGGCGTCGCAGGGCGCGGCGCCGAATAGCGGCAGCTGCGGGCAGGCAGAGGTGCGGGGCATGGCGAACGCCTCCGGGGGACGAGTCGAAGGGGAAGGGCCCCGCGCGGCAGCCGGCGTGCGGCTGGGCGCTGAGGGTCAGCGGGTCCTGGCGGCCGTGGGGGGCGGGGAGTCGGCGCCGGGGGAGGTGAATCCGGGCCAGCCCTGGGAGCGTTCGGCCTCCCACCAGCGCGGCCGGGAGTCCGTTCGCGCACGGCGGGCAGGTGCGGCGGCGGGCTGCGGTGCGGGGCGCGCGGCCGGGACGGCGGCCGGTTGCGGTGCGCTGATGGGGGCGGCGGCCTGGGGGCTGGGCAGGCTCTGCTCGGTGTAGGCGATGCGCTGGCGCAGGCTGATGCCGAGCTCGTCGACGCTGAACCACACGGTGTTGTCGCGGACTTCGGTGATGCGGCCGTGGACGAGGACGGTGACTCCGTCGGTCAGCGATTCCGCGGCGTTGCGAGCCAGGTCCCGCCACACGGTGCAGATGTAGGCGACGGGCTTCCCGTCGCGCCAGGCCCTGGCACGGGCATCCCATTCGCGGGGGCGGACGGTGAGCCGGAAACGGGCGATGACAGTGCCCGTCTCGGTGATGCGGCATTCGACGTCGCCGGTCACGGTGCCGGTGACGGGGGTGACGAGATCAGATGGCATGAAAAACCTCCTCTATTTTCAATAATAGTTGAAGATAGAGGAGGGTCAACCCCCATGCCGCCGGGAGATACGGGGCGCGTGCCCGTGCCGTCGGTGCGTGGAGCCCCACGGCGGCGGCAGACGCTCACGCTCACACGCGGCTGTATGGGTCCCAGGTGTCGGTGCCGGGCACCTGACGACAGGCCGGCCCCGGAAGAAGGACTTCCAGGAGGGCGGCACGCGCCGGACAGCAGGGCGACGAGAGCCCGGGCAGCGGGCAGTTGTCGGCCCGTGAGTCCACACCCGTCCGGTTGAGGTGAGGGCGACCGGGCGGAGGCAGAACGGGCAACCGATTGCGCTCATGATGTGGTAGGGGCGGTGCGGCGGACCGGCTTGAAGCGGCGGGAGAGGCCGCGCAGTCGGCGCTTGGTGTCGTTTCCGCCGCCGTTCTGCCACCAGCGCCAGGCGAAGAACCCGGTGAAGGCCGCATCGGTGATCGCGGGGAACTGGGCGTCCCGGTGAATGTCTCGAATGACCAGGAGAAGAAAGGCCACGGTGAGCAGGGCGTAGAAGGGGCGTGCGGTGATCCGCCCGGACAGTGCGCCGGTGAGGGCGCACAGAGACAGGGCGAATGCGACGACAGAGATTGCGGTGTCCATGGGCCTGGTCCTTCCTAGGGGTGACGCATGGGAGCGGTCGGGTGTGGGGGCGGCAGAGTGCTGCCGCCCCCACGCGAACTTGGCTTAGGCGTCGAGCAGTTCGATGCATCCGGCGGGGATTCCCTTGCCGGGGATGCGGAAGCGTGCGGTGTCGTCGGGGACGGTGAAGGTGGTGCGGGGGTCGCGGCGCATGGCGTTGGTGGAGTCTTCGTCGAGGAGGAAGTGCCAGCGGGTGGCGCCCCGGTTGGGTTCCTGGACGGTGCCGGTCAGTCCGGCGAGGAAGGCGGGCCGGATGTCAGTGATCCTGGCGCGGCGGCCGGAGGAGATGACGGGCCGGGCTTCGCGGTCCAGGGTGAGGAGCTGCTGGGCACAGGCTTCCTGGACGGCCGCGATGTCGGCACGGCCGGGCAGCTTGCGGATGTAGGCGCAGACGTTGGCGAGCGTGGTGTCAGGCATGGTGATCTCCCAGGTGAGTGAAGGGGCGAAGGGGCGGGCCGGGACGGGGCTGAGGGCGTCGCGGGCCTGTGGGCGGAACCGTCAGGGTCCGGTGACGGCCAGCGGGCGGGGTGAACGGTCCAGGGGCGGGGTGTGCCGGACGGTGCCGGGGATGTCGGCAGGGCCGGGGCTGGCGAAGGCGCGTGCGGGGCGGGCTCAATCTCCGTGGCCTGCAAGAGCTTTGGAGCTGGGGGTCAGTCCCAGTTCTCGGGGGCGGGCCGGTAAAGACGTTCGAACTCGGCGGTCTCTTCGGGGGTGGCCCGGCGCCAGTGGGCGGTGATGTCGTTGAGGCTCAGCGCGAACGAGGTGGGCTGGTACTCGCGGTACCCGTCGGTGCAGGTGTAGGAGACGCCGTGTTGATCGGCGTGGGCGAGCCGTACGGTCACGGTCCCGGTGCACGGGATGCTCCAGGAGACGCAGGTTCCGGTGTGCTCGGGCGTGATCTTCACGCTGGCCGTCCCTTCTGGGCTGGCCGGGGCGGCACGGCGGTGCGCGCCGCCCCGGGGCGGGTGCGGGTCAGGCGGTCTGGCCGGGGGCGTCGGTCGTGGGCCGGTAGCGGGTGACGGCCTGGTCCTCGACCTCGGACAGGGCGTAGTCGTTGGTGTCCTGGCCGAGCGATTCGAGGAGCAGAAGCCATGCGGCGGCGTTGGGTCCCGGGGCGGTCCAGGCCTTGTCCTCGCGCAGGTCGTATTCGAACGCGGCGGCGACGTTGGCGAATAGGAGCGCAGTGTCGCGGGACTTGGGCACGTTCAGCGGCGCTGGGCTGCTGTCGGGCTTGGCGCCGAGGATCGAGCCGAGGACCTCGGGGTCGCGCTTGTCGGCGCAGCGGCTCACGAAATGCTGGAGGGCAAAGGTGCGGGCGGCTTCGGGCAGGGTCTTGGCGCGGCAGAGCTTGGTGAGGAAGGCGTGCCGGGGCTCGCGGGCCGCCTTCCATGCCCGGGTGCTGGCAATGGAGTTGCTGCGCTTAGCCGCTTCCTCGGGGGAGAGCGGGTTCTTCGGCTTGCGGGCCTCGGGGCGGATCTTGTGTCCGTGGGCCGCGGGGTCGGCGCAGTGCCATACCGGCAGGTGGGCTTCGTCCAGGCGGGCGCTGTGGTCGGGGCATCCGGCGTGGTTGGCCTCGGTGAGCGGATTGCCCAGCGGGGTGGTCAGCTCCGACAGCGGCCGTGAAGTGTCCTTCTCACCGAAGGGCACGTGGTTGCGGCGCGGCAGAAGCCGGATCTCCGCCTCCTTCAGGGCCGCGATCGCCGCCGCATGAGCCTGGATGTCGGCCAGTTCAGCCTTGAGCAGGGCCATTTCCTGGTCCCAGTGCCCGCGCCCGCCCTCACCCGTCTCCTGGTCCCGGCGCAGCGCGCTCTGAAGCCGCCGCTCGGCACCCGGGGCCTCGGCGACCTCGGCGAGCTGCGCGGTCTGCTCCAGGTCCATGCCCTCCGCCGACGCACGCCGTAGCGCCGCGTCGTTCAGCTTCTGTGCGGTGCGGGCGTGCTTGACGGCTCCGCGCCGCACACCGAGCGCCTTCACGGCCTGGGTCTGCTCCACCTCGCTCATCCCGACCAGCGCGAGTTCGACGGAGCGGACCTTGTCCCGCTCGGCCATGCCCTCACGGTGGGCGTTCTCGACCAGGCTCAGAAACCGGGTCCACCCGTCACGTCCCACAAGATCCGCGCGGACGTAGGCGGGGACCTTGCGTACCTCGCGCTGCTCGTCGACGGCGGTGGCGTTGGCGGCCTGCTGGGCCTGGGCCCGGCGCCATCCCTTGAAGGCTCCGTACGTGCCGTCCGGGAGCGGCCGGACACTGATGGGGTCCTGGATGCCTACGGTCTTCACCGAGTCGATGAGGGTGTCGTCCGGCGCGGTGTCCGTTTCGCGGGCGTTGCACGCGTCGCGCACTACGCGGTCCGCATCGAGGTGGACCACCAGCATCTCGTACAGCTCGGGGGCCTGTTCCGGGCTCTGGGCGGTGGCGCGGGGCTTGGCGGCGGTGGCCATGGAGGTTCCTCCTCGTACTGGCGGTGGGATGCGGGGAGGGGGACGGTGCCCCCTCCGGCATAACTCAATAATAGTGGAAGATGCGGGGGTGTGAACCCACCCCCGCATCGCCTCAACCCAGGCGTTCCGTCGCGGGGTTGCCGGATGAGCCGGTACTCGGCGGCGCAAGTACCGCGCGCTCGGTACTGAGGCAGGCGGCGTCGTACGCCGCGCACCGGGCCACGGCGCGCTCCACCATGCGCCGGGTGGCGGCTTTCGCGGTCCAGGCCGGATCACCCGAGCAGAGTGCCCCGAGGAACCGGACCCCGAGCCCCCACGCTGCCTCGCGCTGTTCCTGCCGGTCAGGGACCACCGAGAGGACCGCCGTCACCTCCGTGTCCGGGTTCATCCGCCGACGGTCCGGCTGGATCCGCGCCGAGCACTCCAGCCCACACCCGACGTCCAGCGAACCGCCCCACAGTCCGGCAACCAGGCCCTGCCCGCCGGGACGCCACGACCACTGGGAAGCACCGGGCGTCACGGGGCCGACGTCGCCCCCGACGGCCTCCACGCTTCCCAGCGCGCCGAGCGCCAGGAACCAGCGGCTCACCGGGGCGTGCGCAGCGCTCACCTGAAGGCCGCAGCTCACGTAGGACACGGAGACATCGCCCCGCATGAAGTCGGTGCTTTGGTCACCGAGGAACTCCAGCGCCACCGAATCCTCCGCGGCCCTCCTCCGCGACTCGGTCCCGATCAGCGCCACCATCAGGCCGGCGTAGTGACCGGACTGCTCCAGCGCCGCGAAGACGTCCTCCGGCTTGCTCATCAACTTTCCCTTCCTCGAACGGGGTTTGGCTGTGTCACCTGGCGCTCTGACGGCAGGGCAGGCGGCGAGATTAGGAATCACGCGCCGCCTTTCCGTGGCGAGCGGTGCTGCCTGCGGGCGGGCTGTAGGGCCGGAGCAGCCGTTCGCTGGCGGTGGCGTCGTTCTCCTGGTGGAAGGGCGCGGGACGGGCGGTGGAACTGAGCAGGAGGCAGGGCAGGCTCTCATCCACCGGGTCGCCGTCGGTGTGAAGGTCTGGGGGGTAGGTGTCGAAGACAGCTCCGGCCGTGTGGAGGCAGCGCAGGATGAGCCGTAGGTCGAACGGGTCGCGGGGGGAGAGGTCCCACCACGCGGCGCTGAGCGGGGTGCCGTGCTCGACGGGCGGCATGAGGTGGTCCTCGAAGTCGTAGAGGGCGGCGCCGGTCTCGTCGCGGATGCTGTGGGGAAACAGCTGGGCGGCGGGCTCGTGTTCGGGGTCGCTGGTGAGTACGAGGTAGGCGGCGCCGGGGAACTGATGGCGCAGGGTGTCGGCGATGAGGCGCGCCACGCCTCGGGCCGCGGCACGCTGGGCGGCGGCGGATGCCTCCCATTCCTCGATCGTCACGTAGGGGCTGACTGACGGCATGGTCGCTTCCTCACGGTGGTGGGGAGGTGGGGGGGCACTCGTGCAGTACTGCTTGGTGTGAGCCCGAACTGCACGGGTGGGGCAGTCACATGCGGCGGGCGGCGGCATGGATGGGGCAGGCCAGGACGCGGCGTACGTCGCCGTCCGTCCGCGGCAGCAGGGCGACTTCTTCAGCCCCGGGCGCTCCGCAGTCCACGCAGCGCGGGTCGGGCGTCACGGTGCGGGCATCTCGGGGCGCGGGCAGGGACAGGTGGCGCTTGCTGTGCCGTTTCATGGCACTTCCTTTCAGGCGGTAGGGGGTGGAGAGCAGGGGGGATTGGCAAGTTCGGGCTTCGCATAGAGGCCGCCTGCGTCTGAGGCGCCCGTTGGGGCCCGGCGGATTCGGGGGGCCTTGGGACAGCCAGGAAGGGCGGTGCCTTGCACGCGGCGTGCAAGTGGGTCGGGGCCGGTCCGGCGGGTTGCGCCGGACCGGCGGTGTTGCCCTGAGTGGTGGCATGCCTGGTGTCGTTGGCCGTGGGCCGGCGGGTGCTGGCGGCTGGCGACTTACGGATGCAGCTTCACTTGGGGGTGTCCTGTTTCTGCTGCATCTCCTCGGCGCTCATCCGGCCGGTGACCTTGTCGTAGGGCAGGCTCGACGTTCCGGAGTAGTGGTTCCGGTCGGCGTGAACGACGGTCTGGCCGGTGCCGTTGAAGATGTGCGGGACGGTGAGGGTCTTGGCATTGGCGCGCAGCACGGCGTACCAGGTGCCGCGGCAGCTGACGTAGTCCCCGCGCTGGAAGTCGGCCTTCGACCAGGCCTTGAAGCCCTTCGCCTCTGCCTCGGCGACGACGTTCTCCCAGTACTCGATCTCCTCGCTCAACTCCGCGTGCTCGATCCCCAGTTCCTGGCGGGTCTGAGGGTTCTGGGGGTTGCGGCTGTAGCCCTTGGCGGACTCTCCGCGCTGCCACTTCTCGACCGCGCGCAGATCGGCCTTGAGCTTCGCGATGCGCCGCAGGGTGCGCGCCGGGTTCTTGCGGAAGTCCTCGTATCGGGCGGCGGCCTGCTCGCGGCCGACCCAGTGCGCGGCCCGGTCGCGCTCCCCGATGCTGGTGCGCATGGCGGTGTCGATGCGCTCCTGGTCGCGGCGGGCGCGGCGCTCGGAATGGTGGCCGACCAGCACGGGCTGGCCCAGCGGGATGCCGTCGGCGATCTGGTGGCCGCGCTTCCAGGCGTTCTCGGACCGGGTGGCGGCGTTGTCCGCGTACTGGGCGAACCGGTCCGCGCGTCCTTCGGCCTTCTCGACGCGTTCGGCTTCGGCCTCGGCGAAGCTGCGGCGGTCGTTGTTGTCGATGGTGAGCGTGACGGTGAAGCCTGCGGAGCGCAGCCGCTCGGCGAGCGCCTCCAGCATCCCTGTGGGAGCCTTCTTGTCGCGGCTGTGCGGCAGGTACCAGCTGCCCAGCGTGCGGGACCAGCGTGCGGGCTGGGTGTAACCCGACGGGTAGTGGCGGGACTTGAGGATCTCGACCGCCTTGCTGCCCTTGGTCGTGCCGTCGATGAGGGTGCCCTCGCGACGGCTGTGCGTGATCTCGATGGTCACTGAACTGCCCTTTCTGTGGAAAGCGTGCCCCGGCCGGAGCGGCGGAACGTGGGCTGGGAACGCGGCCTGTACCGCCGGGCACGGGCTCGCGCGCCCGGCGGAAAGGGGGGTGAGCGTCTTCGCGGCGGAGTTCGCCAGCGGCATGGACGACACGGGGCGGGCGCGCCTGCGCCTGCTGGAACTGCCGGTGCCCGACCTGCGGGGGCGGGGCTACTCGGAATCGAGGCGGCGCAGCTTGCGTGTCTGGACGGTGGTCACCTGGCCGACACGGTTGTTCAGGAACCCTCGGGGGTCGGTGCAGCGGACGTTGGTCAACCCCCAGGGTTTGCCGTCCGGGGCGTACAAGTGCTCTTCGACGATGCCCAGCCAGTGAGCGTCAGGGCGGTGGCCGCCCCCGGGATAGAAGGCGACGGCGGTGCCAATAGGGAACTTGCGGGGCCTGTGGGCCATTTCTGTCGTCCTTTCAGCTGCCGGGCGGGGTGAGGTGCCTGGCGCAGATCCAGGACCTGAGGCGGCCTTCGCTCACGCGGTCGACCTGGACGTCGTGGCCGCTGCTACCGGGCTCGCACCGCGCGCAGGTGATGTGCGCGGTGCGCAGCAGCAGACGCGGGGTAAGGCGAGTGGTCGCGGGCATGGTCCACCGCTCGGTGCGGATGGTCTCGTTGTCGTACGGGCGGTAGCTGACGGGAAGGCGGATCATCCCCGGCAGGTCGCACGGCTCGGTGCCGGTCACGGTGACCGTGCTCCCGCCGACGTTGATGAGGTCGCCCTCGATCAGTTCTCGGGCCTCGACCGTGATGAGGGGGGCGGTCATGGTCATGGCGCCTGCGGGGAGGTCGGCAAGTCGCATTGGGGGCCTTCCGGGGGATGGGGTGTGTGGGCGGGCCGCTGGACGGCGGCCGGTTCACGCAGAGTTCGAGGCCTGGCGCTGTGCGTCTGCGCGGGCGTCGTCGGCTGTGTAGCCGGAGCTGCATCCTGGGCGGCAGTAGGACCCTGCGGGGGCTGGGCAGTCCTCGCAGGGTTCTTCGAAATCGGCGGGGAGGAAGGGGCGGTGGTCGTCCTGGAGCGCGGACACGGTGACTCCTGCCTGGGGCTACCGGTAGACCCTCGAATCGGTGCAGAGAACGCCGAGGTTGGCGCGGACGGCCGCGCGGGTCTGGCGGGAGACGGAGGCCCAGCCGAGGGCGGTGGCGGCGGCTTCGATGTCCCTGGTGAGGCAGTTGGCCGTACGGCCCGTGCGGAACAGGAGAAGCGTGATCGCCATGGCTTTGCGGGCCCGGTTGTACGTGACCGCTTCGTCGGCCGTGGCGTCGGGAAGGAAGGTCCGGGCGACGGGCGGCAGCGAGAGCCATCCGTCGAAGGGGCTGATGAGGATGGGGCGGCGCAAAGCATGCAGAAGGAAGCGCAGCATGACGACTCCAGAGGGGGCACGGTGCGTCGGATGGATTCGCGCGGGGGAAGTGGCGAGGGGGCTCAGAGGGGAGTTGTTGCCCCCTCGCCACAACTTCAATAATAGCGAAAGGATGGGATGTGTGAACCCCCCTGTGATCTGCACGGATCCGCTCAGGCCCTCGTCATTGGTCCCACCCGATAGGCCTGAGCCACATGGGCATCCGCAGCGCAGACTTGTCCCCGCCAGAGGCGCCACCCGGGGCGCCGAGCAGCGTGGGCGCGGCGATGAATTCCACCTGTACGTGATCGCCGTCGACCGCAGCCCGGATGCCGGGCCGGGTCAGGCACCGGGCGTACGCCGCAAGGTCGCGGTCGAAACGCTGCCCGCCTCCGACGGCGCCTTGCCCCGGTGATGGACGCCCGCTTCCCCAGGGCTCCAGCACCCGGTAGACCTTCACATGGCCGGGCCTGGACGGGCAGGCAACGGTCAGGAAGCCGGGGACGTCCGCGTGTTCCACGCCGTCCAGTCCGTAGGGCACGAACCCCTCACGCGCCAGGATCACCGCGACCATCCGCAGCACAGGCGACTCCGCGGCGCCGACCTGGATGCCGGGCAGGTCCAGCGAAGCAACCCGCAGTTCCCGCAGGGCGTCGTGCTCGTTCTCCAGCTGCTCGGCGAAGAACCCGATGCGCTCCTGGTCGCCCGAACTGCGGATGGCAGCACCGGTGTACCTGTCTACCAGGTCCCACGATCCGCTGCGCTCCGAAGAGATCTCTACTGCGTACCGGGAGCGGGGCAGGGCCGGGCCAGGCTGCGGCGGAGCGAAGTACACCCATCGGCCGTGCAGGGGCTCGGCGGTCTGAAGTCCCGCGCGGCGCAGCGCGTCCGCGAGGAAGGGGACCATGCCCCGGCTACCTGCACGGTCGGTGTCGCCTTCGCGCGCGACGGTCTGCCACCATGCAGCGGGCAGGGAGCGGTGCCGGCTGACAACCTCACCGATCACCCACCCGTCACACGTGTCCGGGGTGTAGGGCAACGCGAGAGCGTTCAAGACCTCGGCGGCGTCCCGGGTGAGGGGGGTCAGAGGTTCGGTGATGTCGTCGGCCGGAGCTGGCTGGCGGCCCGCCGGCGGGGCGGGGCGGGTCTTGTACTCGGCCAGGACCTGGGCGAGAGAGGGCAGGAGCCGTCGGCGGATGTGGGCGGCCACATGAACTGCTGCGCTTGAGGCTGCGACCGTGAGAGGGCGCACGGCAAATCCTGCCGCTTCGGCGGCCTCGGGCAGCCGGGCGGTGAGGAACAGCCGTTCCGGCTTCGCCTCCTCCTGGTACAGGATCAGGGCGCGGCCCTCGTCGTCGACGATACGGACGGCGCCATCCTGGCGGTCGTCGGGCAGGGCGCGGCACTGGCTTCCCAACTGGGGCGCAACTTGCCGGGCGAACGTGATGAGTTCGGAGGCGGTGAGCAAGGACACGGGGATCTCCACAGTGATCGGGTGGGGCGGCCGGGTCAGCCGCCCCACAGAACGGATCAGGACGCGTGCGACAGAGGAGGGACCGCGCGGAGCGGCGGGCGGCCGCGGTGGCGCAATCCCTCACGCTCCGCCAGGAAGTGGGCGAGGCAGCGCTGCTCGCCGGCGGCTGCGGTGGCGCTGATCTCGGCCCAGTGCGGCAGGTAGCCAGCGCGGTGGGCGAGCGAGTCCCGGTGGTTGCCGAGCAGGTAGGCGAGCAGCGGGGAAGGCTGCTCGGCGAACTGGCGGGCCAGGAACCACCACGCCGCGACACATTGCCGGGCGGCCTGGCGGTGCAGCTGCTCGTCCCGCTCGTACCGGGCGACCCGCGCCCGCGCGTCCGAAATCATCGGATCAAGCCACCCGCGCAGCCTGGGCGTCTCCAGCCACCGGGCCAGGCGTTGCAGCTCCGGCAGGTCGAGGCGGGCCGCATAGTGCTCGCCGCAGGCTTGCATCACGGTGCGCAAGGTCGCCTCGGCCTGGGGCGGTGCGTCGCGCTCGGAGGTGTCCCGCAACCCGATCCCGCTCAGCGTCCATGCCTCCGGCCAGTCCCCGGGCTCGGACAAAATCCGGGTCAGACCACCGGTGTAGGCGCGGCCACGGATCCGGGGCAATGGCTCGGCGGGCATGACCCGCATGATGTTCTCGGATCCAAGACTGACGCGCAGGGCGCGGAAGTCGTCCCACTGGTGCGGGTTGTGAGAGGCAATCACATGAACGGTGCCCTTCACCGCGCCGGTGAGGGTGTAGCGAACGGCGCCGGTGCTGTCCGGTTCGGCCGGCACGATGTGCACGGTCCCGGATGCGGTCGCGATGCTGAACAAGGCAACTCCCTGAGTTCGAACGATGGCGGGGGAGCGGAGGTCCGGGCGTCGCCCGCCCAGACCTCCGCGGCTGCTCGCTCTAGACGGCGGCCTGGGCTTGCTCGGCCGTGTAAGCGGCGGCGAGTGTGCCGATGACCTTGAGGAGCTGCTCGGTGTCGCTGCCGAACTGTTGGTTGTGGGACTTGTAGAGCGGCTGGGCTTCGTCGCCGCAGCTGTCGTCGCCCTGGGGCCGGAACTCGGCGGTCCATCCGCTGTGCTGCTGCGGCTCGTACGTGACTTTGGCGTCGGCGTCGCTGATCCAGATCTCCGCCGGTCCGGTGGCCAGCCGGACGGCGACCACGTCGCAGCCTCCGCCTGTCGGCCGCATCCAGGCGGTATGCCCGGCGGCGGTGAGCGCCTCGCAGAGGATCTGCCCGGAACTGAACGTCAACCGGAGCGCGGTGGGCAGTGCGGCCAGGGCGGCGGCCTGCTCGGCGACGGGCAGGCACCCCACGTGCCGTTTCAGCGGACGGCCCCGGCGCAGGTGCGAGTAGAACCGAAGAACCTCGGTCCCGCACAGCTCGCACCGCACTCGCCACAACGTGTCCGAGCCGGGGTAGGGGGCCAGCGGAGTCCAGCCCTGGTTGAGGATGTGCCGAACGGCCTTCAGCGCCGCAGAGATGTTGCTCGCGGTGTAGCTGCGCCGCAGGACGGTCAGATCCAGGAGCGGCGAAAGGGTGCCCATGGGGATGCTCCTCAAGTAGTGCGAAGACGGGGCAACGGAACGCCAGACTGGGCGCAGCAGACAGACGTGCGGCGGCAGTTGGCAGGGCTCGTCACACGGCGGGCGGCCGGACGTCGCCTGGGCAACTGCACTGGTCCCCCCGCGGAGCGGGTGGGTTCAGCGCTGCGCGCTGCGCCAAGGGATGGCGGTTCGCTGCGCTCACCGCTGGACGGCTCACGCAACCCCACGCTGCGCGTGGGGGAGGTTGGTCCGGCGCTGCGCGTCGGACTGGGGGTGGTGGCGCTGCGCTTGGCGGCCGGTCCGGCGTCACCAGGTCGGTGAGCTGATGGCGCCGGACGGCCGGTAGTGGAGCGGGCTAAGGGATCTCTTCCGGGGTGGGAATGGACAGTCCCGCGCTGTACTCGACATCGGGTTCAGGGGAGAGGGGCTCACCGGTCAATGCGTCCGTGCAGTACGCCGAGAACACCTCTGCGGCGGCGAGCGGGAGCAGCCAGCCACCCCGAATACGCCACCCACGGACCCGCTCCCCTGTACCTCCGGGATGCCGGGTGCGCACGACCAGGCCGCCGTCGGTTCCGGTCGGGTCGCTGAACACCCGGCTGACCAGAGCAGCGAGACCCGCCGTTTCGGCGGGGCTGTGGGAGATGAGCATTCCCGTGCTGAGCGGGATGACGTCGATGTGCGCGGTAGCGATGTCGGTGAAGCCCCGGGAGCCCACGATGTGGTGATCTCCGGGCCCGATCACGGCGAGCAGACGCGACAGGGCGGTGACAGCGCGCGCCAGGCTCAATGCCTCGGTGTCCACGGGGGCGGTGGGATGGTGCGGTTCCATTTCGGGATGGCTCACGGCGGTGCCTCCTCAGGGCGGTGAGCGTGGACAGCTGGCGGCCGGCCGGAAAGGTGGGCCTATTCCTCGTGCGGGCGGTCCTGTCGAGGGACACGGGGGGCCGGATCGTCGCCTGGGCATCGGGGCGCAGGGATGCGCGGAGAGGTAGGGGAGTTGTCGTTGTGGTGCATGAGGGCTCCGGGGATGCGACGTAGCGGCGACGGTTGGGCGCTGTGCGCTACCTGGTGGCCGGGCGGTTCGTGCGCCCGGCCACCAGGGATTTGTCAGGCTCAGGCGGCCTTGGGCTTGTGGGGCCTGAGGTTGTTCTGAGCGGTGACGGCGATCCCGCGTCGTCCGCAGTTGGGGCAGTCCCCGACCCAACGGCCGTGCATCTTGAAGAACTTGCTGCCCAACTGAGCGGTGTTCAGTTGCCGGACCGTGCCGGGGGCGGGGGGCTGGGTGGGACAGTGGTCGGACATGAGACCCCTTTCACCTGCTTGAAGGGGCCCGGGGGAGGGGGCGCCTCCCCCGGGCAGGGGAGGGAGGTTAGAGGGCGGCTGCGGCGCTGAGCGCGGGCAGCGCGCGGGCCTCCAGCTCGTGGGCGGCGTCTGCGTCCGGCAGGGTCTGGGCCACAGAGGTGATGGCCTGCATGACCCCTCCGGCGGTGAGCTGTCCGCCCTGGATGAAGTGGCCGAGGATGCTGTCGCGCACGGTGTCTGTGATGTTGAGCTGCTTGGACACGACCTCGATGGTCTTGACCGGGTCGGTGACCGGTCGTCCGGCCGCGCCTTCCAGATCACGAAGCTTGGCTTCGACAAACGCGGGAGAGAGGAACTGCGCCACGGCGTCCGTGGTCTTCGCGGCGATCAACTCCAGCATCTTGCGCTGAGTGGTGCCGGACCACTGCACGATGCCCTCGTCCTGCTTCCCGCCCAGGTGCACGGCACGCATGGTGTCCTTGGTCATCGTCAGGCCGTTCTGGCAGACCTGAACGACAGCGCGGGGCGTGATGGTGAACGCTCCGTCTCCGACTTCGCTGTTGGTGATCAGGAATCCGGCGGAGACGAGGGGGAGTTCGTCACCGCTCTGCCCGGTGTACGGGGAGCGGTATCCCCTGAGGAGTTCCCGGGCCTGCACGGCCACCGACTCTGACTCCACCCGGACGTACATCCGGCGGTCCGTCAGATCGCACCCGGTCACCTTCACCGGGTGGCCGGAACGCCTGACCCCGTCCAGGGCGGCGAGAAGCAGATCGAAGTTATCGATCAACTTGTAGCTGTCGGACAGGAAAGCGCGCGCCACCCCGAGCGCCCCGTCGTCGCCCTTGAACGTGCGGAGCAGGAAACGGCGCTCCGGCTCCTTCTCCAGCCACCCGGCCACGTTCAGGTCGTACAGCGGCAGGTTCTCCACCCGCATCCGCCGCAAGTACCCGACGGGGATCCGGAGCTTCGCCGAGATGCCTTCCTCCGCCACGTCAGTCGGACGGTAGAGGCCGTTCGGGTCGGTCACCCCGTCCTCGTCGATGATCGGCTCTACGCCGCGCACCGTGAGATTCCCGTCCTGGACGCCGAGCGCTGACGCGGGGGTGACGATGTCGACCTTCCGGCCCTGCTGCTCCGTCAGGATGCGGGCCAAGTCGGCGAGGTCGGCGTTGCGAGTGTCGGTGCGGGCTGTGCGGGAGATTGCGGTTTCCGTGGCCTGCTGGGTCATGTGTGCTTCCCCTCAGCGGAGTTGATGTTTGGCGTTGTCGAGGGGTGCCGTCCCTCGATGACTTCAATAATAGTGGAAGATGCGGGGAGGGGAACCCCCCTCCCCGCACACCCCCTGGAGTCAGACGCTCAGCTAGCCCAGGAACCCGCGACTACGCAGGAACTCGGACGCCATGTAGGCGATGCCCTGAGGCTTGTAGATCTGAGGGAAGCGGACCAACTCCCGCTCACTCTTCCCCTTCACCGGCTCGATGAATTCCTGTACGACCCGGTACACACCCCCCACCTCAGTCGGCATTTCGATAACGACCGGGCCCGTGCTCGTCTCCATACGGATCCCGGTGTACCGGGCGTCCACATTGTGAACGATCTTCGCTCCCGCGCGCTGGCACGAAAGCGGAAGGAAGTTCGCGATAGTGCGGGCCTGGACGACCTGCGGGGTGTTCGGAGCGTTCTTCCCGCCCTCGACGCGGCGCACGATTCCCTCAGAGATCATGATTTCCACAGCGATGCCCTTCCGTTGATGATTCGGCAGCGTCCGGGGTGCCAACCCTTCCGCTTCTTCAATAATAGTGGAAGAGTGGGTGGAAGGGAAGCACCACACCGAACTCCCGTATCTGGTACACGATCTGGTACACCATCTGGTACGGGTATCTGGTTCAACATCTGGTACACCCCGCTCCCGACAGACGGGAGAAACAACCAGCTCAGAGCCATTGCGGAGCATGGTGGGGGGTCAGGCATCCCCTTCTACCCGACTCCCTGCGCCCAATGATCAAAAAAGGAGGGTGGGGGCTTGGTCTGCGGGTGCGGCGGGGATGGGTGGGGGTTGGTTGGTGGTGCGCTCGGCGGGGGCCTCGCGCGGCTGGGGTGGCATGGCGGCCTGTGTGGCCGTCTGTGGGCCCTTGGCCCGGTTGGGCGGGGAGTTCTGGGGTCGGCTCGCGGCTCGGGTCTCTGGCGGGCCTCTGTGTTCTTCGGTTCGTGGGGTTGTTCTGAGGTTTCGTCAGGATTCCTCGCGTGGCGTGGTGTTGGGGGCGGGCGGGTATTCTGTTTTGCGGGCGTGCCGATTGCTGGCGGGCTTCTTGGTCTCGGCTTTTCGTGTGGCTCTTGTCTCGGGTTCATTGGGTCGCGTGGATTTTGGTTGGGGTGGTGGTCGAAAATCCCCAAAGGTACATGCAGTTTCGGATCTGATGCACCGGCCGCCTCCTGTCCGTAGCCAGCTTGCCCGCGTAGCGGGCTTTCTGGTCCTGGAGGCGGAGCCGGAAGGGCCGGGCGGGGCTGCGGAGCTGGCCCGCTGTCAGGCCGCGCAGCGGCCGTCTGTCTTTTCGATGGTGTGGCGGAGCCGCACCGCAAGTCCGGAGCGGAGCGCAGGACTTGACGGGCCCCCTTGGGGGCCCGTGCCCGCGAAGCGGGCGCAACTCCGTTGCGGAGCAACGGAGTTCGAGCCGTGCGGAGCACGGCTCTTCACTGCATCGCGCGCAGCGCGATGGAAC
>NZ_CP108117.1:0-84297 GCF_045206365.1 Streptomyces sp. NBC_00212
CGCCCCAGGCGGCGGGCAAGTACCGTCCGCCGGGCCGTCCCCGAGGGCCGCCGAGCAGCAGGACGACGCTGCCCCGGCTGCGCCGCAGGACCGGACCGACAGCACCCCAGAACCGGGACCGGCGCTGGGAGGGCTCTTCGATGACACGGCCCTCGGCGACGAGGAGCCCGGGGACGGATCCGGCGCGGCGCCGGGTGATGACGACCCGCTGCTGGCACAGGTGATCGCCCAAGACGTGGGAGCACTGTCCGGAGCGGGCTGGACGGAGGTGGTGGCGCCCTTCGCAAGCCAGCGTGAGGCCGAGTTTGAACGCCACCATGTCGATGTCGTCTACGAGCGGTGGGCCGCCACCCAGACGGCACTGCCGATGCTGGTCGACGCCGACGGTGACCTGGCTGACGAGGAGCCCGGGATCACCAACCCCGCCGGGCTGATCGCCTCGTGGCACCACCGCAGCCAGGTCGCGGGCGCGACCGCGGGCCCCACCGGCGGACGGATGGTGGTCACGCAGTACGAGGGCCTGGCGCAGGCCGCCCGCCGCGCAGACGCGCACCTGGCCGACCAGGACCGGTACGCCAGCGCGGAGGACCGGGCACTGCTGCTCCAGGTCGCCGCCGCCGCCGACCGCTACGCGCGGCGGCTGGAGGCCACCCTGGACGTTCTCGCCCGGCAGCGGGCGACCGAACGCCAGGAGAGCGAGAGCGCCATCCGCATGCGCGAGGTCGGGGTGCTGGAGAGCGCCATGGCCTACCTCGCCGACCAGGGCGCCGACTTCCGCATGGACCGGCGCAACACCACCATCACCGACCGCGAGGCCGCCGGAGCCCAACTACGGGGCGACCTGCTGCGAGTTCTGCGACAGGCTGCCGCACTGCCTCCCGAGCGGCAGAACAGTGACGCCGACGCCCGCCTCTCGTACGCCAACATCCGCGGCATCGCGCTGTACTTCGGCTGGGACGCCCCGGGGACGCCGCAGGCCCGGGCCGTGCTGGGCTTCGACGAGCTGCCGCTGCTCGAACGCGACAGCTTCACCGCCGCCGAGCTGGAGGCCCTGACCCCGACGGAGCTGATCGACCGCCTCGACGCCCGTCTGGCACCGGCATCCCTCGCCGCGATCCGCGACCGCGAACTCGCCGCGATCCAAGACGCCCTGGTCGCGGACGCGAGCGGGACCACCGTGCCGCCCGCGCCCGCCGCCGAGCAGCAGGACGACGCTCCGCCGGCCGAAGCGCAGGACCAGCCCGGCCCGGACGCCGAGCCCGTACAGAGTGCCCCTGAGCCCGCCGCTCCCGGTGAGCCCGAGGCGGAGCCGTCCCCCGAGTCGGCGACGCCCGAGGCCTCCGGGGACGGCGCGTCCGCCGAGCAGGAGTCCAGGGAGCAGCGGTTCCAGGAGGCCGTGGACGACCTCCTGTCTGGTGCTGCGGAGTCGGAAGGCGACTCGCCCGGCCCAGGAAACGACCAGGAGAGCACGCCCGGCACGGCCCCCGACGATGACCCGCGGATTGCGGTGCCCGCGGGCTACCAGCCGTTCAGCGACAGCTCGGTGGAACTGGTGCCGGGTGATGTGGTCCGCGAGGGCTGGCGGCAGTACATGGAGGACCGCCACCTTCAGTACCGGACGGTCGTCGTCGTGGAAGGCCCTGACCCTTGGGACGGCTACTACATCTGCCGGCGGCAGAACGGCAATGGAAACCACCGTTTTCATCCCCGGGAGATCGTTGCGGTGCCCGACGGCTCACGCCTCCTGGAGATGCGCGGCGCGGAGGCTGCGGCGCCGACGCAGGGCCCGGAGCAGGAGGCGCCCGGCCTCCCGGCTGAAGCGGAGCCCGGCGCCGTCCTGGCGGCAGAGGAGCCGGGAGCCGCCCCTGCTGAGCCGGAGCAGCACACCGGCCCCTCCCCGGCCATGGCGCGCTGTGCGGCCGTCCTGCGGTACTACGAACCGCTGTTGCAGCGCCACAAGCTGTCCGGCCGGGACGCCGTGGCGTTCATCGACCGGCCCGGTGTCGGCTTCCGGTATGAGCCCGGCAACCCGCTGCCCGACCTGATCGCGGAGATCGGCAAGGTCGCCGAGCGCGTCGGCGGCTCCTTCCGGGTCAGCTACCACGAGTGGGTCAACTACGAGGTCGGCGAGCGCCGTCAGCAGCAGAGCGACACCCTGACCCACCTGAGCATCGACCTCCTCACCCTGTACGGCGGCGAGACGGAGCCGCTGTTCACGGTCGACCTGGAGGCGATCCTCGCCGCCCCGCCCGGCACGGTCATCGAGCTGCCGTCCGAGGCGCAGATCGCGGCCGAGGAAGCGGCGGCGGCCCGCATCGTGATCGACCACGATGCCGAGGGCACCGAGGTGCGCAACACCCCGCGCGGGGGAGACCAGCGCATCCGGGATGCGCTGAACGACCTGGGCTTCAACTGGTCGCGCCGCCAGCAGAAGTGGTACCAGCGGCGCAATACCCCCTTGGAGGACCGGGACACGGCCGTACGCGGTCTGCGGGCCGCCTTCGACAAGCTCGGCGTCGCCTACACCTACAACGGCCCCGACCCCGACCCGCAGGGCGCCGAGGAGACCGCCGAGGCGGCGCAGCAGGAGTCCGCGGCCCCGGCCGGACCGGAAGCGTCGGAGCCCGGCACGGAGGCCTCACCCGACGGCCCCACGCCCGAGCCCCCGGACGCGGACGCTTCCTCGGACGGTCCGGCCGCCGACGGCCAGACCGCGCCGGAAGGGGACGGCACGGAGGAGCCCGCCCTGCCGCCGGCCGCCGTCGAGCCGGACGTACCCGCCCCGGCGGCCGACACCGGCACACCGCAAGACGAGCCGGAGGACGCGGCCGCCGATCCCGAGACCGCCCCGGAACCCGATCCCGCCACGATCGTCCAGACCCCGGACGGGCCCGGCACGGTCATCGGCACCGACGACGGCGACCTGGTGCTCGTCACCACCGAGTTGGGCACCCGGGTCTGGGAGACCAGCGAGGTTGCGTGGCCCGACGGCACGGCCCGGCCGGAGAGCGCCGACCGGGCGGCGAAGGGACGCCAGAACGCTGCCGACGCCGCGCAGGCCGCCACTGCCGAGGGCATCGAGCTGAACTACGGAGGCGGCAACCGGCTGGTCGACCTGGACGTCGACGCCGGGCACGGCACGGTGGTCGACGCCGACGGCGCGGTCATCGGCTGGGTGCGCGCCCGCATCGCCGACGACGGCCGCCGCTACTGGTGGGGCCAGGACGCGCGCGGCGGTGCCCCTGATGGCATGCCCTTCCACGAGGCGCTGCCGCCCTCCGCAGGCGTCCCGGCGATCCGGGCCGCCGAGAGCGTGCGCTCCGAACTGCACGCGGCCACGGAACCGGCGCACCGCGGCCCCGTCCCTGCCGAGTACGCCGCCCGCGAGGTACGGCTGACCACGGCTCAGGTCCGGGAGCTGCGCCGCCTGGTGCTCGATGCCACCTACTCGGACGGCAGCCCGATCGAGCCGCCGGAGTGGGTGGCCTCGCACCGCAAGTACGTCCTCAACACCGCCCAGATGCAGGCCCTGGGCGATGCGGCCCAGGCTGCCGCCGACGCCTTCCCCGGCGCCACTGCCGAGGAGCGGCGCACGGCCCGGGTGCTGCGCAACGCGGCCGAGCGCTTCGAGTTCGAGGTGTACGACACCGCCCGGTGGCAGGCCACCATCCCGCCGATCGGCGAGAGCGACCCGTACGCCGGGCCCTACCAGCCCCGCCCGCGGGCGGCCGCTGCACCGGAAGCGGCGCCAGCGCCCACGCCCGCCGACACGGAAGCCCCGGCAAAGGCCCCCGCCGAGCCGGAGCCTGCGGCCCCGGCGGACACCAACGCCCCGGAAGAGAGCGGGGAGCCGGATCTCGCCGCGGCCGCGCACCTGGTCGACCCTGCCCCGTACTGGCGGATCGTCGGCGCGGAAACCGACGACCAGGCCACGGTCCGGTTCGGCGGGCCCGAGCGCATGCGCGCCTTCGCCGCCCGCGTACGGGTGGTGCCCGCCCCGACGGCGCTCACCGGGACCAGCGCCGACGTGTGGATGGACGGCCGGATGGTCGGCCGGATCGCCGACATCAACGATGTCGCCGAGCTGACCGCCCCGGACGCGGCACCGCTGTGGAACGCAGAGCCGGTCTTCGGTACCACCGACCGCCGACTGGCCCGCTTCCGCAGCCAGGAAGCGGCCGTGGCTGAACTGGCGGTGCGCGCTCTGCGCACCGGTCCGCCTGCCGCCGACCGGCTGGATGCGGACATGACCGCCTCGTTCACCGAATACCTGGTCCGCCCCGGCATCGGCCTTCCCACGCTTCCGAAGACGGCCGACGACGCCTCGGCTGCCCGATATGAGCAACTGACCGCCATCCTGGACGCCTTCGGGCAGAGCCGCAGCCACACCGGGACCATCGCGGACGACCTGGCCACCGCGCACGACAGCCTGCTGTGGCTGGCCGCCGAACCCGTGCTGTGGCTGCCGACATCACCGCCCGACATCAACGTGCGTGACGATCTGGAGGCCAGGGCCGACACGATCGCCACCTTCCTCAACGTGTTCCGTCCCGAGGACCCACGAGCGGCGCAGAACCGCGAGAACAACGCGCAGGAGGCGCTGGCGTCCGACGCCGTCACACCGGAGAGCAGCGCGACAGCGGAGGAGGGGCAGCTCGACCTCTTTCCTGCCGAGACACCAGAGCCCGCTGTGCCCGTGCGCCGCACCAGTCGCCGGCGCAGCGGGGGCGGGAAGGAACCGGCTGTGCCGCCGAGCGGCGCAGGAGCCTCCGACGGTCGACTCGGCGTGTACGGGCACGCGGACCACGGCGAGTGCGAGCGCTGCGGCACCCCCGACAGCGACCGGTACACCGTGGTGTGGCACTGGTACGGCCGGGATCACGGCGATATGGCTGCCGAGTGCTCCTCCTGCGTCCAGCTGGCCACGGGCTTGGCCTATCCGGAGATCGCGCGGCTCGCCGACCTCGCCGAGGCTCGCCGCGACGGACTCCGTATCCAGCCGGACCCGCACCGGGACGGCGACGACGTCACCGTCCGCCGCACGGCAGACAACGAATGGACCTCTGTTCACCTGCCCACCGGCCAGCGCTACCGCACGGCGAAGGAGACAGCGAGCAGCTACCGCGGCTACGTGACCCGTGACCTGCACGGCGTCTCCCATGGTGTGGGCCCCAGCATCTCGGTGGCCAGGGATGTCACCCGCCGGACCGCCCTCGGTCACACGGCTGAGACCCATCCCAACAACGGTGACGACTTGGTGTTCTTCGGCTACCGCCAGGAGGCCACGGCGGTTCTGCTGCACGACGGCGAGACCATCACGGCGCACAGCACCGACCCGCGGATGAACGGCCCCTACGAGCACGGGCCGCGCTGGGATCTGACCGTCGGCGGGGCCGCCTACCTGGTGGAGATGGTCTACCAGCCGGGCCAGCCCGGCGACGACGGCCACCGTTTGGCCGTGACCGGGCTGGACGGCGTGAGTGCCCGCTATGTGCACTGGGACGGCGTACTGGAGTGGGCCCGCGAGCAGGCCCGCGATGCCGAGCCGGACCAGGCGCGAGCGCTGACCGCAGCGTCGTCGGCCGCACCGGAGGAGGCGCAGCAAGGGGCAGCCGAGGCTGCCGCTGTACCCGAAGACGTCGATGAGGCGCAGCAGGACAGTGCCCCGGCTCCAGCCTCAAAGGAGCCGGTCGAGACAGCAGCACAGGACGGCGCTCCCGCACCGGACCGTATGACGGGCAAGGACACAGATCAGGAGGAAGCAGTGGCCGACGAGCTCACGACAGACCCGACCGCCGCCCCGGCGCCGGAGGCGGATCCGCTCTCCGAGGTAGCGGCCGATGGGCCGACGGGTACCGGTGCCGGGGCGGACGTCGAGGACCCGCCGGCACCCCGGCGCTACACGGACGTGGTCCCGCTCCCGGCTGACACCCGGTACCAGCTGCACCTGTTCGGCACGGACGGTCAGGGGCCCGACAGCGGAGAACTGCGCAGCGGCGACGTCCGTATCGCCACGGTGAACCGGGCCGTCGATGGCCGATGGTTCTCGCTGATGGCGGCGGACGGGCTGATCGCGGACGAGACGAGCCTTGCCGCTACACCGCAGGAGGCAGCAGTCGACGGCGCTGTCATGTTTGCGGTGTTCACCGGCGCCTCCTACGGCGCTCCGCCCGCGGCGATCGAGGCATCCGATCCGCAGGCGGCGGCGGACGTGCTGCGCGAGGAGCTGCGGGCCGCCGCGCAGCTGCACCGCGCCCGGATCGCGGACGCCGTCGGCGCGCTGGACTCCCGCGCGCAGTCGGCGCGCTTCCAGCCGCTGGACGAAGCGCTTGCCCGCTTGGGGCAGGCCGTCGCCGACACCCACTACGCCCAGCAGATGGACACGCACCTCCAGGCGGTCGAGCAGGCGGTCAACGCCTGGGGCGCCAGCCTGCCGGACAACCCCAACAACGATGAGCGCAGCCGGATGGCCTACCCGCTCGCGCACCTGCTGTACGACACCCGACGGCTGAGCGGGCGTCTCCAGGCCACCCTGAACGCGGTGCAGGCCGACCGCGCCGCCGCACGGGAGCAAGAAGCCGCGCCCGCGCCGACCGAACCCGTCCGCGACGACAGCGCGCAGCAGACCCCGGCGCCGACGCCCGATCCCACCCCGGCGCCCGCACCGATCGACGCATCAAGCCCGGAGCTGACCGCCGACATGACGTCGACCGACCAGCCTGCCCCGCTCCCTGACGCGCCGGAGGACACCGAGATGGCCACGCCCGCCCGTCCCGCGACACCTGAGAGCCCGGCGGCCCCTGGCGCGGACGGCGCCGCCGAGCCGGGCGAGGAACAGGGCCCGGCCGACATCACGCAGCGAGAGGGCCGCGTCGAACGCTCAGGGCTCGCCGCAGAGCCGGAACTGCCGCTGTGGACCGGTCCGGCGGAGACCTCCGGGCCGGAGGAGGACCGCCCGGTCGACGTCGTCGCCGACTTCGCCGCCGTCCAGGAGGCATGGGACGAACACGTGCCCTCGGAGAAGGGCACGGGCGCGGACCTGTTCGCCACGCTGGAGGGCGAACTCCAGCGGCTGAAGGCGCTGTTCGCCGACGCCGTCGACGAGCTGAATCCGCCCGCCGAGGCGCAGCCCGCTCCCGAGGCAGCGCCAGCCCCGCCGGCCGCCACGGCGGGCTCCGAGCCTGCGGCCGCTCCGGCGCCCGCAGCGCCCGCCGAGCCGGAGAAGGCAGAGGCGACCCGCGACCCGCAGCAGTCGGCGGCCGCGGTGAACACGGCGCTGCGAGAGGCGGACGCCCATGCGCCCACGCTCCAGGACCTGCCGGAGTGGCAGCGCATCCAGAGCGTGCGGGGGGCCTTCGGCCACCTGATGCACGTCATGAAGGAGCGGGCGGGCGAGCACTTCGGCAAGCTCATGGCCGACGGCCGCGTCTCCGACTTCGTGCGCCGGGTCTCGATCGCCGCGTGCGAGAAGGTCGCCGGGTGGGCACAGGCCGCCGCCGACAAGCTGCGCGGCTCCGACGACCGCGGTACGGACCGGCGCGAGGAGCTGCCGAGCGCGGAGGCACTGCTGCGGCTGAGAGATGCGGCCCTCGAATACCGGGGACCGCGGCGCGCGGGTGGCGGCGGTACCGAGCCGCCCGCGAACGGCGCGGTGGACATCCCTGCCATGCGGAAGATGGGGGAGGCCCTGAACCGGCCGATGCCCGGGGCCAAGCGCGGCGTGTCCGCGGCCGCCGCCCGGGGCCGGTCGACCACCACGAAGCAGGGAGGGAAGAAGCCCGCACCCGGTAACGGCACCGAGCAGGCCGGGCACCTCCGCCGCGGCAGTGCCGAGCAGCCGCAGGCACGCAAGCCCACCCAGCGCTGAGGCTCCGGCCGGAGCCCGGGCGTCCACCGGTCGCCTGCGCTCCGGCCGGGCCCTTGCGATCCGGTCTATCTGGCCAGATAACCCGCGCGCCTTGCGATCCCCATCACGACCGAGTCACTCGCTGTCGGGGTCAGTGTCGCTCGGGTGGACTCCGGTGATCTCCCACTCCAGCATCCGCATCCGTTCGACCTGGCGACGTGCGACGGCGACCGTGCCGGCGTCGAACTCGTGGTCGGGGCCGATGTCCACGGCGTCGAAGTAGGCGTCGATCCGGCTTTCGTCGCCGGTCGTGGCGAAGTGGCGGCACGCGAGTCCGTACTTGATCCCGGCGGCGCTGATGTCGGGGAAGCTCGCGATCATCGCCAGGGCGGCGTCATCGTCGTCCAGGTGGGCCGGTGCGAAGGTCAGGTAGAGGGTGCCAAGGTCGCGCTCGTACGGGCGGTGGGTCATACCCGGTTCAACGCAGGAACGGGACAGATGGCCATGCCCCATGCGGCGTCCGTCAGTTATCCGTGTACTCGGTCGGGAGACGCCAACGGCCCGCCTCCCAAAGGGGAGTGCGGGCCGAAGCATGTCCCGGGCCAGATCTCCGGGAGTACCTTCCGATGTAGGCGTACATCCGGAAGGAGCACACCGATTATGGCTCAGTGGGCCGACTACACGACAGGTGAGCGCATCAAGCTGTTGCGCGGCCGGGATATCCGGCAGACCGACTTGGCCGAGATGACCGGCCTGTCCGTCGTCACGATCCAGAAGGCGGAGCAGGACCGGGCGTTGACGCTCCCCACCCTGCTTGCCATCGCGGACGCCCTCCATGTGGACACGTCCGTGATCCTCGGCCAGCAGGCCCCGCGAAGGGCGATGGGCCGGGCGGACCGGGCAGTGATGCGGGATCTCTCCCGAGCCGTGCACGACACGGCCGCCGGGGTCCTCGAAGGCGTCACCGAGGAGGCTCCCACCCTGGAGGAGCTGGAGGCGGTCACCGCCCGGTGCTGGGATCTGTACTGGCGCGGCCACTACACGGAGGCCGGGGCCGTCGTCGCCCCGTTCATCGGCGCCGCCGCCGCACTGGTCCATGACCGGCCAGTCGGTGCGCAGGCGCCCGCGCTGGGCGTGCTGAGCGACGCGTACCGGATCGCGGGGTACGTCGCGAACCTGATGGGGAACCGGGATCTCGCGTACGCGGCGATCGGCCACGCGCAGGCCATCGCCGAGCGCGCTTCCGATGACCTGCGCGGCGCTTTGGTGGCGTCCGGACGGGCATGGGTGTACCTGCGGGACGCCCGGCTGCGGGAGGCGCTGAGCCTGGCGGAGCGGGCGGCCGTCACCATCGAGCCCCGTTTCTCGACCGCTACGACGGAGCAGTTGACGGTGTACGGCAGCCACATCAATTTCGCTGCCGTGGTGGCCTCGCGGATGGGCAACAAGGAGCAGACGGCGGACTACCTCAGTCAGTCGCACGCTGCGGGTGCCCGGATGGGCTCCGAGCACAAGGCGCACGGCACGCTGTTCGGGCCGGTGACGGCGACGACGCAGGCCGTCGGCATCAACGTGGCACTTGGTCAGGCCGGTAAGGCGTTGTCTCTGGCCAGCAGCATCCATGACGTCTCGACGCTGACGCCGGCGGCGCGGAACCGGTACGCGATGGACAAGGCGATGGCCCAGGCCGACGCGAAGATGTGGGATGCCTCCCTGGACACCCTGGAAGGGGTGCTGCGGGAGTCCCCGGAGTGGGGGCGGCATCAGGCGCTGCCGGGAGTGATCGTGCAGAAGGTCGGGAAGGCGTCCACGGCGCGGCTGCGGCGGGTGTCGGAGCTGATCGGGGTCAGCGCGACGGGGATCGAGGGTTTCGCACCGGCCACGGCCAAGACCGCGCTCTGACTGGTATGGAGCGGACGACTTTTGGCGGTTGACCCGTCAACTGTCATACGGGGCGGACGACTTCGCATCTGATGGGATGTCAAAGTCGTCCGCCCCGCTTCTTCATGATCGCCGTCTGTAGCGGGACGGTTACCGACATGGAGACTG
Organism: Streptomyces sp. NBC_00212; assembly: GCF_045206365.1. NCBI lineage: Bacteria > Bacillati > Actinomycetota > Actinomycetes > Kitasatosporales > Streptomycetaceae > Streptomyces > Streptomyces sp. NBC_00212. The sequence continues at coordinate 9,896 of NZ_CP108117.1, forward strand.
AAGCCCCCCGCCGCGTGCCGGTCGTGTTGTACGTCGCCACCTCCGACAGTGATGCGGCCGAACTGCTCGGCGTCTACTGCCGCCAGTACGCGGCCGCCCGGGACTGGGCCGCCGTCGAAGTCGTCACCGACACCGACCGCCAGGCCCCGCTGATGTCCCGCACCGGCTGGGTGCGCGTCCTCACGCTGCTGTCGGCGGGGACCGTCCGCGGGATCGTCACGTACAGCGCCCCCATGATCGCCGCGCCGCTGGACGAGTTCACGGCCGTCCGGGATCTGCTCCAGGACCGGGGCGCGTTCCTGTGCGTGGCCCGCAGCCTCACGTGCACTCCTGCGCCTCCGGCGCGGCACACCGCCGGTCAGATGGCACGGCGCCAGGAAGCCGCAGATGCCTCCACCGGTTACGAGGGGTGCGGTGCGGACTGGGGGACGATCCGGTGACCGCGACCCTGCCGGAGGTGGCCGCCCGCCCCGCACCCACGAGACCGGCCGTGGTCCCCTGCTACACGCAGACCCTCGCGCTCGTCCCGGAATCTGTGCCGCTCGCACGGCTGAGCGTCCGTACGACGCTGGACTGTTGGGGCCTGGCGTCCCTGGCGGACTCGGCCGTGATCATCGTGTCGGAACTGGTGACCAACTCCGTGCAGCACGCCGCTCCGGTCCGGCGTCCGGGCAGGGAGCCTGGCCGGTGCCGCCTGACGGTGCAGCGTCCCGGACCGGGCCTGCTGCGGATCGAGGTGTCCGACCACTGTCCGCGCCGGATCGTGTGCCGCCGTCCCCGTGCGAACGACGAGCGCGGCCGGGGCCTGCTCCTCGTCGCCGCGCTCGCGGACCGCTGGGACGTCACGGCGACCCCGGACGGGAAATCGGTCTGGGCTGAGCTGGAGGCGTTCGCATGAGTGAGACCCGGCTGGAGACGGTCGACCATCGGCTGGCCGGTCGCCGCGTGGTCGACCCGGAGGGCCGTACGGGCATCCTCGGCACGGTGGTGATCGAGCGGGACCGGGAGAGCAGTCGGGTCGTTTCGCGGATCGCGCATCTGCGGCCGGTGGACGGCTCGGGTCGGGAGTGGACGACGGACAACCCGGCTGCCCTCCGCCCGACCGGGCCGGTCACCCCCGACACGAGTCCCCAGAGCGCCCCGTGAGGGCCCGCCACGCGGCCGAGGCCGTCCCGAGCCGCCCCGGCTTAGCCGTCGTCGTACTGGGTGCGTTAGGCCTCGCGCCGCCCGCCCTGTTCCTCGCGCCGCAGCTCCTCCACGAGCACGCCGTCGACCGGCCGTCCGTGTCGCGGCCCGACGTCGAGCCGGACCTCGACGCCGGCGCCGAGCTCGACCGGCCGCCGGTCCAGCCGGACCGGTCCGGCCTGCGCGACCACCTCGTCGCTCAACGCCCTTTGGGGGAGCCGTGAGCGGCCGCCGTCGCCGCACCACGGTGCCGCCGCCCGTGTGGGCGCGGTTCGAGGTGTGGTGGCTGGTCGGTGTCTGCGTCGGCCTGGTGGCGGCCCTCATGCTCGCCACCTTCTGATCTCCGGCGGCGGGGTGCCCCCGTGAAGCCTCCGCCGCCGGTCCGACTCCGTCCCTGGGGCCCTCCTACGCCCGGCCCTGAGGGCGGCACAGCTCCCGCGCGGTGATCCCGCCAGGACCGTCCGCGCGGGACGGGGCGGCACCCCCCACCCCCGAGGGGAGCCGCCCCACCGAAAGCGCCCTGCCGGGGGCAGCCTCGTTCACTCCGTGCTGAGCCCGGCAGGGGTCTTGCAGGTACGACGAAAGAGAGGAACCTGATGTTCGCGCACTCTGACCGTCTTCCGACCGGCACGCCATTGCCTTCCGGGCACGCGACGGCCACCCCGTGGGGTCTGCGCCGCATGGCCCCCTACCCGGCGTTCGTCCCCGGCCACGCCCGCACGGTGCTGGACCCGGCCACCCAGACCGCCCGCTACTTCGACGCCGACGGGCAGCCGGTCATGATGCCCGGCCACGGCACCAGCACCGGCACGAACCCGTCCACCGGCACCAGCCCTGACGGCAACGGCACCACCCAGGACAGCGACACCGGGAACGACACCGACCAGTGACACCCACAGGTCCGGTTCTGGTCGTCACCAACCTGGACGACCCCACGACCGACCTGGTGATTGACGAGCTGCACGGCCGGGATGTCCCGGTCGTGCGGTTCGACTCCGGGGACTTCCCCGCCACCTTGTCGTTCGCGGCCACCATCACCAGCGCAGGCATCACCGGCACCCTCACCACACCGACCCGCACCGCCGACCTGGCGGGCGTGCGGTCGCTGTACTACCGCCGCCCCTCCGGCTTCACCTTCCCCCACCTCGACCAGCAGACCGCACGGTTCGCCACCGCCCAGGCCCGCTACGGTCTCGGCGGCGTCATCGCCTCCCTCCCCGGCTGCCGGTACGTGAACCACCCCCACCGCATCGGCGACGCCGAGTTCAAACCGTCCGGCCTCGCCACCGCCGCATCCGCCGGCTTCCAGCTCCCGCCCACGCTGATCACCTCCGACCCGGACGCGGCGCGGGCCTTCATCAAGGGCCAGGGGCCCGTCATCTACAAGCCGCTGGCCGCGCCGCTGTACCGGGACGCCGACGGCGTCTCGTGCACGGTGACGGTGGATGAGGTCACCGCCGACGAGATCGACGACACGGTGTCGGGCACGGTCCACCTCTTTCAGCAACGCGTAGACAAGGTGGCTGACGTACGTGTGACCGTCATCGGCGACCACGTGTTCAGCGTCCGCATCGACTCGGACCTGTTGGACTGGCGCACCGACTACGACCGGCTCACCTACACCCCCGTACCGCCCCCCGACGGCCTGACCGCCGCCCTCTTCCGCTACCTCCGCGCCTTCGGGCTGGTCTTCGGCGCTTTCGACTTCGCCATCGACCATGACGGGACATGGTGGTTCCTGGAGTGCAACCCGTCCGGACAGTGGGCGTGGCTGGAGCCCGAGACCGGCTTGCCCATGGTCGCGGCCATGGCAGATCTGCTGGAAAGGAAGCCGACGTGACCGATGACGACAAGGCCCTACGCCTGGCGCTCGCCGAACGCCTCGCCGCCGGCGGGTACCTGCGCACCGCACCATGGCGGGCAGCCGTCGAGGAGGTACCCCGGCACGAGTTCCTGCGTGGCGGCTTCTTCGAACGGGCCGACGGCCCCGGGCCCACCGCGTGGCGGCCGGTCCTGCCCGACGACCCGCGATGGCTGGCCCGCTGCTACGACGACGACTCCCTGGTCACCCAGATCGCCGGGACGATCGTGCCGCGCGACATCCGGGGCGAGATCATGCGGGCCCCCACGTCCTCGCGCACCCTGCCTTCCCTGGTGGTGCGGATGCTCGAAGACCTCCAGGTAGAGGACGGCCACCGGGTGCAAGAGATCGGCACCGGCTACTCCACCGGCCTCCTGTGCGCCCGCCTCGGCGATAGCCTGGTGACCTCCATGGAGGTCGACGCGGGCGTCTCCGCCTCCGCGAACATCGCCCTCGGCGCCTGCGGCTACTTCCCCGAACTCGTCGTCGGTGACGGCCTCGCCGGTCACCCCGGGGGCGCCCCGTACGACCGGACCATTGCCACCTGCGGTGTGACCGACCTGCCGTATGCGTGGGTGGAGCAGACCCGGCCCGGCGGCCTCATCCTGGCCACCCTGTGCGGCTGGCTCCACTCCTCCGAACTCGCCCGGCTCACCGTCGCCGAGGACGGCACCGCCCGCGGAACCTTCCTCGGCGGACAGATCTCATTCATGCTCGCCCGCCCCCAGCTCCCGCCCCCGCTGGACAACCTCCCAGCCTTCGACAACGGCGAAGAGCGCACCGCAGTACTAGCACCGGATGTGCTGGACGACTGGAGCACCCGCTTCGTCGCCCAGATCGCCGCACCCCGCGCCCAGCGCATCAGCCTGGACCGCGACGGCCGCACCGAACATGTCCTTCTCGATGCCGACGCCGGCGCATGGGCCGTGCTCACGCAGGACGGCGACACCTGGACCGTCCGGCAGGGAGGGCCCGAAAGGCTCTGGGACGCCGTAGAGGACCACGTCACCCGCTGGAAGGCGGACGGGGCCCCGCCACTGGAGCGGTTCGAGGTCACCGTCACCCCAGAAGGACAGGTCATCACGTGGTCTAAGGTCTGACGGCAACGAGGACCAGGAGGGCGCGGACGATGGCCGATGACGAACCGCTGGAGCAGTGGGCAGCACGCCGGGAAAGGCGTCTGCGGCCCGTGGGCGAGCGCCGGGCCGTCGCCCTCGGTGCTGGTCCCCAGCAGGCCGCGCACATCGACCCTGCCGCGCCCCGCCTGATCGCGGAGTGGGACGGCTACCAATGGCAGCCAGTGACCACCGTGGACAACTACGCCGCCGCACAGCGCTTGTTGCACGGCATCACCGATGAGGCGGCCCAGATCAATCCGATTGCCAGCGGCTGGCGGCCGATGGCGAAAGGGACCGGCCGCCATCGCAAGTCCTGACCCCGCAGCACACAGCGGCGCCCGGTCCCACCGGTATCCATTGCCCCCCCCCGACGGGATGACCACGGTCTCTCACTCGGGATGGTCGGCCGGGAAGCACCACAGAGGCTCACCTCTTAAGAGGTGAGCCTCTGTGGTGCGTTCGGCGTGCGCACGACCGATGGTCAGTCCGGTTCCTGCCCCTGGGCGGCGCGGATCTGGAGGCGCAGCAGGTACAGCGTGAGCAGGGCCTGGGCCAGTGCGCCTTCGGCGGAGTCCAGGGCGAGCAGGGCGTGTTCCACTCGGTCCTGGGCGAGGTGCTGCTGCGCGTCGATGAGGTCGGCGGCGGCCGTCACGCTGGACGACGCTCCGGCGATGCCGGGAGGTTCGGCGGCCTCGTCGTCGTCGGGGTCGGCGTCGGCGAGCAGGATGGGGAGGTCGAACATGGTGCGGCGCAGCCGGTTGAGGAGGACCGCGCGGTGAATATCGCGGTCCTCGGTGGTGTGCTGCCAGCCCTGCTGGAGGCCGTGGAGGGCGGAGGGCGGTTCCTCCAGCGGATTGACCAGGGTGGCGCTCTCGGTCTCGACCAGGCCGAGCAGGGCGCCGAGCAGGCCGGGAAGGTCCTGTTCGGTGGGGCCGTCGGGACGCACGTCGGGATCGGCGATATGCGGCTGTCCCAGGGCGGCCAGTGCACGGAGCAGTTGGTCCACGGTGAGCGGGGTGGTGTTGTGCAGGCCCATGACGTCTCCCTCCCTGCTGGTCCTTCGAGCGTCCCACCGGTATCCCCTCGCCGGGGCGGGAACCGGTGCGGTTTCCCGAACTCCGTTCCCCTCACGGACGGCGCGGCCTGCCGTACAGTCCGGTCCGTGACGGATGACGACCTCATATGGATGCGGCGGGCAATCGAGCTGTCCCGGCGGTGCCCGCCGGCCGCCGGGGCCTTCTCCGTGGGCGCGATTCTCGTGGACGCCGCGGGCCAGGAGATCGCGCGGGGCCACTCCCGGGAGGGCGACCCGGTCGTCCACGCCGAGGAGGCCGCGCTCGCGAAGGTGCCGAAGAACGATCCGCGGCTGGCCACGGCCACCCTTTACTCGACGCTGGAGCCGTGCAGCGAGCGGAAGTCGCGGCCGGTGACGTGCGCGGATCACGTGATCCGCGCCGGGCTCCGGCGCGTGGTCATCGCGTGGATGGAACCGAGTCTGCTGGTGGCTGACTGTGTCGGGGTCGAACAACTCCGCGCTGCGGGCGTCCTGGTAACGGAACTGGCCGCCCTCGCCGACGAGGCGCGGGCAGTGAACGCCCACCTGCTGACCTGAGGTGACCTGGCGTCAGCCCGGGTCCGGTCCGTCCTGCTCGTACTCCGTGGCCCGCGGCTCGTAGCCGTCAGGGATCGCAATGTCGGCCTCCAGCTCCAGCCGGACCGTCAGGCCGTCGGGGGCCAGCTCGACGCCGACCACCGTCGCGGTGCGGTCGTCCGCCCCGACCTTGAGGCGCAGGCCCTTCCCCAGGAAGGCCGCTGCGGACTCCTCGTCCCATCGCCCGTCGATTGAGGGCACCGGGACGTCCACGCTGAAGCGGTTCATGCGGGTTAGCGTAGGCGGGGCCGTGCCGACCATCATCGGCGGCCGCGTCCGGGGCTGGCTGGTCGTGTCCGGCACCCTGACCGCCCGAGCGGAGGCGGATCGGGCAGGGCGGCGCTAGTCCCCGGCCCGCTGATGCCACGCAACGCCCGCTTCCATCTGCCCAATCAGATAGCGGATGTCCTGATCGTCGTCGGGATTGGTCCACAGGCTGCTGCCGAGGACGGCCGCCGCTTTCCCTGTCTCGCCCAGCCGCCACCACGTCAGCCCCAGTCCATGCAGCGCCCGGTGAAAGGGGCGGTTGTCCACTTCGCTCCAGGCCAGCACACCGGTGAACGAGGGCGGCAAGGACAACTCCGCCACGGCGACGGCCGTCTGATAGAAGCCCAGTGCCTCGGGCAGTGCGGACTCGTCGGCCGCGGCCCGTGCGAACGCCTCGCTGCCCAGGTGGGCCCAGCAGTCGGTGTGCCGGGGGTCCTCGCGCACGGCGGCGCGCAGGGCCGCACGGTAGGCCGTGCCGTCTCCGGTGCGTTCCCGCAGCGCGAGGGCGCGGTCGACGGGCGGCTCGTCTTCTCCGGCGTACGGGTCGGGCATCCGGTACAACGGCCGCGGTCCGGCCGCGCGCACCGCGCGCCACCAGGCCCAGGAGGGCGTTCCGCGCCGATCCGCAGCAGCAGAGGGACGGGCGCCCCACCCGCGCTCGGATCGCGGGTCGTAGCTTCCCCCTCCGAAGGCCGGGCCCGCCGGAGTGATCCCGGCGTGGGCGATGCGTTCCAGGACTCGGCGGGTGTCGCACCGCGCGTACCGGTCGGTGATCTCGGCCAGGTACCGGTATCCCCGCACCCGGCCGTCCGGTCCGTCCTGGCGGGGCGCCGGCAGGACGCGGCGCAGCCGGTCGAGCAGGCCGTTGACCACTTCTTCGGCCTGGTTCCTGGTCAACGGCCAGGACAGCCCGAAGTCGCGCGGCACCAGGTACACGAGGCCGAAGAGCCAGTCTTCGTCCAGGCCGCTGCGCTGCGCCAGCAGCGTGCACAGTTCGTCCTTGCCCACCGAAGCCGCAGCTGGCATGCCGTTCTCCTTGCTCGTCGCGGCCACGTCGAAGACGTGCCCCGGGCGGCAGGGTAGCGGGGGTGTGAGGACCGGGGCGGGCCCTTCAACTCTGTTCTCCCCGGAAGGGGTTGAGGGTGCGGGACCGGGCCGTGCCGACCGCTTCGCGACGGGCGTCCGGGCGGGGCGCCCCGGCCGATACGGTGGTCCCGTGGAGACGGTGCACCAACTACGCGTGTCGTTGCCGGACATCGAGCCGGTGGTGTGGCGGCGCATCCACCTGTACTCGCACACCCCGCTGTCCGGGCTGCACGCGGTCATTCAGGTGGCCATGGGCTGGGACGACGCCCACCTGTACGAGTTCGGCGCCCAGTGGGAGAGGTACGGGCACAACGGCCGTGAGCCCGCGGCGTACACCGTCGCCCAGGTACTGCCCGAGGTGGGCAGCGGCGCCGGGTACGTATACGACTTCGGGGACCACTGGGTCCACCACCTCACCGTGGAGAAGATCCACCGGCCTGCCGCGCACACCCACTATCCGCGGTGCAGTGCCGGCCGCCGGGCCTGCCCGCCCGAAGACTGCGGCGGCCCGCTCGGCTACGAGCGCACCCTGCGGGCGATCCGGGCCCGCAAGGGGCCGCGCTACCGCGAACTGCGCGAGTGGGGCCTGCACCGCTACAACCCGGCGAGCTTCGACCGCGACGAGATCAACCGCAGCCTGGCCGACCCCGCGTCCATCGGCTACCCCGAACCCGCGCCGTGGCAGCGGGAGGTCCTCGACCTCTCCAGCCTCGGCTACCCGGGGGCACCCGCCACAGGCGGTCAACGCGTTGACCACCCACCGGCCGAGCCGCACGAGGAGCCGGGGCCGCCCGCGCCCGCCACCGCACCGGTCAACGCGTTGACCGGTGCGGTGGTGCCCAGCCTCCCCGACGCGATCGACGCCGTCCTGCACGCACTCGACCAGGTCGACAAGACCCGCGCGCTGCTCGGCACCGCCCTGCGGGCCGAACAGGCAAAAACCGGCGCCAGCGCCAACGCACTCGCCGAGCGGGCCCGCGGCGCCATGTCCCGCCCTCTGGTCCTCAAGGCCCTGCGACCCAACGACTAGCTCGGCTCGCGCGCTCGTACGACGAGGGCCTCCGGGAGCGCGTCCCGGAGGCCCTCGTCGTGAGCAGGTCAGCAAGCGCCGAAGCGGTCGCCCATTCGGGGCTAGGGCAGGACCTTTTGGAGCGTGTGCAGCGCACGCTCGGCCTGGTGGAGGGCCTCGATGGCGGCGGCCGTCTCCGGCCGGGCCGGGCCGCCGATGAGGCCGGTGGTGGAGGCCATCGCGCTGGTGGTGGTGGCCAGCGCGTACAGCAGGCGCCGCGGATCCGGGACCTCGGCGACATCGGCGCGCTGTGCCAGGCTGGAAGCGGCGGAGACCAGCTGCTGAGCCAGCTCCTCGGGGGTCGGGCGGCTCATCGTCCGTGCCTCTCGTGGATCTGACGGATAAGGCGCCGGTCCCGAACCCACTGAGGGGTCAGGCCCTCGAAGATGCCCCCGGCCCGGCCGTCCTTGACGCGCAGCATCGCGACGAAGAACCAGACGGCGAGCGTGAGGCTCAGGAGCATGGCGACCGCCACAACGAACCACTGGTGCGTCGTCATCGACCGGCCCCCTCGGCCTGCTCGTCGTCCCCTCGCTCGGTCAGGGCGAGTACGGCCAGGTACTGGTCGGGGTCGAGCCCGAGGGGGTGGTCCGGGGCGCGCTCGACGTCGCGGCGGTACAGGCGGTGCTGCCCCTCGGCCCAGGCGCGCAGCAACGCGCGCGCATCGTCGGTGGTGACGCCCAGGGCGGCGGCCACCTCGTTCCAGCTGGCGCCGAGTTCGACCGCCTCGCGGACCCGGCTGCCGCGCTGGTCCTCGATCTGCCGGTGCATGGCCTCCCGTACGGCGATGGCCGCGAGCGCGTCGCCGGCGTCGCCGCGCTCGACCTCGTAGGGGAAATCAGCGGGCAGCACGTTGTTCATCAGCCGCTCGTCATGCCCGTTGAGCGTCTGGACCAGCCAGCCGAAGGGGGCTCCCGTGGGGACGTCATCGAGGCGGCGGATCGTCGGGGTGTCCGAATCGGTCTCGTACGTCATGCGTTGGCCTCTCGGGTTGGGTGTCGGTGTCGTTCAGCGTTCGGTGGCGTCCTGCAGCGCCTGGGCGACGACGACCAGCGCGCCGTCGCGGGTGTGCGGGTGGGCGGTGAGGATCTGCTCGACCCGGGCGGGCAGGCTGGACTCGGGGGCGCAGCCGGTGCGCAGCAGTTCCACGACGCCGCTGTCCTCGTCGGGGTGGGCGGCCCACTTGCGGACGGTGGCGAGGCTGCCGTCGTCGAGGGCGGCGGCCACGAGGTAGCCGGTCAGCAGGGTGCGGGCCGTCTCGCCCCAGAAGTTGAAGGCGGAGACGTGCCCCACCAGGTGCTGCGCCATCCCGTGGGCGACGGCCTCGTCCCTGGCCGCGCTGACGTCGATCGGGAGAGGCGGCACTGTTTTCCACAGGAAGCGGTGCAGGTGCTTGGCGACCGTGGCGGCGCTCACGCCGTCGAGGCGCCGGGCCATGTGTTCGGCGATCACCTTCGGCGGGCCCAGGCGCTCCTCGGGGCTGAGGTCCTCCCATGCGGCGTTGATCTGGTCGAAGGTGTCGAGGAGGGGTTGCAGGGGCTGTGCGTCACGGCGGCCGGCGAGGATCTCCTGGGCGATGCTGCGCTGCTTGCCCGCGGTTCGCTTCGCCTCGGCGCCCATCGGGCCCTCGGCGGCGGCGAGTCGGTCGTAGAGGTCGGCACGCGCAAGGTGGGCGGCGGCCCAGGCGGCGCGCTTCTCGTCGGCCGCGTCGGTGCCGACGGCTGCGGTGTACGCCACCCATGTCTCGCGGGTGGCGGTCGGGTCCTCGGCCCGGGGACGGAGTTGGGCGGCCTCCTCCCGCTGCTGCTGTGCGGCGATCCGTGCCTCGGGGTCGTTGAAGGAGGCGACGGTGGCACTGATGGGCTGCGGGCGGGGGTCGTACTGCTGGAACCAGGCGTCGAGGTTGGGCAGCAGCGTGTCGGCGGGGGTGGCGTTGATGCCGGTGCGGCGGCGGCCGACCAGGGCCCAGGCGGCGACCCTGTCGTTCCAGCGGTCGTGGGCGGACTGGCGGGAGATACCGGCCTGGTCGCCGATCTCCTCCCAGCTCTCGCCGCGTTCGCGGTGGATGACGGCGGCCTCGTCGACCAGGCGCTGCGCGAGGGCGAGGAGTTCCTGGGCGCCGGAGAGGAAGGCGGCGCCGGGCTGGGTGGCACGCTGGGTGAGTCCGTCGAGTGCGGCATCGGCGAGGTCGCTGAGGGTCTGCGCACGGGCGAGGTGGGCTTCGTCGAGCGGGGTGAGCGGCAATCCGCGCGCCGTGTTGATGGTCTCGGGGTCAGCTTCAGACATATCGTCAGGCTAGCCCTGACAGCTAGCCGTGTCAGGCTTTCCCTGACACTCGACCGGAGCGGAACCCGCCCGCTGCCCCCGGCCTTGGGGACCAACGGAACAGCCAGTATCGGTGAGAACGATCATGGTCGCTCCAGCGTGATCCTTTAGCACAAGCGATCTGTCGGGTACGGGTGTTCGGTGAAAGATCCTCGATAGAGGTCGTCGTCGTGAGCGGTCAGTCGCCCTTCACCACGTACACCGTGTCCAGGAACGGCTTGTCCTCCGGGCCCTGCGGGCGGCGCTGTCGTCACAGCCCGATCCCCGCAGCGGCGGGGAGCAAGGCGCGGGTCAGCCGCGCGCCGCGAACTTCTCATTGAGGGCATCTGCCCACTGCTGGGCCTGTTCCCGGGTGCCGAGGTACTTGCCCGCCCCCTCCATGCGGCAGGCCGCTACCCTCCGGCTCGGGGTCGCGATCACTGCCCACGCGTTGTCACGGTCGCCGAACCCCGGCTGGGCCTCGATCTCGTACGGGCCAGGCGGGTTGGCGTCCTGCTCGACCAGCCACAGGTCCTGACGCAGGACGGTTCGGCCGACCCCGTCGTAGTCGCAGATGTCGGCCTCGGGAAGAGCACCGATGCGGTGGCCCACCTGCGGGACGTTACGGACGAACAGCACCTCCACGCCGTCGGGGGTGACGGCGCGGGCGGTGCCTCCGGCGACGCGGAGACCGGCATAGATCGGCATGGTTCTTCCTTCCGTTCGGGTGGGCCGGACGACGGGGTGTCCGACCCGGCCGGGGGCCTTGGAATGCAACGTAGGGCGGGACACTGAGCGCCTGTGTCAGAACCTTCGATTCGTAGGCTCCCGGTCTGGCCTAGTCCTCCGGTTCCTCATCTGACCACCATCCGGTGATAGCTGCGGAGCACCCGCGCACGGATCCGAGGAGGGGGACCTGCCAAGTGTCACCACGGTCATCAACGGCAGTGCGCATGACGGGGGAGCGGGTGAGGACCATGCCGCAGCGGCCGGCGGGGGAGCCGTCGTCGGGCTCGGCACGGAACGGGTATCCGACGATGCGCAAGGTGTCTCGCAACCAGCCGTGCCGGTGGTACTCGGCATCGAGGGTCCGAATGATCCCCTTGAACGCGATGGTCAGAGCGCGAGGTTCGGGGATCTTGGCCGCTTCCTCGCAGGGGCACGGGTCGGTGTAGGGCGTGCCGTCGGCATGCGCGGGCGTGGATGCCTGGTGCCAGAGTCCGTTGGCGCATACACGTGCGGCGTGGCAGGGACAGCCGGGGCAGTTTTCGACGAGGCGGGCCCATACGTGGTCGTCGCCGGCGTCGTCGACGGGGACATAGCTGTAGGTGGTCGGGGCGGCCGGGTTCTCGGCTTCCCGGCGAAGGGCGGCGGTGTACTTCTCGCCTTCGCGCGCGGCGGCGCGTGCCTTCTTCGCGGCGGTCGACTGCTTCTTCGGCATGACGCACTCCTCGGACCGGCCGGTCCCCACGCTCCCGCCAGCCGCATACGTCAGGGCCGGTGTGCAGGACAGAACATCAACTCCACGGGCCCCAGGAGACCTTGACCGACGACGTCCGAGGCGTGGGCCCGGACAGCGGCGAACGGCGTACGCGACTTGCCGTGCTCTCACGATAGCGAGGAGCGCTGACAGTCGGGCCCCGCTTCGCGAGGCGGCACCGTGCTTTCACAGGTAGATGCGCCGTCTCGGCCCACCTCGGCGAGGTTCTGACACAGGCACTGACATCGCCGCGGCACCACTGGCCGGGCCGCGCTGCGTTCTCGTCGTCGACATGCCCTGTGGTGCTGCGGGGCGGGCGCCGGTCACAGGCCGATGCCCTCGGTCGCGGCGTCCTCGAACGCCGCGCCCTCGTCCACGTACTCCCAGAACACCGGGCTGTTGGCAGACCAGCCGCCCTGGCTGCGCAGCTTGTCGACGCGCTTGCCGTTCTTGATGCCGAGGGTGACCAGCGTGCGCCGGGCGGAGTGGCCGGTGATCCGGCGCCCGGTCAGGCCCGCGTACTTCGCGCACCGCGCGAGGGCGCGGCCGACGCCGTCCGGCGACAGGCGCTGGAGGCTCTGGTGGCCCCACTGGTCGACGGGCAGGAACGCCGGACCGTCGGGAGCCGCGCCGGCGGCGAGCTTGGCGGCCCGGTACGCCTGCCAGCAGCGCACCGGGCAGGTGCTGCGGTTCTCGCCGTACGTGACCGGCGCCTTCCGCGGCGGGCGGCCCTTGACCGAGGGCACGGCGACCATCAGCCCCTCGTCCACGGCCTCGATGTCCGGGTCGTCCAGCTCGGACATCTCCTCGTTGCGCCCGGCGACGGCAACCTTGAGGGAGGTGAGCGCCTGGTCCCGCAGCCGGGCCAGCTCCGGCACCCGGAAGACCGTGCGGCGCCGCGCCGTCGGCTGCGGCTGGCGCTCGTGCGGGGCCTCCGCCATCGCACGCAGGTCAGCCGGGCTGAGCGAGGCCGCCTTGCCGCGGCCGCGCTGCTGGCGCTTCTTGTCCAGCCGGAGCGGCTTCAACGCGCGGCGGGCCGCCTCGGTGGCCTCCTTCGGCACGGGGTAGCCGAACCTGCGCGCCTCCGAGGTGACGCCCGTGATCCTGCGCTCGATCGTGTTCGGCGGCGCCTCGACCACCTGGTCCAGGTACGTCACGAACGACACGAAGGTGCCCACGGTGACCTTGCTGAGGGGCAGGGGGGTGCCGGTCCGCTCGGCGAGCCAGTCGTGGAACTCCCCCCAGATCTCCCAGTCCCGTGCGTAGCCGTCCTTGGTCTTCTTCGGCCGGATGTAGTTCAGGTGCTCCTCGGCGTCCGCGTCCAGGGCCTTGAGGACGGCGGCCACCGGGTCGAGCACGGCGACCGCGCCGGGGACGTCGTCGTCCTCGACCAGTTCGGCGTCGACCACCTCCACCGGCTCCAGCGCCATCTCGTACTTCTCGGCGGTCGTCACTCGGCGACCTCCTCCACCTCGGCGGCGAGCCTGCCGACCCGCTCGGCGGCGTGGGCGATCCGCTTCGCCTCGACCCTGAGCTTCGAGCCGTCCTCGTCGTGCTCCGTGCAGTCCGCCGCGACCTCGCCCACCAAGTGGGCCACCTCTTCCAGGACCTCGGCGACGTCCTTCAGCCCGGCCCGCAGCTCGCCGCGCTCCAGGTAGTGGGCGGCGCGCGGGAGTTCGCCGTAGGCGGGCAGGTCCGCGCGGGCGGCGACGGCGGCCTGCTCCTCCTCGTCGGCGCCGAAGGGCACGTATACCTGGGTGAGCAGCAGCCCGGGCTGCGTGCTCTCGGCCTCGGTGCCGAGTCCGGAGACCGTGGCCACCAGGCTCGGGTGCACGGTGTGCACCCGGTCCGGCTCGCCGGGCAGGGCCCGGTGGTGGTCGTCCAGGGACAGCGGCATCTCGTCGGGCAGCTGCGCCAGCAGGGTGCGCAGCGCGCCCACGGTGTCGACCATCGGCGCTGCGGCGACCGCCGCGATGGCGGCGTCATGGTTGTTCACGTGTCCTGCCTCTCCTCGGTCGCGGCGGCCTGGTCCACGGCCGCCTTCACCCATTTCGCCGCCGCGGCGACGGTCTTGAACGTCGGGTCGCCGCTGCCCTTCGCCCACGTCGGGAAGGGGGCGCCGCCGATGCCGAACGGCTGCCAGGTCGGCAGGGCGCCCGCGCTCCAGGTCGATCCGCCCCGCGCGCCCCGGCCCTCACCGATGGCGCCGACGATGTCGTCCTGGGCCAGCCGCTCGACCTTCTCCAGCGCGCACAGGTAGCCGCCGGGCGAGGTGTACTCCCGCAGGTCGAGCAGCGGCGGCCCGGCGTAGAGCCACAGTCCGCCCACGCGCTTGGGGGCCTGCCCGTAGCCGGTGCGCGCCGTGGTGGTCGTCCGGCTGGTGTGTTCCTCACCGCTGATCAGGTGCACGGTCTGGCAGGAGCGGCACAGCACCCGCACGGTGACCTTGTCGTAGTGGTCCCGGTGGCCGCACTCCGCGCTGGGGCATGCGTGCTCGGGGCCGCTGCGGCGGTCGCGCAGCTTGTCGGGCTCGCTCTGCTGGTCGACCTCCCACACCGGCTTGGCGCAGTCCGGCCGGTGGGCGAACGGCCGCCAGCCCAGGTGGGCGGCGAGAGCGTGGAACGTGCTCACCGGGCGGCCTCCGTCTCCGTCGTGGCGCCGGCGGGCAGGAAGGCGTCCCACTGGTAGTCGGCGGTCCCGGCGAACAGGGCGCCGTACCGGTCCATCCGGCCCTCGTCGCGCTTGGCGGCCACGTACAGCTCCAGCGCCTTCCCCAGGTCGAAGCCCTCGTGGCCGGGCACCGGGTGGGCGAGGTTGAGCAGGCTGTCGGTGAAGCAGCCGGGCCGGAAGAGGCGGGCCGCGTCCGGGTCGGTCTGCTGGAGCCAGTGGAGGTTGACGTCCTGGATCTCGGCGGACCGGTACTCCTGGACCATGTCCCGGTCGTCCTGGTCACCGGCGGTCTGCTTGCCAGCCCAGGTCCGCTCGAAGTCCATGTCCGGGTGCGGACCGTATTTCTTCTCGTAGGACTCGGCGGCCGCGCGGCACTTGGGGGCGGTGCACAGCGCCAGGGCGTACGCGCGCACTCCCGGGCCGCTAGGCAGCGACTCGACCAGCACGCTGCCGTCGTGCTCCCGTACGGCCGGGCAGGTCGCGTCCGCGTTCAGCTCGTCCAGCGCGATCCGGTAGAGGGCGGCCAGCCCGTACCGCTCGATGTTGACCTCGCCCCATCCGAGGCAGGCGGTGTGCACCACGGCGGCGGTGCCGTCGGGCAGGGTGACAGAGGTGAGCATTGCGGCCTTCACTTCCCGTCCGCGGTGAGCCAGCGCAGCAGGAGGCTGAGGTCGCCCCGCACACCCTCGTCGTCGCCGGTGCGGATGTGCTCCAACAGCGCGAGGCCCGGGGTGGGCTCGCGGTACACCAGGACCGCGGCGGCGTCGTCGTCCGGCAGGGTGTCGGGCAGGGTGCGCAGCGGCCAGTCCCGCCTGGCATACTCGCGCGCGACACGGACCTCGCCGGCACGTACGGCGCGGGGCCGGTAGCCGATGCGGTGCATCAAGGCCAGGGCGAGCCCGGGGGCCTCATCCTGCTCACCGTCGGCGGGGAGCGGCGGGTTCGGCTCCGCGTCGCAGCGGCGCGCGACCTCGCGGCACAGCTCCCCGAGCCGCATCACACCCGCCCGCGGGACCTCACCCGCGGCGACGGAGCGGGCCAGCTCCTGCGTCTCACGCACCAGGTGCTCGGGCGTCAGCTCGGTCGGGTTCTGCCGCCCCAGGTAGTCCAGTGTCTCGTTGGTCGTGAGTGTCAGGGGCATGGACCCGCGCGCCGGGGCCACCCACGTCGTGAGGTCGTCGGCGCTGTCCAGGTCCGTGAGGCGGTGGGGCTCAAACCGGGTCTTGCCCCGGCCCGTCTCTCCCACGAACGCCTCGTCGGACTCGACCGGGTGCGGCTTGCGGCCCTGCCGGATCATCCGCTCGATCTGCTCCCGGGCCCCCTCGGGGGTGCCGTCGGGGAGCAGGCCGCTCTCCCGTGCGAGGTAGGCGGCCTCGTCCAGCAGCAGCACGACGTGGTCGGTGGAGCCGCCGGTGCGCTCCTGCTGGGCGGCCAGCGCGGCGGCAAGCAGGTCCGCGGCTGTCTTGCCGGGCGTGGTCTTCTCCAACTCACCGCGCAGGTTCAGGAGTTCCACGGTCTGGTCCTGGAGCTGGGTGGCGGCCCACGTGCGGGCGGCCTCGGCCTCGATGTCCTCGTCGGCGTCGCGGCGGTACCGGTCGGCGACGGCGGCGCACTCGTCCTCGGTGCACAGGACGCGGGCCACGGCCTCGGCCGAGCCGTCGGGGTACTGGGCAACGTGGACATCGGCGTCGGCCAGCTCGGCGGCGACGCACTCGGCGACCAGGCGCAGGCCCTGGCGGGCATCGGCCTCCAGCAGTGCGAGATGGTCGGCGGTGAGCGGCCCGGAGACCGCGTCGGCGTCCCAGCGGACGCGGTGCAGGTGGACGGTGTAGTGACGGTCCGGCTCTCCCGGTACGAGGAGGAGCGGTACGGACAGTGGCATGGGTGTGGCCTCTCGATTTACTTGGTGAGGGCGGCGCGGCCGAAGCCGAAGAGGACGAGGAGGGCTCCGGCGACGATCGCGGGGAACGCCAGGTGGTTGCAGAGGGCGTCGACGTTCTCGCCGATCCACACTGTGAGGCTGCTGCCGGAGGCGGACTCGGGGCGGTGGTAGTCGTACTGGCCCATGGCCGCGCCGGCGGCCGCGCAGAGCACCCCGGCTAGCACGAAGAGGAACGAGAGGCGACGCTGCTGCTGGTCGCGGCCCGTGCGGAGGTGCTCCTGCACGACCTTGAGTTCCCCGGGCGCGAGGCTCAGCTCCTTCTGCGCGACCCAGTCGGCGGCGGCCTTGGCCTCGATCGACTCGGCGGCGTCGAAGTGGTGGCGCTGGGCGGCGGCGTGGCAGTCGCTCTCGTCGCACAGCACGCGGCCGGTCAGCGTCACCGACCCGTCCGGGTGCGCGGCGGTGTCGATGTCCGGCTCGGTGAGCTGGGCGTAGGCGCAGGTGGACGCGGCCTTGCGGACGCCCTCGCGGACCGCCGCCTCCAGCGCGCCGCGACCGTCGGGCGCGGCGGCGAGCTGCTCGGCGCTCCAGCGCTGGCGGTCGGTGTGCACCGTGAACGACCGGTCTATCGGCGGCACGGTGATGGTGACGGGCACATTCAGCGGCATGCGGTCAGTCACCCTTCCGTGTGGTGGCGGCCCGGGCGATCCGGGCGAGGTGCTCGAAGTCGGCGTCGGTGAGCGGGCCGCCGTCGGGCTCGGTCATGCCGTGCCCCCGCCGATCGGGACATTGGGGACCAGCCGATAGAAGATCACTGGACTGCTGTCCGGCAGGCCCGCCAGCCGACAGCTGTACGCGCGGACCCGGGCCAGGAGGCTCTGTTCGGTCTCCCCCGCGTTGGGCTCGATGGTCCCCTCCACCGTCGCGTGCCCGCCGACCGTCCCGGTCGCCAGGGTGATGACGTAATGCTGTTCCGGTGCGCTGCCGCTCATATTCCGCTCTTCCCTCACAGGTCCGGCTTCGTGGTCAGTCATCGGTGGGAGCGGTTCCTGCGGACCATGCGGTCCATCAGCTCCCGCGCTTCCTCGGGGGTACGGGCGGGGTGGGGCAGGCCCTCCCGTCGCGCGAAGTCGGCGACGTCGTCCCGCATTCGCCGGACCTCGTCGGAGAGGAAGATGGTGGCGCGGAAGCAGCCGCGGGTGCGGCGCTCGTCGTCCTTCCACCCGGCGTACAGCTCCTCGCGGCCGTCGGCGGTGTGCTCGGTGTCTACCGGGACGCCGACGTGGGCGGCCCACCGCGTCACGGCCTCGCGCTGGACGTCCGGCGTGAGGCTGGCCCCCGCCGTGCCGATGAGGTTGCCGTTCGGGGCGAGCGTCCACAGCAGCGGCGGCAGGCCGTTGCGCGCACCGTGCTCGATGAAGTCGGCGAGGTGCTGCTGTGCGCGGCGCTGCCACGCGTAGTACAGCGTGGCGTCGACCGTTTCGGTCGGGGTGTCGCTCGGGGGCACGGGGTCGGCCTTTCTTCTTGACAGACGGTCACCGGAACGCTAGCGCGAGGCACTGACACCGACGGGTCGTCATGTCCGTGTTGTCGGCTCGGATATGGCACATTATCCGAGCCGAGACCGGCGCCGCCACCGCGTCGCCCGAACGAGTGCAGAATTCCGCCATTGTTCTCCCCGGTCTAGACGGAGGGGTCTATCGGCGGGCATCCTCCATGGAGACCCGGGAGAACCGGGTGTGAATCTGCCGGAAGGCTCTCATGGAGATCACCATCAAGGGCGCGAGCGAGGAGTTCGCCGAGAAGCTCGTCGCGCTCGCCGCCCAGTACCACGCGGAGCTGTCCATCAGTACGGTCCGCCCGGGCTGGACCGTCGACCGCGCCGAGCGCTACCTCCTCGACCTGACCGCCGGCTCGCGCCGGATGGCCGAGATGGTCTTCGTCGACGGCGACGGCTACATCGACGCCGACCACGTCCGCAGCGTGATCGGCAAGCTCAACGGCCCGTCCAACGGCCTGACCCGGGCCGTCCCGCGCGGAGTCCGCAAGGGGTGGTGGCCGGAGGGCACTCCGGCGCCCATCACCCCCGTCTCCGACCCCAAGAACCCGTCCTGGCACCAGAACATCGCCTACCGGATGGACCAGGAGCTCGTCCCCGTCTTCCGCGAGGCGCTCACCCGCATCACCACGGGCAAGAAGGCCGCCGAGGACATGGGGAACACCCCCGGAGGCCCGGGCAAGACGACGGTGTCCCTGCCCCCCGGATCCTCCGGTGGGCAGGCCTACCCCACCCTCAACACCGTTGACGTCGACGGCGGTTCGCCCCCGTTCGACGGCGACGAGGAGAAAGAGGACCAGCAGCCGTGAGCACCCGCATCCCGCGCAACGCCACGAAGGTCTTCTACGCCACCGAGAGCACCACCCGGACCAAGCCCGACGGGGAGGTCATCCGGTGCGCCGGGCGCGAGCAGCGCTCCACCACCTTCCGTGAGGCACGCAGGTTCCTGGACGACCTCGGCGTCCCCGGCAGCGTCACCGTGTGGACGGAGCGCAGCAACCGCACCGACGCCTACGCCGACCGCCGCGCCGACGGCACCTGGACGGCCCTCGACCGGCTCACCGGCACCTGGGAGCCGCTTCCCGAGACCAAGGAGGGACAGTCGTGAGCACGCGCCTGATCCTGTTCGTGGTGCTGCCGGCCGGACTGCTCGGCATCGCCGCGGCGGCCGCCGTCTGGCTTCCCGGCGCCGCCGACCTGAGCATGCCCCGCCTCCTCGCCGGGGGCACGGTCCTGGTGGTCGCCGCCAGTGCCGCCCTCGGCTACGTCCTCGGGCGGCGCGGGGTGCTGCGGTGACCCGCCCGGTACAGCCCGAGTGCACCGGCTGCGGGATAACGGACCTCAACTTCGTCTACGCGGCCGCCGCCGGATGGCGCCTGGTGCTGGGACGGCTCCTGTGCCGCCCCTGCGCGGGTGGCTTCCCCGCCTGGATGCGCCGCACGTTCTGACCAACTCCCCAGGAAGGAGCCGGATATGACGCGTCCGACGGCACCGACGGGGCCGATCTGGAAGTGCGCCGACTGCGACACGAACAACGACCTCCACGCGGACGCGCAGTGCATCGGCTGCGACCGTGCCCGCCCGGTCTCCCGGGTCCGTATCAGCCGCCCCTCCCCCGCCAACTCCCTCCGGAAGGAACCGGCATGACGTTACCCACCGATTCGCCGACCACGGCGACCAGCACGCCCGACCCCGACGACGCGGTGACCGCCGCCGTCCGATCCCTTCTCCTGACGCGTCACCCCGCCGCCCGGCTCGACGCGACGGGCAAGGTCGCCACGGCCGGATTCCTGTGCTCCCCGGGTGCTCCCGGCTCCGCGCAGGCCCGGGTGAGCCACCGCACCCAGTTCCCGGGCAGCGCACTCACGGGTCTCTCGTTCGCCGACGCCGCGGCGGAGGAGCACGTCCTCGTGTCCGCCTACGCCGACCTGCTGCGGGAGCACGGCTGGTCGGTCCGCGAGCTGCGGACCGACCGGCCCCGCCTCCTCATCTCCTCGCCGCCGTGCCCCGAGTGCTCGACCCCGACCCTCCCCCTCGCAGTCGACGGCGAGGACATCTGGCGCTGCCCCCCGTGCGGCCGTCGCACGTACGGCACCGACGACCTCCACGACGAGGATCTGTCCTCCTACGCCGAGACCGACCAGGACGACTACGAGGCTGCGCACGCCGGGTGCATCCAGCCCCACTACACCGCCGACGGGTACGTCGACTGCGACGGGAGGCCGCTGTGAACGGGCCGCTCGACCTGGCGCCCGGCACTCTTCTGGTCGCGGTCGGCCCCGCAGCATCGGGCAAGTCCACGTACGCAGCCACCGCGGCGGTCGACGTGGTGATCTGCCTCGACTCCCTGCGCGCCGAGATCGGCGGGGACGCGGGCGACCAGTCCGTCACCCCGGCCGCCGTCGCCCGGCAGAACACCCTCCTGGAGCACTACCTGAGCAGCGGGGCGACGGTCTTCCTGGACAGCACGAACGTGGAGCCCGACGTGAGGATCGGGCTCGTGGAGCGGGCCCGTCGGCACGGCCGCCCCGTCGTCGCCCTGCGCCTCCTGCCCGACCTCGACACCTGCCTGACCCGCAACGCGCAGCGGCCGGCCAACCAGCGCGTGCCCGTCGGCACGCTGCGCTGGCAGCACGACCTCGCACGAGAGGCCACCCCGGGCGCCCTGCTCCGGGAGGGCTTCGCCGCCGTGCACCAGGTCGACCCCACCCCGATAGGAGCCACCGTGCCCAACGACGCCCTCTCCCCCGAGCGGATCGCGGATGCCGTCGCCGTACTGCGCAGGGCGCAGGAAGGCGACCAGAGCGCGCACCAAGACCTCGCCGGGTACTTCCCGGAGTACGAAGGGCTGGTGATGCAGACCGACCACGCCCGCTACCTCGAACACGCCGCCATCGTCGGGCTGGTGGCGACACACCTTCTGATCATCGAGAGCGGGAGGTGGCTGGCCTCGGTGGACACCTACACCTCGGACCTCGAATTGCCGCTCGCGTCCGTGGCTCTCGGGGACTACGCCAGCAGGACCGAGGCGATCCGAGAGGTTGCCCGCGCCGCGACGGACAACGGATGGATGCTCGCCCCCGAACATCAGTGGTCCGACTTCGACTGCGGCGGCGGGGAGATCCATATCCCGATTCACGCGCGGCCGACGCACTAACTGACCGTCCCCACCTTCTGAGCAACAAGAAAGGACCGCATCCGATTCGGCGACCGGCGGGCCGCACCGCCTGCGGGCCGTGTAGGCGCGTTTTATCTGGCCAGATAGAACACCGATCAGGGCCGGGACTCCCCCGGCCCGTACGAGAAGGAGATCCATGGGCACCTACGAGACCGACCTCGCGGCCGCCAAGCGCTCCCGCACGGCGTGGGGCTGCACCTGCGGGGCCGACAACCCGGCGACGTACGACGCCTGCCACGACTGCGGCCGCCCGTCCTGGTCGTGCGCCGCCTGCGGCACCGTCAACCCCGCCGGCCGCAGCGACTGCAACGAGTGCGGCAACACGATGCCCGCCGAACTGCTGGGCGACCGCTCCGAGGGGTTCGAGATGGGCTACGAGGAGTGGATCGCCACCCAGGTCGGCCCCCGCGTCGTCGGCGGCCGGTACGACCACGGCGACGACGGGAGCGTGTACGAGGTCCTCGCGATCGGGCGCGGCCCGCGCCCGATCGGCACCTGGCCCGTGTGGGACATCACCGTCCGGTACGAGCGGGACGGCCGGGAAACGACGCACTGCACCGGCTGGGACGCCTCCAAGGACCGCACCCTCCCCCGGTCGTAGCCGCCTGCACCTGGTGCACCACGGCGGTACAGCCGCACGACGACGCGGGCCCCGGCTCCCCTCGAAGGGGACCGCCGGGGCCCGCGGGTTATCTGGCCAGATAGACCATCTCTCTCAGGCGGATTCCTCCGGCGCGAAGTTCTCCATGCAGTCGCCGCACATGATGTTGCGGCGTTCCAGCGTCTTCGGGGAGACCCGGATGACCGCGGGCGGCTCGCACTGGCAGACCGCCTTGACGTAGTTGCGGTCCTCCTTCTCCTTCTTCCCGGTCGGCACCTCGTCGTCCCCGCCGGCGTCGGCGGTGTCCGCGTCGTCGGTGGCCCCGCCGCCCTTGCTGCCGCCGCCGCGGGTGCGGGTGGCGAAGAGGTCGGGGGTGCGGGTGGCGTGCATCGCCTTGTCGAGCGCGTCGATCTCCTTGGCGTAGGTCTCCGCCGCCTCGTCCCCCAGCTCCGTACCGGCGGCTCCGTACTTCTTCTTCCACTTCTCGCCGACGTCGGGCCGCTGGACGAGTCCCATGGCCTCGGCTGTCTTCTTGAACTCCTTGTTGTGGTACTGGCTGGCGGAGCAGTCTTTGACGCCGCGCGCCTCGTTCGCCGCGTGGGTGGCCTCGTGCAGGAGGTACCCGAAGACCTTGGCGGCGCCGTCGGCGAGCGACTCGGCGGTGACGAACACCTCGTGGTGGACGTCGTCGCCCTCGCGCAGCTTCCACCGGCGGGGCGCGAAGTGGGCCAGCTCGACCGCGCTCGCGCGGCCGCCGGTGGCCATACTGATGACGGCCTCGGGAACGTCCTTGTGGCGGGCGCGGATCGCGTCCCAAGCCTCCACCAGGGCAGTGGTGACTCCGGCGGCAATCTTGGCGACCGTCACCTCGGTGGGCAGGTCGGGCACGACCTCCAGGGACGGGGTGGGCGCGGGCTCGGGGATGAGGGCGACGGCTTCGGTGGTCATGGCTCCACTCTAGCCGAATTCTCACCTCTTAAGAGGTGAGATTCTGGGGCGAGTTGGCCCCGTGTCGCCCCAACACGAACCCGATCGCGAGGCGTTGACCGTACGGAACGCGGTGTCGTCCGGTATGCAGGACACCTAGGGGCCTGCGGATCGGCTGCCAGCGGATCAACGTCCAGCGTCCTAGAGTGGGAGTCGGCCGCCTTGCGTCGGCCTGACTCCGAGCCGTATCGCGCCCACGCCGCGAGCGGCGATGAGGACAAGGGGCACCGCCTCACGCACTGACATTTGCCTGTCCGTGGCCACGTGCCCCCGGCGGGGATGCGTGGGATCGCCGCCGTCCCCGGGACTCAGGAGAGACCGTGACCACCCACAAGCAGTTCAAGAAAGACGCCCACGAACTCGCCGACGCCGAAGGCATCTCGTACACCGCGGCCCGCCGGCGTCTGACCACCGAGGTCGCCGAGGGCTCCCAGGACTGGGCCGCGATGCTGGCCGGGCTGGTCGCCCGCAGCCGCGGCAAGTTCACCACCGAGGAGTTCACCGACCGGCTGGAGCGCGGCGGCCAGGAGTACACCGGGTATCTCGCCGACGGCCGGGAGGCCGCGATCGAGGCCCTCGAATACGCCCTGGAGCACGGCGTGGATGCCGTCGATGACGAGCTCGCCGCCGTCGCCGCCAGCAAGGGGATGCCGATCACTACGGACGACCTTGCCGAGGCCCTGCGCCGGGTCCGTGACCACAGCCTGGTCAGCGACGACGGTTCGTCGGTCGCCGAGACCGCCTACTGGGTCGCGGACCGCTACTGGATGCACCGCTGGAACAACGCGCTGGACCGGGCAGGCATCGGGGAGTACGACACGGCCGTCGGTCCGAACGCGTACCGGCGGTTCGCGCTCCACGAGTGGATGGCGCCCGGCCACTCCTCCGGCAGCGTGCCCGGACTCCACTGATCGGGGACATCGGTACAGCCCGGAGTGGAGGGACAGGGACACCCAGCCGACATCACCGACGCCCTTCCGGTGTGCGCCCCCTGCTACACCGCCCTCGCCCAGCTCAGCGAGTAGCACAGCGGGCCGCATCGCGTCGCCTACTCGGCCATGGTCAGCATCTGCGCCAGGACCTCAAGGCCGCCGGGTCATCCCGGCGGCCCCCGCGTTCGTCGGCCCTGCGTCAGTCCTCGGCGTGACTCCAGGCGCTGGGTACCAGCCCGGGGAGACGATGGTCGATCTGGTGCTCGCCCTTGGTGCAGCCCGCGAACGGGCCGGTGGACCCGCGCAGCTCCCGGAGGGCGGGGTCCATGTGGTCGCGGTGCCACACCGAGGGTCCGGTGTAGCCGCAGGAGGCCGGGTCCGTCAGCTCCTGCCAGGCCAGCCACACCGCGTGCAGGCGGGCGATGGCCACGGGGTGCTCCCACCACAGGTGGCACCACCGGGCATCGGGCGACGGCTCGGCGAGGTAGCCGGGTACGAGCACTCCCTCGACCCACTCGATCAGCGCCCGCAGCTCGTCGTCGTACTCCGGGGGATCGAGCAGCAGGATGAACGGCGGGTACTGCCACTCCTCTTCCGCATCCTCCTCCTCGGCGGCGGCCTCCCCGCCGGCCGTCTCCTCCGCCTCGGCGGAGGCCTCGCCCGGCTCGGCGTCCTCGCCCCCGGTGAGCTTCTTGACCAGGGCCGTCAGGCTCGCGAGTTGGGCCTTGAGGTCTTCGATGTCCTCGAACATGCCGACCGGCACGTCCAGCTCCGGGACGTCATCGTGCTCATCGGCCACTGCGCGTCGCCTTCCGCAGCTCGTAGGCACCCACGGCACGCTTGGTGATGGCGGCCTCCTCGTCGCGCATCTGCGGGCCGATGTGTGCCATCGCCCGCTCCGCGTACCAGGGGCGAAGACCGATCTGCGCGACCGGCATGCCGGTGGACATCAGCAGGGCCGTCCCCTTCTTCATGGCGCGGATCTCGGCGGGGTCGAGCACCTGCTCGCGCTGCTCGGACCAGCTGCGGCTGCCACCGTCCTTGCTCTTGGAGTACGAGCCGCGCTCGACGTAGTGCGCGCCGGTCAAGGAGCTGATGTCCTGGGCGAATTTCGCGTCGTCGATCCCGACGCCGATGACCTTCTTGGTGGCGGCCGACCACATCGAGTCCATGCCGACCTCGCCCCAGGCCCGTACGCCCTGGCGGTAACTCTGCAAGATCACGAACGGAGTGATCCCCCGAGACCCGAGGTGCGAGTACAAGTCGGGCAGGTCCGCGATCTTGCAGATGTTCGCGGCCTCGTCCAGGACGGCGCGCATCGGCTCGGGCAGGCGGCCGCCGTGGCGCTCACCCGCCTCGGTACCGGCCGTGAACACCGCGTCGGCGACCGCGGCCACGAGCGCCGAGGACGGACCGCCCTTCTTGCTCAGCAGGTACAGCGTGTCCTTGCTGGTGGCGAAGGTCTCGGGGTCAAAGCGCGGGCGGCTGCTCTTGTCGGGGGTGACCCACGCGAGGACCTTCTCATCTCGCAGCGCCGACATGGCAGTTCGGGCATTTTGGTAAATGCCGGACTGCGTTTCTTCGGCGATGTTGATCGAGGAGTCGACCTGTTCGGCGAGCACCGGTTCGCGCTGGTAGAGCACGCGAAGCGGCGCCTTCTCCTTCGGGTCGGACAGCCACTTCATGACCTCGCGGACGGTGGCGCCCTCCCACCATGCGGCCCGGAACAGGCCGGTGAGGAGGTCTCCGGCTGCCTGGGACCAGAACG
The DNA here is from genome assembly GCF_045206365.1 of Streptomyces sp. NBC_00212. Lineage (NCBI taxonomy): Bacteria > Bacillati > Actinomycetota > Actinomycetes > Kitasatosporales > Streptomycetaceae > Streptomyces > Streptomyces sp. NBC_00212. Next base: position 35,493 of record NZ_CP108117.1, read on the forward strand.
GATCGGCTTGCTCCGAGGTGATCTGGTTGACGAAATGGGAGGCCAGGCGCTCGGCGCCCTCCAGCGTCTCGGCCTGTGCGACCAGGTCGATCCACACGTCCCGTTCGGCCTGGGCCACGCCCTGAGTGTCGAACAGGAAGGTCTGCCCGACCTGCGCGCGGGAGCCGCGCGTCGCGGCGTAGACGTCGGCCTTGTTGCTGGTCATCAGCAGGGCGCCGGGGGCTTCCTCCGCCACCGGGATGGCCAGCGACGTCGACTTGCCCGCGCGGGGCGCCATGATGGCGACGTAGGTGTCCTCGTCGCTGCCGCGCAGCTCGACGCCGGACGGCATGTGGTCGCCGAGGAGCACGCCCCGGTCGCGGGCCGGGAGCTTCGCGGGCTTCGTCCCCTTCAACGAGGACCTCAACCGGGTGGCGGTCCGGGCCGCGTGCTTCGGCGTCAGTTCGCGTACCTGGTGCAGCGTCGCCAGGCTGGAGGGGTTGCGGAACCAGCGGAACGCCCACCGCAGACCCCATACGACGAACACGATGACCGCCAGGTCCGCCACGGTGGCGCCGACGGCCGATGCGGTCTGCGAGTGCGGCCACACCGTCGACCACTGGGTGGCCATCCGGTAGACGGTCAGCGGGGAGGCGGGCGCCACCTCGTCGCCGGTCACCAGCGCACCGGCCGCCGCCCCGGCCCAGGCCCCGGCAGACAGCGCCACCACACCGCCGGCCAGGATGCCCCCGGCCGCCCACGCCCGGTCGTTCTCCGTCATCATCGTGTGCCCACCCCCGTGGTAGTGGCCCGGCGCCGGTTGGCGTCGGTGCGGTACAGCCGCTTCTCCGTCGCGGTCAACTCCAGCGCGGCCGCGATGCCGGGCCGCGTGCCCAGCTTGATCAGGTACTTGCCGCGGCCCGGGTGGCGGGCGCCCTCGTCCTCGACCGGCTGGCTCTCGTCGTCGCTGCGTGTGGGCTCGATGTCCAGACCGGTGGACGTCGCCGACGACCAGGAGGAGATCAGCATGATCTCCTGCTCGGTCAGCATGCGCTTGCCGGTGACCCGGCGGAGCTCCTCCTCGGTGCTGGCCCCGAGCACCCACGTGTCGCACCGGTCCATCAGGCCCCTCGCCTTGGCCCGGTCCATCTCGGTGGGCAGCGCCTCCACGTCGAGCAGGGAGTGCGTGACGTAGATCGTCACGTCGTCCGTGGTCCTGTTCAGGCGGCTGATCGCGTCCATGGCGTCGACCAGGCCGGGCCCCGAACGCAGGGCCCGCCACATCTCGTCCATCGGCAGCACCAACTTGCTGTGCATCAGGCCGATGCTGCGGGCGCTGTCGATGCTGGAGTAGGTGTACGCCCACGTCGCGATCATCCCCGCGCTCACGACATCGTTGCCGCGGGCCCGCAGCGCGCTGATGTCGACGCTGACCGCGGGCGCGTTGATGTCCAACGGGGTGGTGGTCTGCCCGTCGAACAGGCCCTTGAGGGGCCCGCCGATGAGGTTGTCGAGTCCGGCGATAACGCTCCTCGTCAAGTCTCGGTACCGCTCGCCCTCGGCGCCGAGTTTGCTGCGCAGCTCCTCCGGAGCGGCCCGCAGCACCCGGACCACGTCCGCGATGACCGGGTCACTGCCCGACTCCTGGGCGGCCGAGGCGACATGGACGGCCGTGTCCAGCGCGCTGCGCTCGACCTCGTCCGGCGCCCGGCCCAGCCCGTTCTTCGTGGACAGCAGCGCGACCAGGGTCTCCAGCCGCCGGCCGTTGAGGACATCGAGCAGCGCCTGGCGTCGCTCAACGGGCAGCGTGCCCACCCGGCCCTTCAGCGGCCCCGAGTCCAGCGGATTGATCCGGCCGATGCCGTCACCGATCCGCACCACGGACCCACCCAACTCGCCGACCAGCTCCGAGTACTCGCCCTTGACGTCGCCCGGCACACACACCATGTGGCCGTACGCCGAGTACACCAGGCAGATGCGTTTGACCAGCGCACTCTTGCCCGCGCCCGGCTGCGACATGACCCAGACACCCGGGTTGGTGGTCAGTTTGCCAGTCCAGCCGGACGGGTCGACGCACACCAGCTCACCGGTCAGGACGTCCCGCCCGACCGGCACGCCGCGCGGCGGCAAACCGGAGCCGAGCAGGAACGGGTAGACCCCGCCCGCCTGGTGGCTAGGGCCGGTGTAGACGGTGCCGGTGTCCTCGACCGGCACCCGGCCGCTGAACCGGCCGCCCCAGCCCAGCCGCGGCGCGTACCGCTTCTGCAACTGCCGTGCGGCGCGCCGCTCTTCGCGGCTCGGGACCGGTGTCTCGGTGCGGACGACCGCCTTGGGCGTGGTGACCTTCGGCGGCTTCGTCTTGCGTGCCATGGTCAGGTCCTCACTTCACCAGCGGGTTGTAGCCCAGCGGGATCCCGGCGGCGAACACCGCGGCCTGGGCCCCGAACGCGGGCCGCATCCGGATGCCCCTCGTGGCCTTGACCGCCCGCTCCAGCTCCTGGCGCATGGCGGGCAGGTCGGCCGGGCGCCGGGCGGTGCCGGTGACCATCAGCGTCCAGTCGACGACCTGCTGGCCGCCGGACATCTGCGCGGCCGCCTGGTGCGCCTTCTGCACGTCGGCTCGCTGTGACCACTTGGCGCGGCCCTTGACCTCTTTGGTGGTCTGGGCCGTGTTCTCGGCGTGGCTGATCTCCCGCTCCAGCACCGCCTCGCCCTCCAGCGGGTCCAGCACCCGGTAGGCCAGCGTGATGCGGCGCTGGAACTTGCCCGGCGCGAGCAGCGGCAGCAGCACGCTGTACGGGATGGGGCGGCGCGGCATCTCGCGGAGCACCCACGACAGCGAGACCGCACCGTCGTGCACGTACTCCTCCAGGAGGTCATCGGCGGCCTGCGGCCCGCACTCGGCCCACTCAAGGTCCTCGAACTCCGCGTCCCTGGCATTGAAAACGCTCGGGTCGTAGGCGGCACGCACCAGCCGCCGCAGGTCCACGTCGGTGGCGCGGCGCCCGATGTCGGTGCCGGTGCCGGACAGGTCGAGCCCGTCGACCACCCGCAGCGTCTCGGCGACCTGGTCGGACAGCTCCTCGGGCGGATTGGACGTCGCAAGCGGATCGACGGTGACCGACATCCACGGCGCCACACTGGCGGTGGCGCGCGGCGTCGTGCGCACCAGCTCGTCGATGACCTGGCGGGCCAGCTGCGGGGCACCCGGATCGGTGCGGACCGCCACGTCGTCGCCGAGCGCCTCGCCGGCGCCCGGCGTGATCTGGATCGTCACCGTGGCGCCCTTGATCTGCTCGTCGGTGCTCATCCCGTCCAGCACCGACGCCCAGCTGCGCATGTTGCCCTGCACCGTGGTGGTGGGGGCCATCAGGCTGCCGCCCGGCGACAGCAGCGTGCTGACGGTCATATAGCCCGAGGTGCGGTCGTGGACGATGCCGACACCCCGCCCGCTGGTCGGGTCGTAGGCCTTGATGAGGGTGGAGGAGGCGCCGACGCCGGGCAGGTCCAACGCGTAGGGGTGGGGCAGCAGCACCCGGCGGTAGTTGGTCGCCTCCGCGCGGCTGGCCCGCCGCCAGGCGATGCGTGCCCAGTAGTAGGCCAGGGCGGACATGCCGTGGCGGCGGGCGGCCGCCAGACCGATCACGATGGCCGTCACCGGGAGGGTGACGACCAGACTGATCGGCATGCTGGTGGCGATGAAGCCGTCCAGCACCAGCGCCACGGCCGCGAAGATGGTCGCAGTCCTGCTCAGTCCGCCGTACCCGAAGGAGCGGCGGACCCGGAACCCGTCCACCATCAAGGCGTTGGGAACATCATGACTCGTCACTGCCCGGTACCCCCTTTGCCGATCTCTCCGGCGCTGCTCTGAATTCCCTTGTTGACACCGTCAATGACCTGGATGGCGATCCCGACCCCGGCGGCCGCACCAGCCGCACCCGCGGCGGCGCCTCCACCGGCTGCTCCGGCGCCTTGGCCCGCCGAAGCAGGGGTTCCGGCGGCCGCTCCGGGACCGGCCTGAGCAGGAATCTCGGCCGCCTGCGCGCCGCTCGCGTCCGTACGGGAGGCGTGCGCCTGCACATCCTGTCCACGGCCGCTGTCCCCGCCCTCGCCGCCTTCCTGCTTGCCCATCGTCTGGGAGACCATCTGGGCGTGCTGCACCGCACTGGTCGGCTCGTCCGTGGAACCACCCGAGCCCGTCTCTTCAGACGCCTCTGAGGCCTTGCTGCCCAGGTAACCGACGGCGCCGCCGAGCGCACCGATGGCGCCGCCGCCGGCCATTCCGCCGCCCACAGCCTCGCCGAACGGCGCGAAAATCTTCATCAGCGGGCCGGGGGCCAGCACCGCGAGTACCAGCGTGGCGCAGCCGCGCAGCCACTCGACCACCGTCTTGGCCTGCCCGAACTCCGAAAAGCCCGTGCAAATGATGATCGCGAGCATCGGCTTGTAGCAGATCACCATGCAGATCGACGTGATCAGCTTCGGGGCCCACTGGCGGGTGGCATCGCCGCCCACCCGCCCGGCCCCCGCGACCGGCAGGAGCAGGCACTGGATGGGAATGGCGCTCTGCCTGAGAAAAACCATGACCAGCTGGACGGCGCCGATCAGCAGCATGATGCCGACCGCGCTCATCAGCGTGATGGGGTTGGCGATACCGGCGGGGATCAGGACCGCCACGATGCGCTCCAGAGCCTTCCCGTCGTCATCGAAGGTCGCGTTCACCAGGCCCTTGGTCATGGCGTCCCCGGCGGACAGCAGCAGGGCGACGATGCCGACGCCGAGCGCAGAGATGAGCACGTTCTGCACCCAGCCGCTGGCTGCCTGCCCGGCGTACTTGAGCTGCCCGGTGACGGCCATCTTCCCGATCTGCCACATCAGCCCAAAGGTCGCGATGACCAGGCCGAGCCAGGTCAGCATCCCCGCGAGCGTCGCCTTCCCGCTCCACAGACCGGTGGCTCCCAGATCCAGCGATGGCCCCATCAGAGCCACCGTCAACGTCTTCTTGATCATGCCCCTGGCGAAGTCCGCGCCCGAGTTGATGACGTCGCCCAGAACGGAGTCCCACACGGCCTTCCAGGCCTTCTTGACCTGCTTCGCCACCTGCGTGCCGACGGTGTGGCACAGATCCTTGTCGATCACCCCGGTCGCCTTCAGGAGGTCCCCGAGCGAGCCGGTGGAGATCTTGCACTGGAGCTCAACGCCCTTGCCGATGACGCCAGGACCGTCCGCGGCCGCCGGTGCCGGCGCGGCCACCGCTATCCCGAGGACCGCCACCACGGCAAGGAGGAGGGACGCGATCCGGCGTTTCACGATGCCTCCCGGATCGCCGTCCACCCGGCCTCATTGAACGCGGCATCTCCGGGCGCGACAGTGTCCGGCGGCGTCTGGCTCTGGACCTGCTGCTGCGCCTGCGCAGTCGCCGCCACCGACTCCTTCCAGTCGCCCGCCTCCCAGCGCGCGGCAACCAGGGTGCGGGTGTAGTCGACCGACTCCTTCGCCGTCTCCCCCGTCTTCGTCGCGACGCGGGCCAGCAGCCAGGCACTGACCTCGTCCGGCGCGGCCTTGATCACCTTGTAGCCGACCACGGTGTTCCGCAGGTACGCGCCGGACGGCAGCGCCTGCTCAGGACTCACACCCGCCTGCTGATGGAACTGCTTGTCAACGTCGAGGCCGCCCAGCTCCACCGCCTTGGCGCCATCGGAGGTGTGATCGGCCGCCGCGATGTAGGAGTTGTAGGTGCGCAGCCGCTCGTCCACCCCGCTGTGGCCTCCGGCCTGTACCGCGGTGGTGTTGGCCGCCAGAGCCATACCCATGGCGCCCTCGGTCGTGTGCGGGAAACCGACCTGGCTGCCCCACTTGTCGGTGCGCTGCCCCCGCGGCAGCGCAGCCCATTTCGCTGGCTCGGTCCAGTCGGCGGGCAGCGTGTAGGTGGCCGACGGTGCGGCCGAGCTGCCCGCACTCGCCGACGTTCCCTTCCCGGCCGCCGAGCCGTCCCCCTCGTCACTCCCGTTGAACATGGCCACCGCGGTCAGCGCGAGCACGGCCACGGCGACTCCGCCCGCAGCCCACACGCCCTTGGTGTTCATCGACCCCCTGCGTGCCACGACTAGCTCCCCACAATCCCGTTGATGATGGTGATCAGCGAGCCCGACAACAGGCAGGCCGCGATCCCCCCTCCCATCCACTTGAAGGGCTCGCTGCCGCCGCCGTTCCTCGACTTGTCCGACATGGCGAGCTTGTAGACCCCGAAACCAACAGCGCAGGCGCCGGCCAGCAACAGGAGCCACAGCCCGTAGCCGAACAAGGTGGAGACCGTGTTGTCCAGGCCCGGGATCTTCTTGGGCTTCGCCGCCGGGAGGAGCCCGTCAGCCAGCGTCCAGTTACTCACTTGCTGTTCCCTTCCATCTGCCGCCGCAGCGTGTCGCCGGCGGACTTCACGTCCTTGTACTCCAGGGCCTGCGCGGCGTCCTCGACGGTGCGCAGCACCGGCAGGTAGGGCACCGTGGCCACCCCGGCCAACTGCGCCTGCAAGGCCCGGATGCGATAGCGGGCTTCCGGTACCGGCCGGGCCGGGGCATCGGCCACCCACACCAGCCACGGCCGGGGCAGCTGGCTGTTCCAGCCGCGCAGCATGGCCTCCACGCACACCGCCCCGTACACCGTGGTCTCGGCAAGCAGCACCGGCAGTGCCCCATAGGGCACCGGCTCGTTGGACTGGAGAATGCGGGCCTGGGCGCCGCCCCCCTCACCGTCGAGCATGTGCACCACGGTCGCCACCGCAATGCCGTATCCGTGCACGGGAATCAGCGCGTACCGCAGCCCAATGGGGGCACCGTTTCCCGGAATTGATGCCACCGCCTGAGTGCTCACACCCAACTCCCCCCCGTTTGCCTGTTTTTGCGTCCCAGATCCTGCTTGGGAATCTGGGACTCCAGAGGCTAGCGTGATTTGCGCAGCAAAGCTGCTTACGTTTTTCGCGCCACGGGGAGGGCTCTCAGGATGCTGTTCGACGGTGCGCGGTTCCGCGCCCTGCGCCTCGCATCCGGCCTCTCCATCAGGGCCCTGGCCGCAGCCGCGAACCTTGCGCCCAACACGGTGCACTCCGCCGAGCGAGGCGTTCGCCAGCCCCGCACCCGCGTGGCCCGGGCCCTGGCCAAAGCGCTGGGCGTGCCCCTGCGCGACCTCCAGTGCCCCATCACCGAGGACGCCTCGCTCGCCGACATCCGCCGCGCCCTGGACCTCACCCAGAAGGAGATGGCCGCACGCATCGGCGTCTCCTGGCAGACGGTCTGCCGGGTCGAGCGCGGTGGCCACGTCCAGCTGGCCCTGGACTGGGCCGTCGGCTACGCCCTGACCCTCCCTCAATGGAGGCGCGCACACCAGGTATCCCGTGATCTAGTACGCCGGGAAGCCGCCGCCGAAACGCCGCGGCGCACCACATCACCGCGGGGGGAACGCACTTGAGCACGCTGGTGAAAATCGCCATGGCCGTCTTCGCCCTGTGCGTCGCGACCGTCATGGCGCTCGTCGTCGGCGTCGTCGTCGTCGCTAACGCACAGGCAACCCAGATATCCGCCGACGGCGGCGGCGGACTCCGCGGCGTACCCGCCGAATTTCGGCCATGGATCCTCAAAGCATCGGCCGAATGCACCCACCGCGAGTTATCGCCGGGCCTGCTGGCTGCCCAGCTCAACGAGGAAAGCCACTTCCGCACCGACCGCCAGGCCCGCAGCGGCGCCGGCGCCGAAGGACCCGCACAATTCATCCCCGGCACCTGGGCCACCTGGGGCCGCGACGCGGACGGCAACGGCGTCTCCTCGCCCTGGGACATAGGCGATGCGGTCATGGCCCAGGCCCGGTACATGTGCAGCCTGCTCGGCACGGCCAAGGCCTCCGGCATCCCCGGCGACGTCCGCGGGCTCGCCCTCGCCGGATACAACGCGGGCTGGGGCGCCGTCACCGGTGCCCACCCCCCCGGCATCCCGAACTTCCCCGAGACCCAGGGCTACGTCAAAGACATCCTCGCCAACATCGCCCGGTTCTCCGGCCCCGGCGTCCTCCAGGTCACCGGATCCGGCTCCGGCCCCGACGCCGTACGCCGCGCGGTCACCCGCATCGGCACCCCCTACGCCTGGGGCGGCGGCGGCCCCGACGGCCCCTCAACCGGCTTCTGCGACGGCACCAACGGCTACCTGCACGGCAACTGCTCCGCCTCCGTCACCGTCGGCTTCGATTGCAGCAGCCTGGTGCAGTACTCCTACTGGCCCTCCCTCAAACTGCCGCGCACCGCCGCCGACCAGTACGGCGCCACCTCCAACCACCCAGTCTCGCGCAGCGACCTGAAGCCCGGCGACCTGCTGTTCTGGGCCCACGGCGGATCCATCTACCACGTGGCCATTTACGCGGGTGATGGCAACGTCGTGTCGGCGCCGCGCACTGGCCGCAATGTAGAGGTGGCCGCTCTGACGGCGGCCATGCCGGAGCGCGACTACTACGGCGCCACCCGCCCCTGACCATCCCCCGAGACACGTGTGCCGCAGACCTTCCTCCGGTCTGCGGCACACGTGTGTCAGGCGTGGTTCTACCGGGTCTTGCCGCCCTTCGCGACGGGCCCGGCCTCCCGGTGCGCGGCCACCCCCGGCGTAGCCGGTGCCGCGCCCTTCCCGGCCGCCTTAGTAGGGCCCACGCTCGGCGACGTCGACCGAGCCGCCGCGGTGTTCACCCGCACCCCGGACTCCGCCGGCGCACCGGGAGGCGTGCGCAGCGCATCGACGGCGGCCTTGACCATCCGCCGCCCCATCTTCGACGGCGGACCCTCCTGCCAGGAAGTGTCCTTCGACAGCCGGGCCAGATACTCGGCCACCGGCTCGCCCCGGCTCTCCATGTCCGCCATCCGCGCGGCGACCAAGGGCCAATAATGGTCCGCCACACCCAAATCCGCCTCCCGCTCCAGACCGGGTACCGCCTCGCGCACCATGCGCGCGAACCGCTGGTTCTCCGACGGCGCGATGGCCAACTGCCGAAGGGCCCGCTCACGGTCGCCCAGGTCGAGATCCTTGGGGATGTCCAGCCCGGTCGTCATCGGCCCGTACGACAGCTTCGCGTCCCGGCTCGTGGTCGGCACCTCCGCCGCCGCGAGCACCTTCGCGACCGCCCGGTCGACGCCGACACCCTCCTCGTTCGCTGCCGCGAGGATCGCTCGCACGTCGACTCCGCGCGCGTCCAACTTCGACATCGTCGCGGCCATCTCCGGCCACGCCGGGGACGACAGAATCGCCTCGCGCACCGGTCCTGCCGGCAGCGTCTCGCGCAGGGCTTTCGCCCACTCCTCCGTACCCTCGCGCGCCACCCGCTCGGCGTTCGCCGCGACCTGGTCCCGCACCGTCACGACGATCTCGCCGACGCGCGGGAGCATCGTCTCCAGGTCGACTCCGGCACGCTTCAACGCCATCAACTGCTGGGCAAGCTGAGGCCAGTCCGCGCCCTCCAGCAGAGCCGCGCTGATGTCCGACGGCAGGAGCTTCTTCACCTCCTCGGAGGCCTCCGCCGCCGACTTCTCGGCGTCCGGGAGTTCGTCCTCCTTCCCAGCCTTCTTCTGCTGCTGGCGACGTACCGCGTCCGCGATGGCCATCACCAGACGGAACGCCATGACAGAGGTCTGCACCGCCTCGGCCGCGGCCTCCGCAAATGCCTCGCCTGCCCGGTCCTCTGGCATCGGTGCTGCCATGTCCCACTCCCCTCGTTACCGAGCCCGTCTCGGGCCCTTGCCCTGCTCGTCACCCGGCGGCCGACGTGTCGGTCCGGGCACCCCCGTCTTACGCGGCGTGCCGGTGCGTCCGGTGCCGCCCGTGGACGTCGGCGACGGGCTCTTGCCGGTGGCGGCCACCGTCGCACCGCGCTGACGCTGCCACCCGTCCAGTCGCCATGCAAGCACTTCGGCGACCGAGTCCGCTGAGCCCAACTCCCGTTGGGCGGCCACTGCGGCCAAGACATCGGCCGGGTCTTCCCCCGCTTTCTCGACGGCTGCCAGTCGGGTGCGCAGTGCGGGCCACGCCGGGTCTGCGAGCACGGCACGTGCGTGTCCGGGTACCGCCTCCTGGAGCACGCCCGCCATCGGCCGATCCCCTGAGATCGCTGCCGTCCGGCGGGCTCCCGGGGTCCGGGGCGCGGTGCGCTTCGGGCGGGGTCGGTAGTCGCGTGCCGCCCGCGCGCCGGCGGTCACCTCGACCGCCTCCCGCAGCAGTCGACCGGCCCGTCCGGAGGCCTCCGCCTGGGCTCGGTGCTCCTGCGCCTGGTGCCACTTGCGGGAGGCCTCGATCGCAGTGACCAGGGCGAGCAGGAACCCGAGCGCGGCAACCGTGTCGCTGCGTCCGGCGGCCGCCGCCGACTGGGACAGCAACTGGGTCGATTCCCGGTACAAGGTGCGCGCCTGCCCCTCCAGGATGCGGTCGCCGGGGACGCGCGACGCGCGCTCGAACTCGTACGCCGCGTCCCTCAGCCGGTCGCGCACCATGCGCGGCGAGATGACCGCGGCGATGACGATGAGGTCGCCGAGCGCGGCGACATCTCCGGCGCCCTGATGCAGTCCGCCCGCACCGAGCTGGTCGGCGGCCGCGCGCACGCGCCGCTCCGCCTCCTGCCACATCTCCGCCGGCGCGACCGTCGGCACGGACACCGGTGTCGTCCAGCGCTCCCGGACGCGCGGCAGGGACAGATCGGAGGCGAGCCGGGCGCCAGGGAAGAAGACCGCGCGCTGTCCGACGTCGCGGTCGCCGGGCATCGCGACGGAGTACCCGGTGATGTTCCCGTCCGGGGCGACGCGCTTGTTCACCCGGAGCCCGGCCGCGGTGAGCCGGGCGAAGAAGTCGTCTTCACCCGTAGCGGCGGCGGCGGCCTGGCGGACCGTCCGCTGGAGCGTCTCGCGAACTGGCTCCGCCAGTCCGCGACGGACCGCCTTTTCCTGCTCGCCCGTCTTCGGCCACTTCCTCGCGGTCTTGTCGCCGTGCTTCAACCGGCGTAGCCCGAACTCGACCTCGAAGTTCCTCGCGGCCATGTGCATGTTGGGGATGTCCTGCCGCAGCCGCGGCTGCCGACCGTCCTGCCGGGCCTGCGTCGCAACGATGTGGATGTGGTCGTCCGCGTGACGGATCGCGACCCACCGGCAGGCCTGGTCGTCGCCGTGCTTGGCGATGCCGGAGGCGTGCATCATCTCGCGGGCAACCCGTGCCCATTCTTCGTCCGTCAGGAGTCGGTCCTCGGGCGCGTTGCGGACCGCGACGTGGTACACGTGCTTGGCCGGTCGCTTGCCGAGCAGGGCGTGTACCGGGGCGTCCAGGATGAGCGCCAGGTCGGCGATCGTCATGTCCGGCGAACGTGCCGGGTCCTCGACAAAAGGGTCGTCCCACGACGCCACCATGTGCGGGTTGGTGTGCTCGTCGCGCTTGCCCGGGCCGTACAGGTAGTCCAGCAGTCCCTTGGTGTCGGTACCGTCCCGGGCCTTCTTCGGCATCACGAGCGCAGACGCCGTTCGCGCATCACCTGGAGCGTCGCCTCGTCCATGCGTCGCACGCTCTTGAGAATCGCGTCCAAGGTGGCCGCGAGCTGGGCACCGGTCACCGTACCGTCGGCATTCAGGGCCTTCGCGATCTGGTTGACGTTGTTGCCGAGGCGTGAGGCCTGATTGCGCGCCTGGATGAGTTCGGCAATGAGGTCGCGGGCGTCGACCGAGACGGGAACGACCTTCTCCTTCGCCACGTTCAGCGCGGCGTCGCCGACCCACGCGGCGAGGGCCTGGTTGTCGCGGTCGGCGGCCTCACGGACGATCGTCAGCTCGGTGTCGGTGTAGGAGACTTTGAGGCGGTTATCGCGGCGGCCATCGGCCTCGCGCTCGCGGTATCGCGTGCTGCGCTCGGAGACACGGCGTCGGCCGTCCGCTGCTGATGGCTCTGCCACGGCAGCCCCCTTTCCAACCCCCCGGTCCGTCCTCGGACCAAAGATCACCGGCCGCCCACAGTAGTGGGCCTAAAGCCGGTGATCACGCAAACTGGGCCCAGTTTGCACTAACTCGCTTCCGGTGGCTGAGGCCATCCGGAAGCGCACACGGTGCACGTGGCAACCCGTCAAAAACCCCCACGGCCTGCGGTGATGAGCATGCCCCCGCAGCCGCCGTCCGTGCCGTACCAGTACGATCACGGCATGGCGAGTTCACACGACTTCATGCAGAAGATGAGGGAAGCCCAGGCGGCCCGCGAGAAGGCCTTCGAGCCGCTGGCGGACATCCTGGGGAAGCGCGCGGACCTCCAGCGTCAGTTGGCGGAACTGGACGCGCCGTACGCCGAGGCGTTCGTCGCCGCGGAGACGGCGGGATGGACCGCGGAGGAGCTGACGGCCATCGGCGCCGAGGAACCGGCGAAGCGTCCGAAGGGGCGACGAACGTCGCGACGGTTGGCGAAGAAGGAGACGCCGAGCGGGACGCCGAGCACCCCCGCAACAGAGTCTCCGGAGGCCTCGCCCGCGACTACGATCCCCGGGCAGGAAGGTGCCGGAGGGACCGCCCCGGCGACCGCCGGAAGTACCTCCGGCTGACCACGACGAACACAGAGAATGGGCCCCGCTGCGCGGGGCCCTTCGCGTTGTGCACGCATCCCTCCCCGGCCTCTCCAGTGTCCGGCCGGGCTCCTCCGCGTCAAGGTCGTACGTCCGCTCCTCGCCGCGTCGCTCGTTCCTCCCGACGCGCCTGCGGTGCGGGCGCTCCACCTTGACACTCCGTCCCCCGACCTGGGGAAGGCCTTCACGGGGAGGAAGGAAAAAGGGTCGGCGCCCCGGGGTCCGGCGGGCGGTTCGGGCCGTCTCGCGAGTGCGACTGGAGGGGGTGGAGCATTCCAGAAAACTGGAACACACAGCGGTGCCCCGGAACCCTCACGGACAGGTTCCGGTCCACCCGCTTCCGGCCGCTGCCCGCGACGGGGGTGGCGCGGGCAGCAGGGTTCGGGTGCGGGGCAATCCCGCTGCTACGGCAGGACCTCACAGGTCGCCCGCACGATCATCCCGTCCCGCATCCGCCTGACCGTGGAGCCGCTTCAATTCCTTCGCCGGCCACTCCGTTCCGGTGCCGCCGGGGCGAGTAGCCGACGGGGACAGGACAGCCCCGGCGGACCGCCGTGTTCCAACGGCCCGCCGGGGCTTTGGTGTTGCGGGGTGGACGCTCTTATGCCGCCGTCGCGGTCGGCGCGGGTTCCTCGGCGAAGAGGTTCAACTGCTCAGGCTCGGCAGCAACCGTCGCCCCCGTGTCGATGCCGTACAGCTCGTGCACGTACGCACGGACCTTGTCCTCCCAGCGGGCGTCTCCGAGGATGCGGCCGAAGATCGCGGCAGACACCATCGGGCAAACCGCGTCTGCTGGTAGCTGGGCGAGCTTGCGCACACCTCGGTCGTCGCGCCGCGTCTTGATGTACCTCCAGGGGTAGTCGGCGGGGAAGCCGACGAGGCGGCCGATGTCGGACTGGCTGATGGTCTCGCCGGTCTCAGAGTCGGCCCACCCGTACACGGTCGCGGTGACGCAGGTCGACGGGAGGTCGGCGCTGCGCGAGCCGCCACCCTTGGCCCTACCGGTGGCGGGGTCGACGGGCCGGTGACCGCGCGTCAGGTAGGTCCGACCGGTGGGCCAGCCTACGACCTGCGCGAAGGTCGGGGCCGGGATCGGGGCGGCCGGGACGACGTCCACGAATGGCGTCTCGGCACCGCGGTGGGCGGTCATGAACCGGCGCTTGCGGTGGGAGGCTCCGTAGTCGACGGCGTCCAGCGTCCACGCCTCCGTGGTGTGCCAACCGGCCTGCGTCAGCTCGCCGAACAGTGCCTCCTCGATCTGTTTGGGCAGTGCGCTCGACTGCTCGACCATGACGCACTCCAGGAGGTTGCTGCCGAGCCGCGCGAGCATCCCCAGCGGCCAGATGATGACCTCCGCCATCAGCCCGGCGCGCACGTCCTCCAGCTCCGCGAGCGGCGCGCGGACCTCGTCCCAAGTGTCGCCGGAGCGGGGCGCGTAGCCGCTCTCCGAGTGCTCCCAGGGCAGGAACCCGGCGGCGGCGCCCGCCTCCCAGATGACGCGGCAGATGGTGTCGATGGCGGCGTCGTAGCGGCCCTTGCCGAGCCCGCTCGGGGTGAACGCCTGGCACGGCGGGGTGAGGGCAATGATGCTGACGAACTGGAGCGCCGGGGACTCCGGGTCCAGCGCGGTCACGTCCGCGTGGATGACGCGCAGCCCGGCGGCGACGGCGGTAGCCACGGCGCCGCCGTCCAGGTCGATTCCGATGATGTCGACGTCCGCACCGAGGATGTCGCGCAGACCGAGGGAGAGGCCACCGGGACCGTGGAAGAGGACGACCACGCGCTTGCGGAGGATGCGGCCGAAGGTGTCGCGCTCCGGCGCGAACAGCCACTCGATCGGGAACGGCGCCGCGTACCACTCCAGGAGTCGGCGGGTCTCGTCGTCCAGCGCGGCAAGCCGCTCGGCGGTGACCGGGCCCTGGGACTCGAACCGCCCCAGGGCGACGGCGGCGCGCTCGCCGCGAGCCTCGCGGGCGAGTTCCTCGACGCGCTCGTCATAGCCCTCGTTCACCGCGTACGCGCACTCGGCGATGCGCTCGACGGCGTTGAATGCCCACTCCTCGGCCTGCTCGCCGGGGTTCAGGTCGGCGTACTCGGTGAGCAGGGCGGCGGTCGTCTGGCACTCGGTCAGTGCGGGGTGTCCGGCGGTCGCGGAGAGGGCGGCGGCGTCGGCGGCTTCCTGCTTGGCGGCGTCGGCGGCGAAGTCGGCGCTGGCGGTCGTCGCGGGGCGAAGAAGGCTCAGCATCCCGCCGGCGGGGGCATGGGTAACTCCCATGGGGCCACGTCCTTGGTGTCGTTGAGGGTTCTCGGTGTGGCCCGGGGGCCGGTGCCGGTCGGGATTCCCGCCCCTTCCGACGTAACTAATACTCTCAAGTTTTATGGTGTGGGTCAACCCCCATACGCCACAAAATCCCTGGCCAGAAGCGTTTTTGAGGGAGTTTCAGACGCCGCTCGCCACCCCTCCGGCGGAAGCCCCCCGACCCCACCCACCGATCACCCCCACCAGCCCGCAGTTCACTGCGCTCCCCCTCCCCCTCCGAGTAGGGCCGGGGGTGTGGGGGCGGAGCCCCCGCTGTCTGGACCGGTGCGCGTCGACCGGCCGCGCCACGAACTCACCTCTTAAGAGGTGGGATTGAGCGTCAGGGCGGATCGGCGGCGGGTACGGCGACGGCCAGTGCACCCCCGTGCCCCGGGGGCGCACTGGCCGTTGTCGGGCGGGGTGCCTACTGCTGGTTCAGCTTGCGGGCCTGGGTGATGAGCCGCTTCCAGGTGTCGACGGATTGGCCGTGCTGCTCGGCGAGGGCTGCGGCCACCTCGCCAGCCTTCCGGCCGGGCAGCGCAGCCAGCGCCTCGGCGGCCAGCTGGACGCGCGGGTCGGGCGCCTTCGCCTCGTGCTTCTTGGGGTCGGGGCCGGAGGGGCGGCCGCCTTTGGTGCCGAACCCGCCGACCGGGTTGTCTACCCATGCCCAGAGCTGGGCCCGGGTGCGGTACTCGCGGGTGCGGGTGGTCAGTTGCTCGGTGTGGACCGGGTCCGGCCACTCCGGCGGCGGGTTCTTCGTGTACTGGGTGATCCGGGCCGGGTCGACGCCGAGGACGCGCGCCTGCCCCGCCGGCGGGAGCGGCTCGTCCGGGTCGCCGGTGCGGTCGACGCGGGACAGGTCGCGGGGCCGCTTGCAGTGCTCGGTGAACCAGGCGTCCCACACCTGGACGTCCCAGTGCATGACGCCGTCGATGTCGTGGGCGGCGGGGTGGCCGTTGGTCCGGCGGTCGCGCCACAGGGCACCGAGGGTGGCGCGGCTGTAGCCGCTGTGCTCGATCAGGTCCTCGCGGTTCGCCCACGGGCGGCCGTCGACGGTCTTCACGGGTGTGCTCCTGGTGGTGTCGGTCGTGGATACGATGGTGACTGGTTCGGTTGTGGGTCTGTTGAGGGCCCTCGGTGGCCGGACCGCACGGCCCGGCGGGATTCCCACGCTTTTGCGCCCCGCCGGGCCGCTCGATGTCCGGCTCCGGGGCGGTCAGCTCCGGGCGCGCTCGATGATCTCGCGCAGGCTGATGGACGGCTTGAACTGGTAGCCCATGTCGGTCTCGGCCTCGGCGTACTCCTCGAACAACTCCGGGTTGAGCTGCGCACTGCGCACGAGGTCGTCGGTGTGCGCGAGGGGGCAGGCTCGGCAGCTCAGGCGCCGCATGCCCTGGTCGTAGGCCTCGTGGTGCTCGATGCCGTTCTCCCGGTGCAGCTCCCACACCTGCTCGGTGCTGAGCCGGTGGACCGGCAGCCACGTCGTCACGACGCGCAGCGTGCCCTTGCCGCTCATGCGGTTGCGCTCCAGAATCGGCTTCTTGGCGCGGGCCCTCGACTCCTCGGCGCGCATACCCATCGCGTACCCGGCGCGGACCGGACGCCCGAGCCGCAGCTCGGCGCCGACCTCGTCCACGTAGTCGCGGCCGACCGCGGTCTTGGTATCGCTCGTGCAGTAGCGCGCGAAGTGGCCCGGCCAGCGGCCGTGGTCCCGAATCCGCTCCCACAGCGAGCCCCACAGCTTGCTCCGGCGCACGGCGAACGGGACGCCGTACTGCTCGGCGTGGGAGCGGGCGACTTCGAGCGCACCGGGCCACTCGACCAGGTGGCCGCGCTCGGTGGTCCCGAGGTCGCAGTGCAGGATGCGGACCTTGTGGAGCTGGCCCGCCTTGTCGGCCCGGGTGCAGACCTCGTGCACCGTGCCCCCGCTGTCCTTGCCGCCGCTGTCGCCGACGACCACGACGTCGTGGGCGTCGAAGTCGAACTCGGCGGACTGCGCGGGCACGGCCGACGCGACGGCCGGCGCGGCGAACAGTTCCATCTGGGCGGCGGCGCACCCGGCGGCGCACGGCGGGGTGAGGGGCTTCTTCGTCACGGTCGTCTCCTGGTTGAGGTGTTCGGTGTGGTCGTGCCAGGTCCCGGCCGGGGGAGCGGGATTCCCGCCCCGCTCCCCCGGCCGGTCTGACCGGTCAGTCGCCCGTCCGGTCGACCCGGGCGTAGTTGTGGAAGTCGTCGCTGGCCGGGAAGTCGGTCGCCTCGGTGACGCGTGCGCATACCCAGGTGCACAGCTCGCCGGGCGTGTCCTGCTGGCCGCTGAGCCACCGATGGATGCCGGGCTGCACCTCGAAGAAGACTCCGTCCTGGTCCTCGGCGTAGAACTGGGAGTTGCCGCCGAAGCCGTACTCGTCCGCGTAGTCCCACACGCAGACCAGGTAGATCCCTGCCGTGTCGTAGATGCGGTAGAAGATGGTCCGGATGTCTTCTGGGGTGTATCCGTCCTCGAACCGGCCCCGCAGGTCGGCCATCTCGGCGAGCAGCTCCTGGTCCAGGTCCTTCGGAGCCACCTGCTCGGCTTCCTGGTTCTCGTGCTCGCCGCCGTGCTGGACGATCAGGGCGCGCACGGCCTCGACCGGCACGTCCAGGTACAGCGAGCCGTCGCCGAACTCGCCCCCGGTCAGCCACACCTCCCACTGGTCCTCGCTCTCCCACGCCTCCGTGTCGGGGGCGGTCAGGCCCGGGAACAGAAAGACCTCCGCTGTCTCGGCGCCGGGGCCGACCTTGAGGGTGAGCACGTGCCCGTCGGCGAGACGGATGCCGTCGAAGTCCTCATTGGTCCCGTCGGTCGCGAGGCTGTCGAGTCGCGGCGTACTGATAGTCATGGCGTGCCCTTCGTCCGTTGAGCGTTCTCGGTGTGGCCCGGGGGCCGGTGCCGGTCGGGATTCCCGCCCCTTCCAGCGTAACTAATACTCTCAAGTTTTTGGGTGTGGGTCAACTCCCCTCCCCTGGCGAATCCGCAGTTCAGGGCCGCGCGCGCGGGCCCACCCCGGAAGGCGGGCCCGTGCGGGAGACGTGGCGCCGGTCGGGGTCAGCCGCGGGCGAGCTGGGCGAGGTCGGCGCGCTTGTCGTGCAGCGCAAACACCGCTTCCAGCAAGGCCTGCGCGGCTTCCTCCGTGGCCGCCGCGGTGAGGTGGCCGTGCAGAGCCTCCAGCGCGGCAACGAGCCGGGCATCGTCGGCGGTGAGGTCGTCGCCTTCGCGGCCGACCACGAGCGGGCGGCCGGTCACGGCGTGGGTGACGTACTGCGCGAGCTGGGCGGGGAAGCCGGTGCCCGGGGTCTGGATGGCCACGACCTCGGCGGCGGCAAGGGCAAGGTCGGCGTCGGTCGGGATTCCGTCGGCGGCCGGGGCTTCCTCGTAGAAGGAGAGGGCCGCGGTGTCGAGCAGGTCGGCGAGTACGTGCAGCGCGCGGCCGTTCCAGGCGGAGGCGAAGAGGGTGCGTCGGCGGGCGAGGCTCGCGAGCGCGGTGGCGCGGGCGGCGGCGGTGCGGGACTGCTCGGTCGGCTCGAAGACGGTCATGTCGGGTTCCCTCCAAGGGGGGTTGAGGTTCCTCGGTGTGACCCGGGCGGCGGCGGGATTCCCGCCCCGCCGGCGCCCGGGCGGTCTGGTGTGGCCGGTGGTGCCGGGCCCGGAGAGTTGTCCGGGCCCGGCGGTCGGCGGGCCTACTTCTGGTAGGCGGGGATCAGGGCGCGGACCTTCTCGGCGCCGATGCATCCGCCGTCGTGGCGGTAGATGCTCGGCGGCTGGCCGTTGCGCCCGCGGTGGTGGCTCCAGTAGCGGACGCCGGACCAGTCGCACAGCTCGCACTGGAGGTACCAGGGGTTGTCCGACCCCGGGAAGCCGTGCAGTACGGCCCGCCAGTGGTGCTCGGTGAGTCCGGCGAAGGCGGTGCGGGCGCCCGCGATGTTGCGGTCGCTGGCGGGCATCCTCGGGTGCAGCAGGGGCACCGGGCCGTTCAGCGGCTTCGGGTCCTCGGCGCGGATCAGATCCAGAGCGACGGCGGTGACGCGACCGGCGGCGTACTCCTGGGTGAGGTACGCGGCGGCCATGTCGATGCCCTTGGTCCCGGTCTCCGGGCGGCGGAGGTTGTGCTCGCCCTCGGTGGTGACGACCAGCCAGTCACGGTGCCAGCGGTAGGCCCGCCCGATGACGCGATCCTTCCCGATGATCACGGGGTAGCGGCACTCGATGTCCGGCTCTCCGATGCGGAACGGCAGGGTGGCGGTGCTCATGAAGGCTCCTTGCTGAGGGTTCTCGGTGTGGTGGGGCCCGGCGGGCGGACGGGATTCCCGCCCCGTCCGCCCGCCGGGCGGCGTGGTCAGCTGCCGGTCGGCGTGTAGCTGATCTCGCACGGGAACTGGTTGGGCTCCCGGATGCTCAGGTAGATGACGCTGCCGTCGGTGGACGCCATGCACGCGCCTCCGGGGAGGTGGAGGACGAGGTCGCGCCACATGGCCGCGCTGTTCACCGTGGCGTGCTGGGGCTGCTTGCCCGGGCGGCGGGTGACCTTGCGGATCTCTGCCCCCCACTTCACGACCGGCGTTCCGATCAGGCCTCCGGCCTTGGCGGGCACAATCGGCGTGCGGCTCGGCGCGACGTCGCGCAGGGCGTCCGCGAAGCGCAGGTAGTCCGCGCACTCGCTGACCAGAACGGGGCAGTCGAGGAACTGCCCGAAGCGGACTTCGGGGATGCGCACGTAGGTGGACGGCACGGTCTGGTCGCCCTCGGCACCCTCGCGCGTGGAGTAGACGATGCTGTCGTACCAGCCGTCTTCGAGCCCGACGGCCACCCACCCGGTGACTCCAGACTTCAGCATCAGCGCCATCAGGTCCGACATCTGGTCGGCCGCCCCGGCGACGTCGTCGCGAGTCTTCATGATTCTCCCTGGATCGTTGAGGTGTTTCGGTGGTGGGCCCGAGGGCCCGGTGTCGGCCGGGGATTCCCGCCCCCGGCCGCACGCGGGGCGACTCAGGCCTGGTCGGCGGTCTCGTCGGCGCCGATGGACATCAGCAGGAGGGCCCAGTCCGGGCCGCCCTTGGCCTGGACAAGCCCGGCGTACAGAAGCGCGGCCTCCTGGTCGGTGACGGCGCGCACGCCGTGCTCGGCGAGGAAGGCGTCGACCGACTCGACCGGCTCGTCGGCGTACCGGAAGTGCTCGACCAGGCCGTGGATGCCACCGGGCTCGCCGTTCTCCCAGAGCTGGACGGAGAAGGTGCGCAGGCGGGGGTCAAAGACGGGACGGAGCACGGCGTCGGTGCCGTCCAGGGCGAGGCGGTCAAGCGTGGCGAAGTCGAACACGGCGATTCCTTCGGTTCGTTGAGGCATTTCGGTGTGGCCCGGAGGCCGGTGCCGGGTGAGGATTCCCGCCCCCTTCCGACGTAACTAATACTCTCAAGTTTTGGGGTGCAGGTCAACTCTCAACACGCAGAAAACCGCAGGTCAGAGGGTTTTTTTCAGAAAGATTCCGGGGTGCGGCGACGCTTCCCGCGCCCCCCCCTCCGGCAATCCGCCGCCGACACGCTCCTCGGCCCCTGCCGGGCCGCACCGACGCGGAGCGACCACACGATGCCCCGGCCACCGCGCGGCAGCAGCTGCTCCCCGCCAGCCACGGCTCCACGGTGCGGTCGCCTCACGCGCGGACGGGTCGACGGCGGGGGCACGGGCCGAGCCCAACTCCGCCCCGGAATCCGGCATACCGAACAGCACCCGGGCACCCCTCCTCCGCCGCCAGACGCTTTTTCGCAGCCCAGTGCGCCCGCGGCCGCCGTCCGGGGTGGCCACGCATGCCATGTGACGGTAGGCGCCCCACCGATCACCCGCAGGTTCTCCCGCCGGGTACACATCATTCGGGGTGGGTGCCATCACCGGCGGCCGCGCCGGGCTACAGCGCGGCCCGGGTCCCGATGTAGCGGGTGGTGTCGCAGGCCACCCGGCTGATCCCGACGAACTGTACGCACACCTTGGTGTCCGTGCCGGTGTCGAATGCGGACCAGGAGTAGGAGAGGGTCGATCCCACCCGGCGGGCGGTCTCCACCGGCCCCAGCTGGCGGCCGTGCAGGGTGAGCCGGACCGGCCGGGACCGCTCGGACCGCGGGGGGTTCACCCAGATGGCCGTCACCGCATTCCAGTGGTTCCGCCCCTCCAGCCGTACGCACACCTGCGGGCCCGACCAGTGATGCGTGCACGCGCTGCCGTCCGCGGCCGCCGGCGCCGCGGCCGGGATCACACACGCCAGAGCCAGGGAGGTACTCAGGCACACGATGCGTCGCATGCCCGGCCCAACGCCCGGTGGCCCGTCCCTGGGACGGGCCGCCGGGCAGGACCACCCGCCCGGGTGGCCTGCGGGGACCGGCACAGTTTTCGTGACTCGCCCCCAACCGCCGTGCAGGCGTGGCAGAGTGGGAGTCCTCCCCGCCGCTGCGGGGGTGTTCCGCAAGACGGGTCAGGACCCCAGACAGGCTCGCTGCGTTCCCCGCCGACGCGGGGGTGAACCGCCGAAAGCGCCCACCCTTGGATGGTGGGCGCTTTCGTCATGGTGGTGTCCTACGGCGCCGATTCATGGGCCAGAACAGCACGCCGGAGCGACGGCAACCCCCCGGCAGGTCCGGGACGGCGCGGGCTCACTCCTCGTCGTCGCCCTCGGCGTCGGCGTAGTCGATGCGCGCGCCCGTCTCCTCGGCGGCGCGGGCGCAGACCTGCCGGTGCCAGGACGCCGACCACCGGCCGCCCGGGTGGGCGGCCAGGTACTCCTCATCGTTCCGGTAGGTGATGAGCGCCTCGCTCTGTTCGTCGCCGCCGGCGACCTCGGCGACCAGTTGCTTGACCGCCTCGGTGGTGGCCTCCTTCAGTTCGGCGATCTCGGGCCGGATCCGGCCGGGGATGGCGTCGCGGCCCTGCTCCCACGAGCGCAAGGTGCGGGGGTTGACGCCCAGCCGCTTCGCCAGGTGGTCACCGGTGAGCCCCAGGGCCTCGCGGGCCGTCCGCAGCTCCGCAGGAGTCAGCGGATCGTCCTCGGCGAGCTCGTCCCGCAGGGACCGCAGATAGTCGTCCAGGCCGGGGCAGACGATGACGGAACCCTCGCCGCATCCGGCCAGGTCGGAAAGGATCTCCTGCTCGATCTCGTCCAGGCGGGCGTCGGTGGTGTCGGCGGTGATGTCGTAGTCCTCGGCCTCGCTGCCGTTCGTCGCGCCGTCCACGTCCCACTCGGTGACCAGGTCACTGGGGTCGAATCCCTGGGTGGACAGACCGAAGGTGTCGTAACCGTCGTCCTCCCCGAGATGCTTGATGATCTCTTCCTCGGCCGCCTCGGCGTCCTCGCCGAGCCGGGCCACCACGTTGTTGCCGTTCCGGTCCAAGTCCTGCTCCCAGTCGGCAAGGATCCGGTCTGCGAACGGCGCGATCTCCCGCATCACGCGGTTTGCGGCCTCGGCAGTCAGGGCGGGGATGCTGTAGCGGCGCTCAAAGCCGTAATAGACGCTGAACGGAGTGGCGTTGCCCACCTCGGCGTTGTAGTCGGCAAGCAGCGTCCCCTCCCGCAGGTCGAGTTCGATGTAGGCGGCCTGAGCCTTCGACTCCTGGTCGTAGCGGCGGTACAGCTCGTCCGGGGCGGTGCATTCGATGATGCGCACGGTCGTCACGGCGTTCCTCCAGAGGGAAGCGTGGAAAGTCAGGGGCGCCACGGGACTTGGCCCGGTCGTAGCGCAGTGCGGTGGTGTCTTCTCCGAGTCACTTACGGAGCGGGCTGGGGATGACCCCTGCCTCACACACTCACCGTACACCCTAAATTAGGGTGTAGCGCAAGCATGGCGCGCGACGTTTCCGGCACCCCGCAGGGCCCGCACCCCTGCGGGATGCCGGACCGGATCAGGCGGACCACCCTGGATACATGAGCAGCACCACGCCGGTCGTCGTGCACCGGATCCAGGGGGAGGGTGGCCGCCGGGTCACCATCTGGGGTCGGATCGCGGGCGTGGTCTACAGCGACGGCGACCTCATCGAGGTGCTGAGGATCGCGGGCCTGCCCGACCCGGACCAGATCGTGGCCACCTTCACTTCCTCGGTCCTGGAGTGGCGCGACGGGCCGCCGCACGACTACGGGCGCGGCCCGGGCGAGCCGGTGCCCCGCCCGGCCCCCCGGCGCTGAGCCCGACGCCGGTCCCCTCCTCTTCGACGACGGCCCGCCTGGCTGGTGACCGGCGGCGTACCGGGGGCTGCGGAGTACGGCCAGAGACGACAGAGGGGCCTGGCGAGAGCGAGTCTCGCCAGGCCCCTGAGCTGCGGTTTCAGTACAACTGAATGCGCGTTAGGACGATGTGCGGGGGGTCGGCGTCGGCGAGGATGACGTACTCGGCGAGGCCGAGCGAGCCGTTCGCGCCGATCGGCATGCGCCGCTGCTGTGGCCACTTCTCCGATGCGGTACTGCTCGGCACCTCGCCGCGGGTCTCGTTGATCACGACGGTGGCGGCCACGATCGCGCCGAACACGTCACCGGGCAGAGCCGGGTCCATGAGGAGCGCGGAGACCTCGTCCGACAGCACGCACGGCAGGCCCTCGGGCTCCTCGCCGTACGGCTCACTCAACGGGCAGACCTGCCTCGCGGCGGCGGGCGACCAGGTCAGCGACCGGGGTTGTCGGGAGCGTTCCGTCCAGCGCGGCCGCGGTGAGCCGGTCCCCGGCCGGGTCGGTGTCGAGCATCGCCTCGCACCACCACCGCTTGAGGACGCCTTCCGCCTCCTCGGGCGCGGCGGCCAGGAACTCGCGGTAGAACTCCATGCGGCGCGCGCCGGACAGCGCGGCCGCGATGCCCTCGCCGTGGCGCGGAACGCGCTCCGGCTCGTGCGGATGGATCGGCTGTGCGGTCATCGCGTGCCCCTTTCGGTCTGCTCCGAGTCTGCCCGCTCGCGGCGGCCGCCGTCGACCGGCTGCGCGGGAACCGTGGCCCGCTCCGCCTCCCACTCGGCGCTGGACGCGCGCCCGGCCTCTGCGACCGCGTCGGCGAGTTCGCCGGCCAGCCGGTGAATCGCGCCCGCGTCCGGGTCGCCGATCGAGGTCACGGCCAGCACCTCGCGCACCTGGCTGTACGCGGAGGAGATGCTGAAGGCGCCCGGGCTGCGGGTGCACCCCTTGAAGGTGCCCCGGTCCTGCTGCCCCAGCTCGCGGCGGACCCGCTCCAGCCGGGCGACGTTGACCGTCGGTTGCTCGGCGCCGCGCTGGGCCTTGATGACGGTGTCCAGGATGCTCCGCATCGCGGGGTAGACACCGTTCCAGCGATCGGCGATATCCTGGGCTCGGGACTCGGTGATGAACCTGTTCCGCACTTCGGTGGCGATCATGTCGAATTCCTCTTTCCGCAGGTCAGAAGCCTGTACCGAGGTCACGGGCACGCGCATAGTGCCCCTGGAAGGCGACGGTGACGACGCCCGTCGGTCCCTGCCGGTTCTTGCCGATGATCAGGTCCATCTCGCCCGCCCGTTCGTGCTCCTTGTCGTACGCGTCGGGCCGGTGCAGGAGGATCACGGCGTTGGCGTCGGCCTCGATCGACCCGGACTCGCGCAGGTCGGCCATCATCGGCTTCTTGTCCTCGCGCTTCTCGACCTCGCGGTTGAGCTGAGCCGCCGTGACGACGATGATCTCGAACTCGCCGGCCAGTTCCTTCAGGCCCCGGCTGACCTCGTCCACCTCGCCGGTGCGGTTCTGCCCGCGCTTGCCGGAGGCCTTCATGATTTGGAGGTAGTCCACGACCAGGACGCGCGGGAGCTTGCCCAGCATCTGGAGCCAGCGCAGCCGCGACCGCAGTTGCACGATGGTGGCCGCCGGGCCGTCGTCCACCACCAGCGGCGCCCCGCCGATGTGCTGGGCAGCGTCGTAGATCCGCTGCTTGTCGTCGTTCTCGTAGTGCCGGTCCTTGACCCGGTTCAGCGGCACGCGGGCCTCGGCGGAGATGATCCGCTCCATCAACTGCGGTCGGCTCATCTCCATGGACGCCATCAGCACCGGGATGCGGTGCGTGATCGCCACGTGCCGGGCGATGTCGAGCAGCACCACCGACTTGCCGATCGCCGGGCGGGCCGCGATCACCACCAAGTCGCCGGGCTCCATCGGGAGCATGGCCTGAAGGTCGGCGTACGGCAGCGGCAGGCGGGCGGGCGGCGGCGCGTCCATGCTGACGAGGTAGTCCTCCAGCATGTCGTCCACCTCCTGGACGCGCTCCAGCCCGCCGCCGGCGCCGAGCTGGGCCGCCGACTGCATCTCGCCCTGGGCCGCGTTCACGATGTCGGCGACCTCGCCCTCGGCGGCGTAGCCCATCTGCACGATCTTCGTGCCCGCCTCGATCAGGCGCCGCAGCTTGAACCGCTCCACCACGATCTCGGCGTAGTACTCGGCGTTCGCCGCCGTCGGCACCGACTGCACCAGGGTGTGCAGGTAGGAAGCGCCGCCGACCCGCTCCAGGTCGCCTTTCTTCGCCAGGTGCGCCGCGAGTGTGATCGGGTCGACCGGCTCCTTGCCGTACATGTCCATGACCGCGTCATGGATCGTGCCGTGTGCCGGGAGGTAGTACGCCGGGCTGCTGACCCCGGCCGCGTGGACGTTGCCGATCGCGTCCTTCGACAGCAGCATGCCGCCGAGCGCGGACCGCTCCGCCTCCAGGTCGTGCGGGGGGACGCGCTCGAACGCCACCGCCTGCCCCGTTCCGGGCTCGTCATCGAACAGCGAGCCGCCGCCGTCCTCGATCCCGTCGTGCTGGGTGGGTACGCTCATGGGTGAATCCCTTCTTGAACTGGGGTGATTCGAGCGGCGGCAGGGGCCTTTCCACGGGCTCCCCTGCCGCCGTCGTACTGCGGGGGTATTAGGCCAGCACCGGCTTCTTGACGTTGCTGGGGTGGCTGGGGTGGCACTCGCACCGGACCAGACGGCCGTCGTCGGCCTCGCGCAGCCGCTGGCCCGGCTGGGCGGGCGGGATGCCGTCGTTGCACTTGCCGCACCAGTCGGGCAGCGCCGGGCGCTGGCCGGGCACCGCGGTCACCTGTGGGACGAACCGCTCCAAATGACGCGGCAGCGAGTACCAGTTGGCCCGGCTGCCCATGTCGGCGGCCGCGGCGACCAGGTGGTCCACGTCGATGCCGTCGGCGAGCAACTGGGCCGCGTCGCGGACCATCGCCATCCGGCCCCGGGCCGGAACGCCGTGCCCGTGCGTCTGGCGGGACTCGATCCAGGCCTCGGCCACCCGCACGTCGTCGTGGGTGTCCGGATCCTCGGCGGCAGCCGAGGGGGCGGTGTCGTTCTCCGGCGAAGCCGAAGTCTCCTCTCCTCGTCCCGTCCCGGCCTCGGCCGGGACGGTGGGGTCCGTTGGGGCACCCGGGTCACCAGAGAGAGAGGCTTCTTTGAGAGAGCTTCTTAGAGGGTGATCGTTTTCGCTGGTCAGGGGAAGATCCGTTCCAGTTTTCTGGTCTGGCGTTCCAGTTTTCTGGAATGGCGATCCAGTTTTCTGGAATGGGGGGTCTTCATCGGCCGCAACCTGGGGCGTTCCAGTTTTCTGGAACGGCTGCCCGTCGGCGTCCACCAGCCGCACCCGAGCCAGGCTCTGGCCGTTCGCTGCGGTCTCCACCTCGGTGAGATGAGTCGGTGGCTGCGGCGGGTTGTCCCGCCAGTCCGGGGTGTACGCGTCCAACTTGTCCCACGCGTTCCGCCAGCCGAAGTGCTCGGCGTCCGGCGGCAGGTCGTTGACGGTGAACCCGCGAGAGATGCCCTGCGCGGCCCGCGCCTTGCCCTTGAGCTTGGTGATGCCCGCCAGCTCCACCGAGTCCTTCGGCACGACCAGGTTGAGGTTCTCCAGCGTCTTCAGCACCTCGTACATCGCGCTGACCGACATGGGCTTGTCGTTCGGGCCGGGCAGCAGCCAGCACAGTTGGTCGATCGTCATCCGCCGCATGCCGCTGCGCGGCCGGCGGGAGGCCTCGGTCATCATCGACCGCAGCAGGGTGTAGAGCCGGTACGCGGTGTGTGTCATCCCCGGCATGAGCATCACGTAGTCGCGCACCATGGTGTATGACCAGTAGTCCGTGATCGTGCCGGAGAACTCGAACAGCTCGTCGCCGTCCGGCAGAGCGGCAGCGGCCAAGGCCTTCTGCGGGCGCTTCACGCCGCCACCGCCTCGGCGGCGGAGAACACAGCGGGCGCGACCGTACGGGGTGGCGCCGCGACGCTGAGTGTCGTCGGGTGGGTCTGGTACATCGTGCGGGATCTCCCCTGAGTGGTTTGGGGAGTCGCAGACCGACAAGTGACGGAAAAGAAACGTTGAGCTGGGGGCACGCTGCTGCGTGCGCACCACTGCTCGTTCTATCCTGTGCATGGTGACCTCGGGCCTGTAGGAAGGCTCGGGCCCCGGCGTCATCGCCGACCTACGACTCAAGCTGTGGAGGCGGGAGTCGATTTAGATGGCCGTTCTGCTGGCAGGCAGGGCGGCCATCGGCGTATCAAGGGGCTCGTGCCGGCCGGAGCGAGCCGAGGACGTAGCCGCCGGTGGTCGTGCTGCGGATGACTGGCCATCCTGCGATCTTGCACCTCTGGCGCCGAAGTCCTGAACGCATTTTCGAGCTGCCGGTGTGCCGCTGCGGCGAAGACAGGTGCTGAGTTCGAGTCATCGTGGTGCCTTCCTGGTTCCGTTGGTTTCACCGCGGTTGCGGCTACTCGGATCAGTGCGGCGCCGACCACCACAATCGGCTGCCACTCCGCGCAGTGCCTCCCGGTGTGCTCGGGAGGGGAGCCCTGCGTCTCGCGCATTGTCCTCCCCCGAGGGTGCACTGTGTGGTCAGCCTGCCAAATCCGGTGTGTCGACGGTGCACAGGGGGGTGTTGGAGTGCACGACGAGCGACGCAGGGCGCTGGGCCATCCAGCCGGAAAGGCGATGGGACGGAGCCTCGGTCCGAACGTGCTCGAACCCCTCGTTCAGGTAGTAGCTCTGCAACTTCGTGTTGTCGCGCCATACGTCCAGCCGGAGCCATGGGAGCTGTCGGTCACGCGCGACTCCTCCGGCCCAGTCGAGCAGTCGGCCCCCGAGTTGCTGGCCAGCCGCCGAGCGAGCCGTGATGAGTTTCGCGACGTAGACCGCTGACTCGGGGGCATCAGCCCTCGTCCAGAAGTCCGCGTCTGGACGCGCCAGGGTGATGGTCCCTAGCAACTCGCCAGTCGCGTCGGGAACCACCCAGGTGCGTCCTTCGGCGATATCGACCTGCCACTTGGCCAGGGCGCGGTCTCGAAAGCCGGGCGAACGCCACTGGTCGATGCCCGCGTTGGCGAGCCACTCCTCGGCTTCGATCCGCAGCTTCATGAGGGCGTTGGAGTCGTCCGGGGAGGCCGGGCGGATGAACTGTGGCAAGGGTCAGTCCTCGATCTCGTAGACGAGCGTGTTGAGGTCGCCGGGGGCGATAGTGACCATGCAGCGGACGACCATTCCGGCCGAGTTGTAGCCGACTCGGACGTGCCGCAGGACCGGGACCGTGCTGCCGGTCGGTAGCCCGAGGCGTACGGCCTGGTCGGCAGTCAGGGTCCACGCGCGGAGCTTGTCCACCTTGCGCGTCTGGGCGTACTGCCTGTCCTTGATGTTCGCCAGGATGCCTCCCGGCATCGTGACGTCCTCTTCGTCCATGAGCGGCGTATCGAACGCGACCTCGGTGGGGAACCAACTGTCGGCGAGCTGGAACGGCTCGCCATCGACGCGGCGAGTTCGCCGGCGGGCGACGACGAAGGTTCCTGGCTCCACGCCAAGCTCCCTCGCGATGTCCGTCGGTGCGCGTTCCACGCTGACCGTGGGGGTGTCCTGACTGGGCACTCGACCGAGTTCGAGGATCGCGGCCTTCCAGTCGTCGATGCCGTTCTCGACGTCATCGCGGCGGTTGCCGTGCTCGAACCGGTGCATGGCGAACTCGATCGGCTCGACCCACCGAACGAAGACGCCCTTCCCCTGCTGACTGGTGACACGTCCTTCGGCGCGGAGGATTCCGACAGCCTGCCGCAGTGTCTCGGCGCTCGTCTCGAATTCCGCGACCAGGACGCGAGTTGGCGGTAGCTGGCGCTCAATAGCGCCGTTGTCGATGCGCGAACGCAGGACAGCGGCGATGTCTTTCGCCCCCATCCGCTTCTTTGGCTGGCGGGTTGTCATGCGGAACAGAGTACCCGGCTTGTCTAGTGAAGCTAGCTCGGGATGGAACTTCTTTGGTCGCCGACTCCATTTCCGCAGGTAGAAGTTGCATTCCCCGTTTCAGTGACGCGCCGTCAGAGCCGTTTTGGCTCTTGGTTGTTGACGGCTTGCCTGGTGAAGGCTTACGGTCATTCCAGCTTCACCAGTTAACTAGGGAAGTGTTCGGAAGGGTGTGCTCGCCATGCTCCTTCTGACCTGCTTGAACTGCTCGAAAGCGCACCGTCAGAGCTGGTCTGACCAGCACGGAACCACCGTCAGATGACGACAGGCCGGGACGGGAGTGCATGTTCACTTGAGAACTGAACAGCGTGCCAAAAGATGAGTAATTGGGCTGGATGGCCGCCGGGCGCTCTCCACGCGAGAGCTGCCCGGCGGCACTCCAAAGGCACAGGTCATGAGGGGCGTGCCCGACTGGTTCGGGCTCTCCGGAGACAGGGGTTCGAGTCCCCGCTCGCCTACCGCGCCGTCACCCCCGTACGGCGCGACCCCCGACACGGCGCTAGAGACGCCATATGTGCCGGGGGTCCACGGATCTACCAGCAAAGGAACCGATCCGCATGACCATCATGCCTGCTGACCTGCCCCTGTCGTCCACCGGGATCACCGAGGACGTTCAGGATGCGGTCGCCGACGCCTTCCCCCTCTTCGAGTCGGTCCAGAAGCTGGCCCGCCTCGGCGTGAACGTCACCGTCGAGGTGGCGCCCTCGCGCATCGTCGCCACGATCAGGGTCACCAAGGACGCGGTGACCGTCCTGCCGGCGCTGCTGGAGGAGATCGACGACGCTCGCCCGGACTCGCTGCCGGACGGGAAGCTCGTCGTCACCGGCTCGATGTGCCAGGGGACGGTCGTCCTCCGGGTGCTGATCCCGCAGGAGTGGGTGACCCCCGAGGAACTGGCCGTGCTGACCGGCACTGCCATCACCGACCCTTCCGACCTGCTGTGACCGCCGAGGAAGCGGCGGAGCTGGCCCGCAAGGTCGCGGAGGTCAACCGCCAGTCCGAGCACCAGTCCGGCAAGAACGGATTCGTCGCCCTGGTCTGGGGCGGAGAGGTGGTTACCGCATGAACGCCCTGCTCAACAGGCCGAAGAAGAAGGCCGTCCAGCACTTCCACGACCAGCACGGCCCGATGGACGACTGGTCCGGCGAGGACTTCGAGCGTCTGCTCGACCTGCTCGTCGCGGTGAACGCCCCCGGGCCGCTGGCCCGGCTCCGCCTGCGGCTGACGCTGCTGATGTGGACCGGCGCGGCGATGCCGTTCTACGCCTTCGGCGAGCTGCTGTGGGCGGCGCAGAACCGGGTCTCCGAGCGGCTGAACACGGTCATGGACCGGCTTGACGACCGCTGCTCGACCATCGAGTCCGCGTGCAGGCGGGCCGGTGACCACGCGCTGGTCGAGCGCGTCGGCGCCGCCTTCGAGTGGGTCTCGGCCATGGCCAACTCCGTTGGCCGGACCGCCGCCCGCCGCGTACGGGGCTGACGGACCGAACGCCGAGGTGGCCGCTGGGAGGCGGCCACCTGCATGAGAGGAGGTCGGTGTGGGGGCCCGTAAGCCACCTGCCCGCAACACCCGGAAGACGACGACGCCGCGCCGCCCGGCCAAGGCGGCGGCCCCGCCGCCGAAGCCGGAGGCGCGGGAAGACGGCGAGGCCCTGGCCGCGGATCTCCGTGACCGCTCCGCCGACGTGATCGACGGCGCACGGTGGGCCGGGGCCCAGGAAGCGGCGGTGCTGATCCAGGCCGCCAAGGACGAGGTGCACCAGATCCGCCGGGCGGCGGCCGCCGACGCGAAGCGCGTCCTGGTGGAGGCCGCCGGGGAAGTCGGGGAGCGGCTGCGCCGAGCTGAGGGCGACGCGGACACCATCCGCGCCGACGCTCGCGGTGACGCGCAGACGATCCTCGAACAGGCCCGGATCGACGCGGCCGCCGCGACCGAGGAGGTCATGGCGGACGCCGAGGAGCAGGCCAGGAGCCTGCTCGCCGACGCCGAGAAACAGGTGAGCATCGTGTTCGCCGAGGCGGAGGACCGGGCGAACGCCCTGGTGGAACTGCGCCGGACCTCGGCGGAGGCCGCCTACCGCAAGGCCCTGGCCGACGCCGCCCGCATCGTCGGTGAGGCGCAGGACCAGGCGGTAGAGACCAGGACGGCGCGGGCGGCACTCGACTCGGAGCTGGACCTGACCCGCCGGTCGGCCCGGCTCGACCTGGACGAGGAGCTGAGCGCGCGCCGCGCGGAGATCGACGCCGAACTCGCCGAGTACCGGGCGCAGGTAGATGCCGCCCGGGCGGAGATCGAGACCCAGTTCCGCCAGCTCGGCGAACAGCACGAGCGGGAACGGCAGACACAGCAGGCTCGGCTCGGGGCCGAGTTCGAGGAGCTGCGCAGGGAGGCGGAGAAGGAAGCCCGGGCCGCCGCCGGCGCGGTGCGCAAGGAAGCGGAGACCAAGCTCGCGGCAGCCAACCGCGAGCTGGACGCCGCCCGCGAGGCCCGGCGCGTCGCCGAGAAGCGCGCGGCCAGCCTCAAGCGGACCCGGGACCGGGGAGAGATGGTCAAGCAGGGAAGCATCTGGGTCGCGCTCGCGGCCGTGATCGTCCTCACCGCCTCCGGCGAGTGGGCCTTCGCCCGGATGGTCGGGCTGGGCAACACCCCGCTCGGAGACATGGGGTGGGCGCTTCCCCTCGGTCTCGACGTCTACGCGGTCACGGCCTTCCGCATGAAGAAGGACGTGCCCTACGCGCTCGGGCTGATGGCCGCCACCAACATCACGTACCACGTGGCCGACATGACCGGCCACGGCGTGACGGTGGTCGACGGAAAGCAGCACCCGAGCATCGGGCTCATCGTCGTCGCGGTCCTCGTCGTCGTCGCCATCGTCTGGCGCGTCCACCGCCTCCTGGAGAACGACCACGAGGAGAAGGAGACGGCGCCCGCCGAGCCCGCGGCGGACACGGCCGACCCGTCCGCCGGAAGGGACGAGCCGGACCGTACGGCCGACCCGAACCCGGACCGTACGGAGCCCGCCCGTACGGACCGTACGGCGGCCCGTACGGCCAAGACCCGTACGGCCCGTACGCCCGCCCCCCGTACGGGGGGCCGTACGGCGGCTGCCCGTACGGACGAAGAGGCGCTCCAGATCCTGCGCGCCCTCTCCACGGACGGCGGCTACGTCACCGTCAACGCCGCCCGTACGGCCGTCGGCTGCAACCGGGACCGGGCCGTACGGCTGCTGGACGAAGCGGGGCTCCTGAGCCCCGCGGACAGCACCAAGCACCTCGCCGCGCGCTGACCCGTGCGGCGCGTACGTCGCGGGCCGGGCCCGCCACTGCCCCCGAGAGTCGGCGGGCCCCTTCCCCCGAGAGGAGAAACACCCCGTGCCCGAGATCGAGCACACGAACACCGATGAGGTACTGAACCGGGTGCCGGCGGAGTTCCGGCCGCTGCTCCAGCTGGAGCTCCTGACCACCTGGACGCTGGACCGGCAGCGCGTGCACAACGCCGACCACGGCGACTACGAGGCGGCCCGGGCACTGTTCCAGACCGTCTTGCGATCCCAGGTCGTGGAGGGGGACGGCACGTGGTCCGCCCGTCGGCGGGCCCGGAAGGTCGAAAAACACCTGAACCGCCTGGTCAAGGCCTCACGGGACGCGGCGCAGGCCTCGGAGGGCCTGCGCACCGCGTACGCCGACCACGTCCGCACCGTGGCGGCCCTGCCCGGCCAGCGGGCGGCCAAGGCCAAGGCGAAGGCCGACCGGCGCGGCCAGATCAACGCCTTCGCCACGAAGTCGCTGAACAAGACGGTCTCCGCGATGGCGACCAGGCCCGACAGCGACGAGGAGTCGAGCGAGGAAACAGCAGGTCAGAGCGTCGTCAAGGGGTCCGGAGGCCGGACCGTCAGGGGCGTGAACGACCTGTTCGACCGCAAGGGAGCCTGATCAGTGCAGCAGGTGCCCTCGATTCCCGAGGTCCGCCAGGCCCGCCGCGCCGCCCACTGGGAGGCGCGGCAGGCCCGGCAGCTCGAAGCGCGAGGCGACGCGGGTATGGCCGACGCCTGGTGGGACCGGGCCCGCGCGATCTGCAAGGCCAATCCGGAATTGTGGAATGACCTCGCGCGGACCTTGGAGAACTGGACCGGCCGTCACGACGGCAGTCACGACGCGTAAGCGTCATCACCATCATCATCACCCGGGGGCGGACCGGATTTCGGAGTCCAAGGCGGGCGCGCGGGCGCATGGGCGCGCGGGCGCGCGAGGATCTCCTATCCGGTCACCCTCTGTCAACCCTGGAGAGCACGTGGCTGATGACCCTCGGGACGACAACCGGAACGGCAACGTCGTCTCCTTCCGATCTCGGGGAGGGGCCCCGCCGGGGCTCCCCCCGATCCCGGGCGCCCCTCCCCCGGCGCCCCCGGCCCCGCCCGCCGAACCGGCGTCTCCGTCCTCCGGGCCGGAGACGCCGGGCGGCGACGCGATGGTGGTCCCCGCTCGGCGCCGCCGGTCGGTGGCCGACTCCCTGGCCGATCTCACCCCGGCACTGCCGCCGACCCCCGGTCCGACCGGCACGGCGGGCACCGTCGCTCTCCGCTCGGAGGGGACGGCGCCCGCCGTACGGGACGGCGACGACGGGGAGGCGGACGGCCCCGGCGTCGCCGCCCTCGGTCTCGCGGCGACCCTGGCCATCGCACTGGCCGCGCTCCGGGGCACCGCGACCGCGCTGGCGGACTGGCGCCAGAGGCGCCAGGAACGGGCGGAGGAGCTGGCCCCGCTGCGCGAGGCCCGCCTCAAGCATCGGCTCGCGGGCGAGGAGGCCGCCGCCAAGCACTCGCTCGCCATGCAGGGCATCGGCGACAAGGCGGCGCAGAAGCGCGGCAAGCCGATCCCCTCCAGCCAGGACTACGGCCGCAAGGCCCTCGGCGGCGGCCGCGGCTCCCTCACAGGAGGCGGCGGCAAGGGCGCCGGCGGGACCGGGCCCGGCCGCGGGGGCTCGCTCGGGGCCAAGGGCAAGGGCGGCCCGAAGTCTCCTGGCTCCGGGAAGAACGGCGGATCGGGGTCGGGGGTCAAGTCGCCTTCGGGCGGTAAGTCCCCCAGCTCGAAGAAGTCCAGCCCGGCGCTGGAGCGGGCTCGCGGTCGCCAGGACCGGGCCGCCGCACGGCAGGGCGCCAAGATGCAGCGGCGCGCGGACCGGCAGGCGGCACGGACGGAGAACCGGGCCAAGGACCGGGACGCCGCCCGCGACCGCAAGACCCGCGCGGCGGACGCCCGGCAGGACACCAAGGACCGGGTCTGCAACGCCCGGGCCGACGCCAAGCAGGCCCGCCGGGAGCAGGTCCGGCAGGACCGGTTCGAGGCCAAGCAGAAGGCGCGCAAGGCCCGGGCCAAGGCCCGCCGGAAGAAGAAGGAGACGGCGGCCGCCGCCGACGCGGACCGCACGACGCTGGGGCAGGCCGTCGCGAAGGCGGCCCGGCGTCGACTGAAGAAGCGCCGGAAGAACCTCGCCCCGCCCGTGCTGACCACGGTCAAGCGCAAGAAGTCCAAGAAGAAGGGAGGCAAGAGCGGCGGGACTACACCGGCCGGGCCGAAGGTGGACCTCACGAAGAAGCCGGGGGCCGCGCCGAAGGTCGACTTGATTAAGAAGTCCAAGCCCGTCGGCGGTTCCGCGACCGGCACGGGGCCCAAGGTGGACTTGACCAAGAAGCCCAAGTCCGCTGGCGGCGCGAAGGCCTCCGGTCCCGGCAGGAAGAAGAAGGCCCGGGTGAAGCCGAAGTCGAAGAAGAGGGCGCGCGGCTCCGCCTCGGGCACGGGCCCCGCCGCCCGGCGCAAGGCCAGCCGCAAGGAGCGGGCCCGGCGCGCAAGCGAACGGGCCCGGGCCAAGGCGGAGGACACCGGCGGCTCCCCGGGGAGCGGCTGGGAGTTCTACACCCCGCCGCCGCGCGGGGAACGGCGTAGCGCCTACGACTCCATGCGGGACACCGACCCGCAGCAACAGGAGGTGTGGATCGCGGAACAGGTCTTCCCGCCCGGCTATCAGGCCTCCTCGCGCGAGCCCCTGACCACCGGGGCCCGCGGCCTCCCCGCCGGCACCGGCAGCCCCACCACGATCACGAAGGAGGCGCCCGTGGGCAACTCGCCCGCTGTGAAGTCCGGGGCGGTCACGACCGCGATGGACGACGGCATCAACCCGGAACATGCGACGGAGGTGACGCTCGATGACGTCACCGAGTTCCTGGACAAGGTGGTCTCGGAGGCCTTCGCCGCGCACGACGAATGCCTCCTCCTCGCCGCGGCGGCCAAGGAGCTGATGTACGCGCTGGACGAGGTGGCCGCCCGGCTGGCCGCCAAGCACAACATCATCGGCACCATCACCGCCCGGGCGATGCGCAAGCTCTCCGAGTCGATGGAGGTCCTCTCCCGCAAGGCCGAGAAGATGTCGGTCAAGTCGCTCCACGCGGCCGAGACCTGCGAGACCGCGAAGACCGAGATGGACGACGCGTACCGGCCGCTCACCCAGGCGACCGCGGACGCAGGCCTTCGCACCCCGGCCGCCCGCGTACACAACGAGAACTAGGAGGTCGCCCCGTGTCCGGAGAAATCGTGCCCGGTCAGGTCGTGTCCGGGGAGATCGTCCCCCGCGAGAGCTACGTCCCCGCGGTCCCTGACAGCAGCGACAACCTCCCGTCGATCCCCGACAGCAACCTGGGCTTCCTCAGCCTCGGTCTCGCCGTCACCACGCTCGCCGCGCGGGCGCTGTGGCTCAAAGAGAAGATCTGGATTCTCCAGGCGCTCTTTCGCCGCAATGCCGATAAGGCGAGCAACATGTCGGAGATGTGTGACGCGGCGGAAGTCGATCCGCGATTCACCGCCCTGATCATGGAGGGCGCCACCTCGCTGCGGGAAGTCGCCGAAGCCTCGGGCGACTTGGTGGATGCCGCCGACGCGATGCAGATGGACGCTCAGGGCTTCAACGACGCCCACGAGAGCGAATACCGCGGAGGCTACGAGGTTGTGCAGGCCATGGGCGTGCAGCAGCCCAAGCCTGGATTCAACGAAGTCAAGTACTGAGTAGCCGCCCGGACGCGAAAGCGCCAGGTGGAAAGCCCCTGGGAGGGGCCCCGGCGAATTCGCCGGGGCCCCTCCCCTTCTTCTTTCCTCCCGGAGGGGAAATGACGATGACGACGACCGACGTCGTAAAGGCCGATGCCGCCGCCGGTGAGCGGGGGCTGACCCGTAAGACCGCCCGCCGCCTCGCATGGGCGGAGCGCACCGTGTACGGCGCCGCCGGCTCCTGGGCCGCCGTCGGCCCGCAGATGGACATTCCGTGGTGGGCGCACGGCGCGGCCCTGGCCACCGGCGCCCTCACCGGCGTCGGCCTGTGGAAACTCAGCGACACCGACGACTGGACGCGGCGGCTCACCTCGTCCCTGCGGGCCCTGCCCGTGCTCGGCTGGACGGCCGCCTACACCAGCGGCCTGCTCGTCCCGGTCTTCGACTACCCCAACGGGTGGCCCATGCTGGGCGCGGCCGCCTGGACGGCCGTGATGATCCCCATGGCGCCCTGGACCCGCTCCAAGGGCGTGCAGCGGGCCGTCGACAACCTCCCGGTCTTCGCCGGGGAGCCGGAAGCCGTAGACGCGGAGCCGGTCACCTTCGCCGACCACATGCGGGCCCTGTGGACCCGGGCGCAGGCCACCGGGGACACCACCCTGGAGGGCATCCGTCAGTACGACCCCAACGAGCCGGACTTTGAGGCGATCGTCCTGGCCCCCGCCGGCCACGCCGTACCGCGCACCGTAGACGAGCGGGCCATCGCCGGAGTCTTCGACGTTCCGGTCGACGAGGTGCGCACCGCGGC
The DNA here is from genome assembly GCF_045206365.1 of Streptomyces sp. NBC_00212. NCBI lineage: Bacteria > Bacillati > Actinomycetota > Actinomycetes > Kitasatosporales > Streptomycetaceae > Streptomyces > Streptomyces sp. NBC_00212. Next base: position 72,474 of record NZ_CP108117.1, read on the forward strand.
GGTCGACGGGTACGGCCCGGGCCGCCTCGCCATCCAGGTCGCGCCCTGCCTCGCCGCGGCCCGGCGTGCACGGGAGGCCCTGGAGGTGGAGGCCGAGGACCCTGGCGCCGCCCTGGAACGCATCTGGGCCGAATACGTGAACTGCACCGGCGGTGCCGCCCCCGGCGTCGACCTGGTCGCGTACAGCATCGGCGAGGATCAGATCCGGCTACGGGTCGCCGCCCCGCGCGCCAAGAGGCTTCGCGTCAACCACGAGGAACTGTGTTCCGCGCTCGGCATTGACGACATCTCCCGCCTCGTCATGGAGGGTGCGGGCCCGCGTGAAGCGGTCGTCTACATCTACCGGGCCAACCCCCTCCTGCACGTCCGGGCCCCCACGGTCGAGGACCTGACGATGGACGACCGCGGGCGCATCTCCATCGGCGTCGCCCACGACGGGAGCGCTGCCCGCATCCAGCTGTTCAACTTCGACACCGGCCGCGCCCAGCACGGCATCACCGCCGGGACCACCGGCGCGGGCAAGTCCGGGCTGATGCGCATCCTCGGCGCCGCACAGCGCATCTCGGGCGTCATCTCCTGGATGGCCGACGTCCAAGGCGGCATGTCGATGCCGGAGATGGAAGGCCGCATCGACTGGATGGCCAAAGGCCCCCAGGAGACGATGCAGCAACTGCGCGCGCTGCACGCGATCAAGGAGTACCGCGAGGCCCACTCGCGCGGCCGCGGTGACTTCGACTTCCACGGCCAGTGGCGCCTGATCCAGTGGACCGGCGACGAGATCAACCGCCTGCTAAGCAGCCTGGACCAGGACGTCCGCAAGGAAGCCGCCTGGATGATCGGCGACCTCCAAAAGACCGGTCAGAAGGTCGGCATCGGCGTCGACCTCGCGGTGCAGTCCCTCCACCTCAAGGAACTCGGTGACAACCACGAGATCCGCGAGAAGGGCAAGGAAGGCCACGTCTTCCTGCTGCGCACCGCCTCCTCGTCCACCCAGGGCATGGGCCTGGATGGCATCGCGCCGATCGGCGCGCATGTCTCCCCCATCCCGGAGCGGATCTACGAGGGCGCCGGGGCCAAGGAGCTGTTCGAGGGCACCGCCGCCACCGAGGGCGTGCCGACCCCCGGCATGGGCTGGCTGATCACGGAGGGCAAGGCGACCTTGTTCCGGACCTTCGTCCTGAAGAAGGTCAACGGCCTCTACCCCCAGCTCGAAGAACTGATGGACGGCCGCCCGATGCCGACGCTCACCCCGGGCGAAGCCCGCGCCGCTGGCGCCGCGTACGCCCGTCGGGGCACCTCGGCCGCCAAGGAGGCAGGAAAGGCCGCAGGCGGCCCGTCGCGGCCCTCCCGGGGTGGGATCGACATGAATAACAGCGAACTGGAGCGCATCACGGACCTCCTGGAGGCCGACGACAAGTCCAAGCAGCAGAAGGCCGAGGAGCTCCCTGAGGCGCCGTCGCCCATGGCGGCCGCCAAGGCGAAAGCCCCGACGATCCGCGAGCGGATTCTCGCCGCGCTTCAAGGCCACACCGAAGGCCTGGCGCTCAAGGAGATCCGCACCGCCGTCGGCTGCGGCACCGAAGGCGGCCCCGCCACCCGCAGCGTGAACAACGAGGTCAGCGCGCTCGCCAACGAGGGCGGTCTCGTTGCGCTCGGCAAGGGCGTCTACCGCCTGCCCTGACCCCAGAAAACGGCAGGGACCGGCTACTCCGTCAAGACCGGCCGGTCCCCTACCCACTCCCCCAACGCATCGAAGGAGCCATCCCAGTGAACCACCCCGACCGCCCCGCCGGCCGCGCGCTCAGCGAAGCCGAGGCGGAGGCCGAAGGCGCCCGCCTCATCGCCGAGTGGTACAGCCACAACGCTCCCGTCGCCACCTTCTACAAGGACGTATCTCCCGCCCCCGCCGTCGGCACCGCCCCGCCCGAGACGCAGCCCGGTCGGGCGCCCATGAGCCAGGGCGCTACCGATGCCAGCGTCCTCATGCTCGCTGGCGCAGGATCGGTGTCCATGGTCAGCGTGTCCGCCGGAATCCTGATGTACCTGTCCCAGTACGCCGACCCGGTCGTCTGCGGCATCGTCCTCGGGGCTCCCACGGTCGTCGTCCTCGCTCTCTGCCGTCTGGTCCGCCGGGCCAAGGAGGTCGTGCAGGCCGCCCCGCCCGTGATCCACCAGCACTACGAGGGCACGGTCATCCAGGACAACACCGAGATCACCACCCACACCCGCGGCGTCATCGCCCGCACCGACAACCGGTTCGACCGCTGAGGGGAACGATGAAGCGACCCGACAACGTCCTGACCACCGTCCTCGAACTCCACGGCGGGCACTGCGCCTGCCACGGCGCCTGCGGCAAGACGCACACGGGCGGCGACGGCGAGCAGTGCAACGCCACGAGCAGCGGCAAGAACAAGCCCTTGCTGGCCGCTCCACAGACCCTGCACGCCACCGACATGCAGAATGCGGCCGCGCCACTGGAGGAACTGCGGCCTTGGTGCTGGCCCTGCTGGCGGGACGCACTCGCCGCCGAGCGGGCCCGTGTCAACGAACAGCGCTCGCAGGAACTCACGGAGATGCAGATCGGCCTGTTCGACGTCGATACCGGCGCCGCGGCGTAGCACTCCAGGTCAAGCGCAACGTCGACTGATCACCGACGCGGGGGGCGGCCGGATACACGGCCGCCCCTGCTCCCTATCCAGCCCAGCAACCATGGTAAGGAATTCGATGACCACGCCCGACAGCCTCGACACCCGCCTGGACGCGGCCAACGCCACCATCCTCGCCGAGATCTCCCGCACGGACGCCAAGTCCGGCGTCCTCCTCACCAGCTTCTCCCTGCCGCTCGCCGCGCTCGTCGCAGTGGTCCCGGGCCACGACTTACCGCCCGCCGTCGGCATCCTCGTCGGCGCCGGCGCCGTCGGCCTCATCGCCGCCATGCTCGTCGTGCTCGTCGTCGTCCACCCGCGCCTCCCCGGCGCCGCACGCGGTAGCTTCCTCTACTGGTCGCTGTGCACGCCCGAGGACCTGGTGAAGGATCTCCAGACCCCGGATGACCGCGTGACCCACGTCATCCACCTCTCGCAGATCGCCCGCCGCAAGTACGCGGGCCTACGCCTCGCCGGGATCACCACCGGCGTATCGCTCGTCACTCTCGGCGCCGCCCTGCTCGCCGCTCTCGTCGTCTGACCGGCAGGAGAACCGCCCAAGTTGTTCACCGCGGCTGTGCGCGGAACCTGAGCTGAGAACAAGAAGCGGGCCCCGTCCTCGGACGGGGCCCGCTTCTTTGCGTTCAGGGGTAGTTACGCGACCGAGGCCGCCGCGGCTTCCTCCTCGGGGCTCCTTTCGGAGCCTTCGTCCGAGTCGGTGATCCCGCTTTCAAGTTCGGAGTCCTCGACGTCGGACTCGCTCTCTAGGAACGCGACCTTCACTCCGCTGACCGAGGACAGGACCTCGATCAGGGACTTCACTGCGGTCTGGGCGCGCTTCGGGTCGTGTTCCAGTGCGGCGCGGACGGTGCCCGTGTCGAAGGTTCTCGCGGCCTTCGACAGGGCTCGCACAGCCTTCGCGGGGTCGGCCGTTGCAATCGAGCGCGTCTCGTCCTCCAGGGAGGCGAGGTAGGCGATCACCGCATCCTCGGTTTTAGCCTTCTGTCCGGCGGCGGCCTTCGGTAGAGCCTCCACGGCGCCCTGGACGAGCGCGGCGGTGATGCTTGAGCCCTTGACCTTCACGAGTCCCAGGTACAGGTAGACGGCCGCCTGCACGCTGTGCTCCTCGACCAGCGGTACCAGTGCCCACGCGTGCCCGTACCCCAGTTTCGTGGAAACAATTGTTTCCAAACCGCCCCCTGGCCTGGCCTGGAACAGTGCTTCGGCCACTCGCCAGGTGCGGATCAGCTTGCCCGCGTACTGCGGCGTGATGTCCCATCGGGCCTGGGTGTACTCCTCGAAGGTCTCGAACCGCGCCCGGTACAGGCGGGCGTCGCGCACGATCTGAAGCGCTTTTCCAGCGGCCCAGAAGGCGAAGCGCAGGTTCTCGATTGCGCTCTCGCACTTGACCAACATGTCCTGCTCCTGCGCGATGAGCGCCGGAGTGTCGGTGAGCTGCTTCGTGGGGAGCTTCGCGGAGTCGCCGAGTACACGAGCCAGCTCGATTGCGTTGTTCGGTCGCCCCGGGGCGACCGGAGCTCCGCCGACGTTGATCGCCTTACCCATCAGAGCATCTGCTCCATCGTCAGGGCCACGCGCATGAAGTCCTCACGCGCCTTCAGGGCCGTACCCGACATCTTGTACTCGGTGACCAAAGTGCCGTTTTCGTAGGCGTGCTCGTGGATGGTGTACCGGCGGATCGGGTCGGTCACCCGCGGATAGTTCCGCTCGTCAATCCACACCTTGACCTTGTTGAGCTGCGTCTCGAACTTGTCCTTGCCAGGGTCGTGCATGTTGATCACGACCAGGAAGGGGATGCCGCGCGGCTTGAGTACGCGCTCGATCGTGTACTCGCACTCGTCCCAGGTGATCTTTGATGGAGTGATCGGGACGATCGCCAGGTCGGTAACGTCCAGTACCTCGCGCAGGGCGTCGGCTGTCCGGCTCTCGCCGAGAGGGTCGGCTCCCCATTCGGCGTCGGGGTCGACGTCCAGGAAGCCGGGGGTGTCAACGATGATCCGGCGCCGATCCGGGTCGTTGATGATGTCGGGCAGGATGTCCAGCTTGCTCTTGGTGACGACGAAATCGAACGGGAGGGCCTCCTCGCGTACGCCCGCGCACCACTTCTCCAGGGTGCCCTGGACGTCGATGCCGGCCGCGACGACGGGGGCGCCTGCGGACTCGTCCGCGTTGGACACCACGGCCGACCGGCCTGCACAGGCTGCCGTGTTGACGGCGATGGTGGACTTGCCTGCGCCGCCCTTCTGCTGGATGACGACGATCACTTTCGCCGTTCTGGCTACGGCGTGATCGACCGTGGCGATGGCCGTTGAGAGGGTTGTGGATGTGCTCATTCCGAGGCCTTCCGTTGATTTCACCGCGCGATGGGCGGTTACTCGGATCGCGCACAGCTTGCCAGACGTTTGGGGGTGTGGACGCGCATCGCGGCTTGCCGCAGCAATGAAGGGCGTTCGAGTGAAATCGAACGACTTGGAAACAGTTGTTTCTACTCTCAGGCCCGGTCGGGGATTTCAGGCTGACCTGCACCCGTAGCCCGGTCCACAGCGGCGCGGATCAAGTCCCCTGTGGTGAGGATCTGTTGGCGAAGCCGGTCACGGATCTCCAGCGCAGACTGTGGGGCGGACGGCCTCCCGGCGGCGGACATGAGAGCGAGTTCGGCGGGGACGCCATCGCGCTCGGCCTCCCGCAGGGCCACGTCGGCTCCGTCGCCCCAACGGTCGGCCCACTCCTGGAGCGCTTCGACGGCGGCCTTGCTGGTCCAGTACGCGGCGCGGCGGACGGTCTCACCGAGGGTGAGGGGCAGGTTCACCGATACGCGATGGGTGTATCCGCCCTCGCCCATGGGTGCGCTCGGGGGTGTGCCCATGGGGCGGCCTGGTCCTTCGAGTGCGCCGTCCGGCGGCTTCGGCCACTTGCGGTCCAGCCCGCGGGCCTGCAACTCCTCGCGTACGGCACGGGTGACGATGTCGTCCCGGGTGCCGCCGAACTCACCGGTGCGCCGCTTCTGGGCGACCTGGGCCCGGATGTCGCGCCGGACGGCGGCAGCCGCGCGCCGGGGCATGCCGGGGACGAGGAGCTCCCGCCGGCGTTCGGCGACCCATGTTTCCTCGCGGTCCCGCTCGGCCTTGCGGTTCCCGTTGAGCCCCTTCAGGGCGTCCTCGGTCAACGCCACGTGGAATTTCATCCTCATCATCGCCATGGAGGAAATGTAGCCAGATAATTGCGGGACCTGCTGCTGTGGCCGTGACGCGGGGCGTCGTGAGTCAACTGCCGGTGCGGCAGGGGAAATCCGCTGTTGGTGAGTCGTAGGGTCAAAGAGGATGGATCATGTCCGGCCGCTGTCGGACATCCGGGCGAGGCCGGGGGAGTCCTGGTCCCGTTCGTGGTGACGGCGTGCCGGGCGGGGTCGCAGGCCTGTGCCCTACCAGCACCACGGGGGAGAACGCGCATGAGTATCGGGGGAGCGGAGCCGACGCTCCGCGACGGTGAGGAGAACCGCAGTGACGCAGTTGAGCAGGCACGGGCAGACGGCTCGGGAGTACTGGCAGACGTACCGGCCGCAGGCCCTGGAGGCGTTGGGGAGCCCGGAGCGGCAGGAGGCGTACTTCCAGGAGCTGGACCTGCGGGTGACGGAGCAGATCGGGACGCTGGCGACCGAACTGCTCCAGAAGCTCCCGATGGAGCAGCGGGGGGCGGCCCGGCGGGCGACGCGGTCGCAGGCGCAGGAGCTGGTGTACGCGGAGGAGATCTGGCTGGAGAAGGAGCCGGGGACGGAGCACCGGGAGATGTAGCCCCGCCCCGCTTTCGCCCGGACAGTCAGCGGGATTTGGCCCCCTCGGGGCAGGCGGAGCGGGCCCGGGCCAACCTGGCGGCCCTGGAGGCGCTGCGGGTCCTGGAGCGCGAGCAGCGCCCGGCCACCGAAGCGGAACAGCAGGTCTTGGCGCGCTGGTCCGGCTGGGGCGCCCTGCCGGTCGTCTTCAACCCCCGGCCGGTGCGCGCCGTGTTCGACGCGGACGAGCCCTTCGAGCGGGCCGCCGCGCGTTGGGATGCCGTCAGTGACCTGCGCGAGCAGGTCCGGGCCCTGTTCACCGAGGAAGAGTGGGCGGCGGCCCGCCGCAACACCATCAACGCCCACTACACCGACCATGATCTGGCCCGCTCGATCTGGGGCGCGGTCCGCGACCTGGGCTTCGCCGGCGGCCGGGTCCTGGAACCCGGCAGCGGCAGCGGCAACTTCATCGGTACCGCCCCGCTGCTGCTGCGTGAGCCGGTGCGGATGACCGGTGTGGAGGTCGAGCCGACTACCGCGGCGATTGCCCGCCGCCTGTATCCGGACGCCGAGATCATCACCAGTGGCCTGGAAGAGGTCCCGCTCGCCGACGGCGGCTTCGATGCTGTCATCGGCAACGTGCCGTTCGGCCGGTACAAGCGGTTCGACAAGGTCCACAACCCCGACCTGAAGCTGTCCATCCATGACCACTTCGTGCTGAAGTCGCTGTACGCGACTCGCCCGGGCGGGGTCGTCGCGCTCATCACCTCCCGGTACACCCTGGACGCGGAGAAGCCGGACGCGCGTGAGCGCATGTACCGGCTCGGTGACCTGGTCGGCGCGGTCCGCCTGCCCGCCCGGGCGCACGCCGCGGCGGCCGGGACCGACGTGGTCACCGATGTGCTGTTCCTGCGGCGCCGGATGGACGGCGAGGAGCCGGGGGACCGGACATGGCTGACCGCGAGCAAGCGGGTGCTGCCCGGCCACGACGACGAACTCGCGGTGAACACGTACTTCGACACGCACCCCGAGTACGTGCTCGGCGACCTGTGCGCGGGCTCCCGGGCATGGGGCCCGGAGGTCACCGTGGTCGGCCGCACCGACCAGGCGCCGGCCCAGGCGCTGGCGGCCGCGGCCGCCGCCATCTCGGTGGAGGCCCGGGCGGCGGGCCTGACCGCGGCCGCCGACCAGCGCACCGAGCCGGTGCAGAGGATCGTCACCGGCGGCACCGAGGGCGCGCTCGGGCTTGATGCCGAGGGCAACCCGACCATCATCGACGGCGGCCGCCCCGCCCTGCTGGAGGTCCACCCCGACCAGCGCGCCCAGCTGGTCCAGCTCATCCGCCTCAAGGGCCTGACCCTGGACCTGTACGCGGCGGAGGCCGACACCCCCGAACCCGGCGAGACCCCGCAGCTCGCCCGGCTCCGCGCCGAACTGCGGGTCGCCTGGCGGGACTACCGCACGAGCCACCCGCCGCTGACCAAGCCCCGCCAGCACTACAAGTTCACCCCGCCCGGAGCCCGCGAGCAGGCCACGGCGCAGGGCTTCAAGGACGTCCCGGAGGCCTGGAAGGCGCGCACCGCGTTCGCCTGGATCGACGACGACCCGGACGCCTCGCTGCTGTTCGGCCTGGAGGAGTGGGACGACCGGACGGGCAAGGGCACCGAGCAGAAGGTGCTCCTGACCCGCGTCCTGGAGCCGCGCACCCTGCCGGTTAGGGCGAACAGCCACGAGGACGCCATCGCCCTGGCGATGGAGTACGACGGCGGCCGCCTGGACATGGGCCGCGTAGCCAGCCTGCTGGGCACGGACGAGGAGAGCGTGGCCGCGCAGTGCGCGGACGCCGGGCTCGCCTACCGCGACCCCGAGCAGCGCGACCCGGAGAACGGCGACGTCTGGGAGCCGAGCCACCGCTACCTGTCCGGGAACGTCCGCACCAAGCTCGCGGCCGCCCGGGCGCGGGTCGCCGACGACCCGACGTTCCAGGCCAACGTCGCCGCCCTGGAACGGGTCCAGCCCGCCGACCTGGCGCCCTCCGAGATCAAGGCGAAGATCGGCGCCCCCTGGATTCCGGTCGACGTCTACAACGACTTCCTCGCCCACCTCGGCTTCGAGGACGCCAGCGTCGTGCACGCGGGCGGCACCATCTGGGAGGTCCGCGGCGCCAAGAACGGCGACCTGGCCCGGACCGAGTGGGGCACCGGCTCCCGGCCCACCCAGGACCTGTTCACCTCGCTGCTGCGGCAGACCGAGTCGACCATCCAGGTCACCTACCGCGACCGAGAGGGCCGCACCTACGTCGACAAGGCCGCCACCGACGAAGCCCAGGAGAAGGCCAAGCTCATCGCCGAGGCCTTCGAGGACTGGGTCTGGGACGACCCGACCCGGGCGGCCCGGCTCGCGACGACCTACAACCAGCTGTTCAACAACCTGGTGATGCCGGAGTACTCCGGCACGGCGCTGAGCCTGCCCGGGCTGATCAGCGACTGGACGATGAAGGAGCACCAGAACGCGGCGATCCGCCGGATCGTGCACGAGCCGACGGCGCTGCTCGCGCACGTCGTCGGCGCGGGCAAGACGGCGACGATGGCCGCCGGCGCGATGGAGCTGCGCCGTACCGGCCTGGCGAAGAAGCCCGCCCTGGTCGTGCCCAATCACATGCTCAAGCAGTGGACCAGGGAGTTCCGCCAGCTCTACCCCAACGCCAAGATCCTGGCGATCTCGGCGTCCGACCTGAGCGTCAAGCGTCGCGCGAAGTTCATGGGCCGGATCGCGGGCGGCGAGTGGGACGCCGTGATCCTCACGCACGAGGCGTTCAACCGGGTGCCGCTGCGCCCGGAGAACATGCGCTCCTACCTCGACCGCGAACTGGCCTCGCTGCGCGAGCAACTGGACGTCGCCGCCGAGGCGGGGATGCACCGCAACACGGTCAAGCAGATCGAGGAGTCCCTGGCCAACGCCGAGGCCAAGCTCCAGCAGCAGATCGAAGCCATGGGCGACGACAACGGCGTCTTCCTGGAAGACACCGGCGTCGACTATCTGTTCCTGGACGAGGCGCACGAGTACAAAAATCTGCGCACCGTCTCGGCGATCCCCGGCGCCGCGATCCAGGGCTCGGCGAAGGCCACCAAGTTGCACATGGTGCTGTCCTGGCTGCGCGAGACGAACGACTCCGAGCGCGTGGCGACTCTGGCCACCGGCACTCCGATCGCCAACTCGGTGACCGAGGCCTACGTCCTCAAGCGCTACCTCGCCCCGCAGCTCCTGGACGAGATGGGGCTCGACGCCTTCGACAACTGGGCCGCCACCTTCGGTGAGGTCGTCTCCAACCTGGAGCCCGACCCCAAGGGCGACGGCTACAAGTACAAGGCCCGCTTCGCCCGGTTCTTCAACGTGCCCGAACTGATGGGCGCGTACCGCACGTTCGCCGACGTGCAGATGGCCGAAGACCTCGATCTGCCCACCCCGCCCGTACGGGAGAACGAGGACGGCCAGCGCGGCGAGACGGTCCTCATCCCGCCCACGCCGGCGCAGCGGCAGTTCATCAAGGAACTGCCCCACCAGCCGTGGGTGCGCAAGCCCGGCGGCGTTCTCAAGGCCCTCGGTGAGGGCCTGCGCGCCTCCGTCGACCTGGACCTGGTCGACGCCACCCAAGCCCTGCGCAACCTCGGGCTGAGCGTCACCGCCGAGCAGATCACCAGCGAGGACCCGACGTACGGCGGGCGCGTGCTGGACATGACCAAGGTCGCCGAACTCGCCGACGCGGCCGCCGTCGACATGCGCAGCCTCGGCGGCAGCAAGGAGATGGGCAGCAAGATCCCGTACGCGGCCGAGAAGATCGCGGAGATCTGGCAGGAGACGAGGGACATCGTCTACCCGGTCTCCGGGGACGACCCGACCCCGCAGGAACTGCGCGGCGGCCTCCAGCTCGTCTTCCTGGACGAGGGCACCCCGGGCAGCACCGCCAAGCACGCCGCCGACCTGTACGCGGACCTGCGCGACGAACTGGTCGCGAAGGGGATGCCGCGCGAGTCGATCCGCTTCATCCATGAGGCGGGCACGGATCGCAAGAAGGAGAAGCTGTTCGCCGACTGCCGCTCCGGGCGCGTCCGCGTCCTGATCGGCAGCACCCAGAAAATGGGCACCGGAACCAACATCCAGGACCGGGCCACCGCGCTGCACCACCTGTCGTACCCGTGGCGGCCGGCGGACATGGCCCAGCGCGACGGCCGGATCGAGCGCCGCGGCAACCTGAACGCGCCGTGGATCGCGAACACCCCCGACGACGTCCGCATCCTGTACTACATCACCGAGCGGACCTTCGATGAGTTCCGGCTGACGACCCTGGCGCGCAAGGCCCGTTTCATCGGCCAGATCCAGCGCAAGGACTTCAGTGCCCGCGAGATCGAGGACATCGGCGCCGACGCCATCAACATCGGCATGCTTGCCGCGCTCGCCTCCGGGGACCCGGCGATCCTGCAACTGGCCGAAGCGACGGCCGAACGTGCCCGGCTCCAGGGCCTGGCCCGCAGCTGGGACCGCCAGCAGGACAGTCGCAGCCAACAGCTCGGCGACATCGACGACTTCCTCGCCCGCGCGGACATCGCCCGGGAGGGCATGCGGGAGGCGGCTCCGAACCGCCGCCCGACCACCGGCGACGCCTTCGCCATGACCGTGGACGACGCCACCTACCGCAGCCGCGACGCGGCCGCGAACGCGCTGGGGGCGCGGATGGTCGCCATCGCCGGGGACCAGTCGATCCGGCCCGGTGAGCGCGTCCCGGTCGGCACCTTCGGCGGGCAGGACTTCCACGCGGAAGTCGCCTACGGGGCCAGCGGCCGCCGTCAGATGCGGCTGCGCTTCGCCTGGGGCTACGTCGTACCCATCGGCCAGCGCGAGGACCGGGCGCAGTGGCAGGCCTCCTCCGTCACCCAGTCCAACGGGCGCGGTGCCATCCAGTCGTTGGAGCACTTCCTCAACCACCTGGACGACGACCTCGACAAGCTCGACACGTCAGCCGCGTCCATGCGCGGCCGCCGCGAGGAGATCGAAGCCAACCTGCGGCCCAAGGACGAGAACCCCTACCGCATCCAGGCGCGGTCCAAGGAGCGCGAGGAGCGGGCCCTGGGCAAGCTGGTCGTCGCCAACGAGAAGGAGGCCGCCCTCGCCGAGCGAGAAGAGCGGGCCGCCAGCGTCAACAACGCCAACGACGCGGCCGAGGAGGTCAGCGAGGAACTGACCGCCCTGCGCGAGCAGATCGCCGCCTTGCGCAAGACCATCGCCGATGAACACGAGATTCAGGCCGAGGCCCGCGGCATCGCGCAGCGCGAGCCCTCCAGCGGGGAAGAAGCCCCCGCCGCCGAGGCGCCCGCAGGGTCCGCGTCCGACC